>NZ_LADU01000044.1 GCF_000961795.1 Hyphomonas sp. BRH_c22
AAGTTTGCGGTCATTGAGCGTCAGCGGGATTTTACGATTGTGCCTTGGCGGCAGGTACTTGAACAGCGGCGCGGGATGGCGGTGTCGGGTGTCGTACGCGGGGGGCGGATTTCGTGGGCGCTTGGGCGCGGGATTGGAATGGAAGATTGATCCGGATTGCGCACACTTTCTTTACGAGGCTATATATTTTCAAACGCAGCGATTGTCTGTCAATACTTGTCTGAGCCTATCCACTTCCGCTCGCCGAAGCGCGGAAGCATCCCGTCCGATTGCAGCATCAGGACATTACACGCTCAAAACGTTCAACCGCTTCTTCTGAAGCCAGCCCGTACTCGTCCTTCAACCGGTCAAGATATTTCCGGCCCTTATACTTGTAGGACAACGAAGAAACTAAGGACCGAAGAAGCGCGTCGGACTTAGTCAAACCCACGAATTGTTCAATTGTGAACCCGGAATGACGTGCTTTGCGAGCGATTGTTTGGATTATCCGGTCGGCATCGGTGACCCAATCCCACCAGTCTACGCTCACAAGATCGGCGCGGAAGAGGAGCGCGTCTTGGGTTGGCATCCGACCGCTCAAAACCGCAGAGAATATTGGGTCGAGCGCAAAGCTGAGCGACGCGGCAGCGTCGTCGCGCTCCAACCGCAAGCCACGACGCAGAATCCAACATGCGAGTCGGAGCGCACCATCGGACTCCTCGCGTGATTGGCTTGAGTTCTCAGCCAAAGCCAGCCAAGGGTCGTTGCTAGTCGAATTGCGATCTCGGTCGAACCCAAGTGGTTGGACGAGATCAGCCCAAACCGTCAGCAGGGAGATATCGACCGACGCCACAGGAGGCCGGGCAAGTGCATTGATAAATTCTGTGGCCGCGCTGGAACTCATCAGCTCGATCGACAGCTTCCGACCGGCTCTCGTCTCCAACAGTTCCGGCGCGGCGGCCAATGCAGCGATCAGTCCGCGCTTGTCAAAACTAGAGGCGGCTTCTTCGGCAAGCGCCTCCGGCGCCGCTTGGCAGAACGCTGCGATGACTTTGTTCTCAATGCCGGTCTTTTCGAAAACTTCGCTCAAGGCCGACACCTCGCGAAGCATACTTTCCGCAATTGAAGACGCCCAAGCCCTTTCGCTGGCGAACACGCTTGTCGCAAGTGGCAACACTCTAGCCGATAGCGCTGAAGCAACCTCCAGACCCTTAACAATCGCCTCCTCATCCAAGCCCGGAAGAATCTCTTCCAATGAGTTAAAGAAGACGGACGGCGTGTCCTCGGAAAGGAAGAGGGCTGGCATCCGCCGCCATATTAATTTCCCCAGTGAAACCACAGTTTCATGGGACAGCGACAATCCAGATCGGTCAATCGACACGAGCACGGTCTTTAGTGTCGCAATGGGCAGATCCCCACCACGGTTAACGGCAGCGCGAACAACTTCCTCACGAAGCAAACGACCTTCCTGGTTAGAAAACGCCTCCAAGGTGTGCGTTACAGCTCGCGCGAGAGCCGCTCCGCTGTTTTGTTTCGTCAAATCCCGATAGATTTCACAGAGTCGGCGGAAATGACGCCGCCCATCGCTCACGTCGCTTGCTTTTGTTTTAAGGAATTCGCGCAATCCATAACTCTCGCCGGTCAAATCTTCGAGCGCAACGCTTATCCAAGATGCGTCCTCTCCCCCGACGCGACTGCGTAGTGTGTCAAGAACATACGCGGAGCGCTGTCCAACTCGCTTGTCGTTAAACAGTTGTAGGTCAAAGGATGAGAACCGATCAGTCTTATTCAAATCACAAAATGTGCAGAATTTGAAGCCGCGCCGGAGACGTGGCCATTGTTGGGACCAAAGTGCAAAAACTAGATCTTCCGGAGCCGATACATGAGACACATCCATTTGCGCCGGACCATTCGTATCGGCGTAGAGCGCGTGGATAAGTGTAGCGGCGGCCTCTTCGTTAGGACCGATTCCGCCCATCAGCTTTTGCTGAAAAAAAGCGGGTTCGACTGTCCGGTAGGTGCTCAGGTCTGCTGATGGCCCTTCAGGTCTCCGAAAATACGCTCTAAAGATGGACAGATCTGGCACCTGCGCCATCAATGCAAAGTCGATAAGTAGTGCATGCGACCAAACACTGCCAGGACGATCCATTTCCGGAGCCGGCCAGGTCCGTACCAAGGCGTAAGCTCCAGCATCCTTGAGCGGAAACCCCACCAGATAGCCCCTTGCTGGCATATCATGCATTGGGGCGGCCCGGTCGGTGAAGACTAGCATGGCGTGCTTGTCGTCTATCGAAAGCGATAAGGATGATGCAAGCTCGCGATGGCCGCTGTCATAGCCGTATAGCGCTTGATTAATTCCGACCGTTTGGGGCCTTTCTTTCATGAAACGACCCATGCGATGGGTCGAGTCAGATCGTGGTCTTCGACACAATTCGAGACAACGCGGATGCGCTCATGGGGTTTGCGCAATTTGCAAATATCAACAAGAGACTGAGGCAGATCGCCGGGATGCTCTCTCTTCACGTAGTCCGTACCCTGTGCGCTGACTCCAAAAATCGCCGGACGCCAGCCATCCCCACCTGCCTTAAGATACTGGTCAAGTAGTGGCATTTGCGTAGCAAGGTGTTGCTCCGGGGTCAGATCCCCCACCGACACCCTGTCCCAAGCCGAAAGAATGATAGCCAAATTTCCTGGTGGGGCGTTGATATGTCTGGATGTCATCATCTGCAGCAAATCAACTATTTTCACCTGGCACGGGGCAAGCCTCGGCGCGAACGGAAGCGCTTCACCGATTGAAGTGGCATCGCCCATTTCGGCACTATCATTCAGTTCATCTATCAGATGACGTGGTTGCGTAATCTTATCGGCATGGACAAACAACATAACGCCCCGTCGAGTACTGAGCATGTCAGCAATCTCGGTATCGCATGTGCGTTCCTCCCAGAGCTGCGTGAACACTTCGCCACCAAGATCCGGAAATCGCAGCGTGAATGCTCCTCCCGTCCCGTCTGTCATGTCCAATCCAACGGCCTCACGATCGGGCCCCTCGGTCCGCTCTTGGCGAACACCTTCGATCCACCTCTTATGGATTTTACGTACATAGCGGTAATCGTCGTGGTCACGCGACGCCATTTGAAGCTGTGTGCTAGGGCCACCATCCTGTAGAACTTCCCAAAGCGCAGCAAGATAGGTAGTTTTGCCGGCCGCAGGTAGACCGCAGACGACTACGGATCCGTTACTCATTCCCCGTCTCCTTGTGCCCCGAAGCGGCACATCGTGCGCGATGCACGGCGCAACTGGGAATCAGCTAGGTGCTCTCGCAAATCCCCCCCCGCCAGCCATATCCGCAGCAACGCTTCAACGCCAAACCCGCGCGGCGTCCCAGGTCCTGCAGGGGAGGCTGCAACTTTCATGGCTTGCATACCGGCAACTCTTGACTGATAAGCCGCGCACGCCTCCTCAAAAAACACATCAAAGGCGCTCCGCAAGGCGTCGGCCTCGCCAGAAGCCTCGACAAGATCAATCTTACTCAACACAATAAGCAAATGGGCGTCTCGCGACAGCGTACCCCGCTCAAATATGCTGCTCAAAAACTGACGCGCTTCAGAAATTACAGCATGCCGCCGAGTCGGAGAGCATAAGCCAGCACCATCGATCAGCAAGGTCAGCACGCTGCATTGCGATAATTCGATTAATTGATCGGCGCGACTCGGCTGGTCGGATACACCTTCGTAGAGCTCGCCCGACCGGTCAGCAAAAAGCAAGTCGCGTCGGATCCCCCCATCTTGAACTCCCAAATGAAAAAAGAAGGGATCGGAATCCACAGGCGTACGCTCGCCCGTCACTTCTGGCGCTTCAGAACTTGCACGCGCCAAATGGCAAATCCGTTCAAAACCGAGCAATGTTGTCGATCCGGCAAATCTCAAATTAGCCATGGCTGCGCTTTGAAACAGGTCGTAGGCGCAAGCAATCAATGACGTCTTCCCAGCATCAACTGGTCCGACGATGCTTATGATGCGCGCCGGACGTTCACTCAGCAGCGCCCCCATCTCTCGAAGATTGAGCGCCTCGCCGCGTGCAACTCTGACCAGTCTTGGTTTTTCAATTCGTTCAGCAGGGGGAGACAAGGACGGTTCAGTAACCTCATCAATTATTGTCTCGTCGCTTGAGGGCGGCTTGCGCCCGTAAAGCGGACAAGAAGCCGGCACGGAGTGGCCGTCGATACAAGTGCCTGTCTCGCTTACCTTACAGTCGGCGTTACCGCACGTGATGGTCGCTTCGCTCTGGCTCATCCTTGCCTATCCGCCCGGGAGCGCAGATAGACTGCCTCCAGATACGACTGAACTGCAAGTCCATGTTCAGGGAATTCAAGCTCAACGTCGCATTGCGCGACACTGGACCAACCAACCGCCCACTTAGTTGTCTTGCCTACTCGCAAACGCTCGGCCAGCGCTGCATGGACTGGCGTCAGAGCGTTCACATCCACTAGGTTCAAGGTCCGAATCCAGTCTGAGTCGCAGGCATCGACAGCACTGGTCAAGGCGTGCGCGGTTTTTGCGCTCACTCCCATGCGCGCCAGCAGCGCTGGCGTCGAAGTAGGCCCTGGTAACAGCCGCAGTTTCTTCGCCAATTCAACGCCTGCAACCAAGCCGCGTTCAGCCGGCTTGAGCGCTTTGAAGGCTTTGTCGCGGGTCTCGCTCGCTTCGTTGAAGACCCACCAGAGAAGTTCCAGCTCCTCATCCTTCATGTCGATATGTTCGATCAATGCCACAACAGCGTTGCGTGCTTCACGCCGCGCTTTTGTCAATTCCATTGTTATCTTCGCAGCGATGTCCGACAAAACCACTGTTGCCGTTTCATGGTCGTCCAACCCACCTTCCGCTGTCAATTTTTCAACAAAATCGAATTTCCCACTGGCGTTGCTCATCGCTGTGCTTATGGGCCTACGACGTCGCAACGCTTCACCTGACTGTGCGGCACGGCGCCTAGCACGTTCACGCAAGTCAATCGTGGCTTGCCCATCCCGGCGACCGCCCAGATCGGCGGCCATGACAGCCATCGCGGCATGATCGCTCCAATCCATATCCGAATCGAGGATAACTGCGAGGCAGGCGGAGGCCAGAAGTCTCAGTTCATTCGCCGCACGATCGATTTCTAGAAACGGATTGGCAATTTTGTGTGCATTCTCGAAGACGTCCGCACCGACCTCACCCGTAGTATTGAGCCCATAGTGTCGGCGAACGAGGTGATCGATGACCTCGACATCCAGCGCCTTCACGGTCGCCACGGTTCCGCTCCACCGATTAGTTAGGCCTTCTGTATTGCCTGTCGGATCAATTGACCTAATCCAGGGACCGAAACTCTCATGCATCTCCATAATTATTATTCCTCTTGCTCGGCGATCTGAATGGCCTCATCCAACGCACCTAATTTCTGTTCCTTGGCTAGAGCCACGATCGCTGCTCGGAATACAGCGTACTCGTTTTCAACGGGCGTGTCGGGTGGCCATTTGCCAAGACCGACCATGATTGAGCGTCTCTCCGAATGCGCGAGACGCCAGAATCGTCGGTTAATCTGTCTTGTCTGGGGTGCCGCCATAACCGACTCCTCGATGTCATTTATCGACGCACAGTCCGCCGGTGCGTCGGCGTTGACCTCAATCGCATGTCCGATTTTGCCCTTGGGCCTCCATTCTCCCCGCAGCGTCACGCGATGATCGAAATAGTCCTGAACTAGTCCGTCCAGCCGATGCGTCCTCAATCGGAAAGCCTCGCCTTGGGCTTGATAGTCATATTGCCACGTCCGCACACGTACGTCCTTGCGATTATCTTGTTCCTCTACGTTGAACTCGATGAAATTATACGCAGGCGCCCAAAGTAAACCGTCCCGTTCAGGATTAACGGATCCTGCTCTGACGAATAGCGCTCCACCATTATGCCCCTGCAGCCATTGCGTGTGTTTGTGCCCACACAAGACAACGCCGGGACGCCCAAGTAATCTTGGCTCAGCGCTATCCATATCAGAAAACCAGTCTAATGGATGGTGTAACATTGCCAGATTGATGACGCCGTCTAGAGGTTCGATTCCGGTTTGCAGCGCACTCAAATAAAGGCTGCGGCGGTCATCGGTCCCGGCGATACCAGAAATAAAGGTCGATGTCAGACCACGTACATAAAGCGCCGCACCTTCCGTCAGGGGGAAATATCGCTCCCAGTAGGGGCGTCGAGAATGGACATTGCAATCGTATTGGGCGGCAAATGCGTTATATGCTTCGATTGAAGCAAACAGATTTTTCGCGCTCTCGGGGTCATGCAGAGTGTCCATGAGCGCGCGTTCGCGTCTATTTTCGGTCGTAGCTTGCGCCACGGCCTCCACTGTAAGGCGGACCTGTCGATCACTGAACGCCGTACGATCAACGTCATGATTGCCTGGCACCACATATATATCGTCAGGTCGACAACCGACCTTCACGGCGATTTCGTCGAACCACGCGCTCGCCGCTTCGTATTCCTCAGGCAGACCGCGATATGCAATGTCTCCAGTTACAAAGATTGCGGAAACAGGTCCGAGACGCGCAACTTGTTCGGCAGCATGTTGCGCAAGCTCTGCCCGGTAAACCCGCTCAGGGTCTATGCCACCGCATTGGGGGTGACGAAAGTGAATATCCGATAAGTGCAGCGCGAGCATAGAACCCCCAATTTTTATAAACATAACACATGGTACGATTCTAGGATTTTACTATTTCAATCTCGCGTTGATCGATTGCCAATAAATGCACATACCTCCCAAATGCCTTGATTAAACAAGAAATGGCCATGAGTTGCAAATTTTTACCGCGCATCGTCGGCTTCCCCCGGTAGGGCTGTCTCTGCTGCTTACCGGGTTCTTCGCACCAACAAATATTTCCCGGAACTTCACCCCGTCCACTCGGCCGTTCCCAAACCTTCAGAATACCCTACATATTTCCCCCAATTCCCTCTCTGGAGACTGAGGCGATGATTGGTCAGGTTCTGTGTCATGAAACATGGCACGAACCTCTTCTGGCAGATC
>NZ_LADU01000088.1 GCF_000961795.1 Hyphomonas sp. BRH_c22
CGGCTCAGGCTGGCTGGGCCTGCGCGAGCGCGGCGCCTATGCGGTGCGCTCATCCACCAGCCAGCCCCTCCTGCCGGGCCTGCTGGCAGCGGGCCTGCTGGTGGTTCTGTTGATCCTCGCCTGGCGGCGCGAGGGGCGTTAGGTTTTGCGGCGGCGTGCCCCCTTCTCCCGAGGGAGAGGGGGCTTTGGCGGGGTCACTCCGGCCTGCTCATTTCGCAGAGGCCGGTCAGGCGGAGGTCCGTGCCGGGGTCGCAGCCTTCCTGCATGAACTGGAAGACGCCGGTGCGGCGGTCTATGTCGAGCGTGGTGCGGGCCATCTGGCGCCAGCCGCAATAGGGCGTGTCGATCTCCTGGCGCAGGGTCAGGCTGTCGCCGGTCAGGCTGATCTCGCAGAGTCTGGTGCCGGTCTGGCTGCAGACATTGTCGGCGCCGCCGGCATCATTCCGGACAAAGAGGAAACGGTCTTCGTAACGGAAGTCGACGCGGCGGGCGGAGCCGGGCGTGGCATCGGCCTCTGCTACGCAGCTGAAGATCACCGTCTCGTCCCTGCCAGCATTGCAGGCGGCGAGGATGAGGGCCAGGGCGAAGGCGAGGAGCATCCAGGGTTTCATGCCGTGCGCCAACTATTTGATCACGCGGATGGCATCTGTGCCGTCCCAGCCCTGCGCGACCTTGCGGATATGGGCGAAGGTGCGGCCCTTGGTGCCGGAAATGTCGGAGATCTCGATCACGGTGCCGGGATGGGCCTCGGTATCGAAATAGGCAAAGCGGCCCTGCTCGCCGCCGATGCAGCCCTCGTGGCCAACGCGATAGCCGAGGCCGAGCGCCTTGTCGTAGAGTGCCTGGTAGTCCTCGGTCCAGTAGGACATGTGCTGGAGGCCCTCATGGCCGGCATCGAGGAATTCCTTATACATCGAAGGGGCATTATTGCGCGGCTGGATCAGCTCGATCTGCAGGTCGCCGGAATTGGCGAGGGCGATGGACATGCGCGCGTCTGATGGTTCGCCGCGATGGCGGAACCAGTCCGTCTTGACGTCCGCGATATAGAACCAGGGTCCGACGCCCATCACGTTGATCCAGTGATCCATGGCGGCTTCGATGTCGCGCACGACATAGCCGTTCTGGCAGACCTTTCCGAATATGCGGCTCATGGGCGATGTTCTCCCCTCTGGATCGCTTTGCCGGACGGTAGGCGTCATCGCGCCGGGCGGCAATGCGCGCGGGGGCGGGCGGGATGCTGGGAGTGTGTTGCCAGGCGGCGGGGATAACACCACCTGGCAACGGTCTGTCTTATGGACTGCGACACGGAACTGGGTGGGGGACGCCCGCGTCACTAAAGACAGCCAGTTGAGTACCGGGACACACTGGTGATTACAATTGAGTAATACTGGCATATGTGCGCGCGCGAGTCACAAATAATGACGCAGCTCCGGCCTAGAGCAGGCGCTTGAGCCGTTCGGCATTGCGGGTTTCGAGTGCGCGCGCGGCGCGGGTGAGGCTGTCGATGAACGTCGCGATATTGGGCTCGCGCTCGGTCTCGCGGCGGATGCCGGCGCCGATGCGGTATCTCGGGACGTTGGGCAGATAGCGGCTGACGAGGCGGCCGGATTCGAGATTGGCGGCGGCGAGCGTCAGGGGAACAATGGTGAGCACGTCGGAGATGATCGACAGCTCCATCGAGGCGGTGGGCGTGTAAAGCGTGTAGTGCGGCGCCCCGGCGGCCTGCATTTTCTCGGGCCAGCCTTCAGGCAGGCGGCCATCGAGATACCGGAGATAGCCGGGAAAGGCCCAGGGGAATTCCAGCAGCCGGTCAATGCCGAGCGGGCCGGTCAGGACGGGATGGCCGGGGCGGCAGACCATGACGAAATCATCGGCCAGGATTTCCCTGAAGCGCAGGCGGCTGGCATGCGGCATGGCCTCCAGCGTGTTCATGTTGAAAATGACCATGTGGGTGCGGCGCTGGACCAGCTCCTCGATCGCAATGTGGGGCGGCATGACATCGGCAAACACGGTGATTGCCGGCGCGGCGTCGCGAAACGCGACGATGCTGGACGGCAGCAGGATGTCGAGCGCGATCGGCCCGCCGATCAGCTTGAGTTCGCGGTCACCCGAGACGGTCTCGCGCTGTACCGTCTCGGAGAAGGCGAGCAGCTCGACCGCCATCGGATAGAGACGGGTGCCGGCCTCGGTGGGCACGACCGACCGTGTAGTACGGTAGAAAAGCTGGGTGCCCCAGGCGTCTTCCAGCGCCTTGATGCTGCGCGTCACGGCCGAGTGGGTCAGGTGCAATTCCTCCGCCGCCTTGGAAAAGCTGAGCAGGCGGTAGACGACCTCGAAATAATGGATCAGGCGCAGGTCTGTCATGGCAGGATCTTCAGTCTGGAATACGGCATGGCCAAGTGCTTAAGCGCCGGAACGGCCAGGGCATAGGCCGCTCGCGCTGCAGGCGAACCAGGGCCGCGCGGCTCGCGTGGCATCCGGCCACAGGAAAGACATGGTGCGCCCACAGGCTGGCCTCCATCAAGATCAGCGAAAGGATCCGGCATGTTCGCCTCATCAGGTCATCCGCAACTCGCAATCCTTCTGGCGGTGCTGTGCATCGGCTGCACACCGGAAGGAGGCAAGGCGCCGGTTGTGGTCGAAACACCGTCGCCTTCAACCGTATCCGGCATCATGGCCGAGGCGGTGCCCGTGCCCGCAGCCGGGACCGAGGCCCTTTCCCCGGATGTGCTGGCCGCGCGCGAAGCCGAAGCCCATGCCCGCAGCATCGCCCCCAGTTTCGCACCGATGGATGAGATTGTGGAGGGCATCTATGAAGGCCCGGCCCTGATGGCGAGCTATCAGGGCGAGAGCGTGGACGGTGTTTATGAAGGCTATGGCGTGCTGATCCTGCCCGACAGCGGGGCCGTTCTGGCCGGCAAGTTCTCGGGCGGCCTGCTGAACGGTCCGGGCGTCGAACGCGGCATGCAGGGCGAACTGGTCCATGAGGGCATCTATGTTGACGGCATGCCGATTGAATACCTTGAACCCGCACCGGACACGGCCGTCGAGGCGGAGTGACCGGGCGGCCCGGCGATCATACCGGGCCGCCCGATTGTCTAATGCGTCAGCGAGAGGCGGACGAAGGCACCGCGCCCCGCCCCCGGCACCCGCGTGCCCAGGGCGACATCGCTGTCGGCATTGCGATTATAGCCCGACAGGTGATCGCGATAGACCTGGTCGAGCAGGTTCTCGACACCGGCGGCCACACGCACACCCGTGCCAATGTCCCACGTACCGAACAGGTTGAGAACGACATAGCCCGGCGTTTCCACTTCGCTGTTGGTGACGGAGACATCGGACTGTTCGGCAACCGCGCGCATTTCCAGCGTTGCCGACCAGTCTGTCTCTTCCCAGGTAACCCCCGCCGTCAGGTTGGGCGGGGAGATCCGGTAGAGATTGTCGTCAATGTCGCGCCGCTCGCCGCGCACATAGCTGAACACGGCGTCGGCCCGGAGCGGACCTGCAAAATCATAACCGGCGTCAAGATCGAACCCATAAAGACGTGCATCGACATTCGCCCATCTCAGTGGCGTCGGATCACCGCTCATTGCGGCGATCATTTCAACCGGCGAATCCGCCACACCCGGCGTCGCGTCGTAAGCCACACCCTGGATGTAATCGTCGACCTGGCGCACAAACAGCGTCGGCCGCACATAGGCACGCGACGTCGCATAATCTACGCCTACCTCTGCCAGCCAAGCCGTTTCCGGATCAAGGGTGAGATCACCGACATAGATGTTGCCATCGGCCAGTCCGCCGCTGGCATTGATCGGCAGCCAGCCATAGCGCTGGATATAGCCGGGCATCTTCTGCTTGCGCGCCAGCGTCACGCGCCATGAAAGGCCGTTCTCCGCCGGGGTCCAGAACCGGGCCACAGCGTCGCCGGTCGTGTCATCGCCATCCGTCGCAGCGGCATTGAAGGCCGCGGCCAGCATGTGAGGTCCCGCCGGCAGGGCCGGACCGACCGACGCCTCTCCGGCCTCATAGTCATTCCGGTCGATCCGCACGCCCAGCTCGGACTGGAACGGGCCGACCGGACCGGTCCATTCGGCAAACAGCCCCGTGCGCCGCAGGGTGATGTCCGGGTATGGCGTGACGAGGAAGCCCGCATTGTTCGGATTGGTGATCATCATGTCATGGTCTGACTCTTCCGTGTCGAGACCGATTTTCAGTTCACCCCCCGCCTGCGCGAAGGCGAGCGCGATGTCGGCCCCGCGCGTCGTGGCGTCGGCAAGGGAGGCCCGCTCGGCCATCATGCCCGGCGAGGGCCGCAGGCTGAAATTGTCCATGAGGTGCGCCACGTCCGTGTAGTGGACCGATGCCTCAAGCGCGGCCCCCCCGATCTGCGCGGCATAGGTGAGCCGGGCAAAATCGGTATCGAAATACTGGATATCCATCGGGAAAGGCGGATTGCCGGATGCGCCGGTATTCTGCCGCCGCAGGTCGAGGCCGAACTCGCCGAACTGCGTCTTCACGCCGGTGGACAAGCCGTAGACACTGCGCTCGAACCCCGTGCCGCCGATCGTGCCATCGCCATAACCGGTATCATCGCCCTCTTCATAGGCGCCCAGCAGGTTGAACCGCCAGGTGTCATTCGCCGCGCCCATGACACCGCCTGCCGAGACGCTGTCATTGATGCTGCGCGCGCCGATTGTGAGATCATAGCCGAACCGGGCGGCGTCGCCCGAGGCATAGTCGATACGCTTGAAAACGGCATCTGCACCACCGGCAAGGCCCGGGCCCTTTGAAACCGGGCTGACGCCGCGGTCGATCACCAGAGCGGCCACCAGCGGCGCCGGTGCATAATGGAAGACCGGGTCCATCAGGTTCGGTCCGCCGGATGCAAAACGCTGGCCGTCGACGCGCAGGTTGAGCCGTTCGCCGAACAGTCCGCGATAGGCCATCTGGCCCGACAGTTCGCCATTCGCAATGCGCGCGCCGCCCGGCGTCCGGGCGGAGAGATAGGTGATGTCGCCGCCCTGCAGCGGCCCGCTTTCGGGTGTGACTGCAAGCTCGGTTGCAGTTTGCTGGCGCGACCCTGTAACGACGATGACATCCTGCAGGGCAGGTTCGGACGTCTGCGCGTGTGCTGCAGGCAAGAGGACGGACAGGGCCATCAGCCCTGCGCCGCAAAACAAATGAGATTTCATGATATGTATCCGTTCAGCCCGGATCGTGCCGGACCTGTGTCTGATTGCGTTTGGAAGCGAGGCTCAATCAGGCGCGGATGGGCGGGCCCCTTGGCGGGAGCGGCGCATGGGCGCGCCAGGTGGCAACGGTGTTGATAACCGGCAGGCCGCCAAGAAGCGGCGGACCGAAAACCGCCGCCAGGAAAGCCTCAGGCGACAGCGGCAGGTCAATGACCGAGGTCGACGCATACGGGCATGTATCGCTGGCCGCCATGCGGTCGTCATCCTGCGGGCCTGCCGGGGCGCCGGGGGCATCGGCATCAATGCGGGACATCTTTCCGGTATGGGGGTCGAGCGACATCATGCGCTCGCCAAACCCGCCGCAGATGCGGATCAGGATACTGTCAGCCTCAGGCGACCGGTCGAGCATGTAGCCTGACGGCACAAGGCCGCGCATGACCATCAGCAGACACATCGCCGTGATGATCCCCCAACGCATGGCCGCACCCGGAAGAAGAAGGCCTCTCAACATGCCGGTTCGATAGCGGCGAGCCTGCCGCTTGCCCATGTGGCATACTATCCGGCGGCTATGCCGCCGTCACGAGGCCTGACAGCACGCTCGCATCGCTGGCAAGGTCGCGCACCATGACGCGGGCCGGGTCCTGCGGACCGGGAAAACTCAGCTGGTGCTTTGGCGTGACGGTAAAGCCGATCTCGCCGAAATAGGCCGGGGCACCGATCAGGATGGCGGCAGGCCAGCCGGCGGCCGTGCCGGCCTCGATCGCCTCGCCTGTCACCGTCAGGCCGAGCCGCCCGCCGCGATGGGATGGCGCCACGGCGACGGGGCCGTAGAACAGGGCCCTGTGGCGCGCAGGCCCGACACGCAGCGGCCAGACGCGGCAGACGCCGATCACTTCGCCATCCAGCACGGCAACGCGGCTGATCTCCGGCAGCGAGCGCGAATACTCGCGCAGGCGCTCGGCGGTCTTAGCAAAGTGGCCGGGGCCGAACGTGGCATCGAAGAGGGTCTCGATGGCGTCGGCATGGATGGCAGGGGTTTCAGGGATGATCTGGAGCATGGCGAGCGCGTCTAGGGCGCATCGCAGGCAAGTTCAAGTGAAGGTTTCAGGGCAAAAAAGGCCCCGGCGCGGGTGACGGCGCCGGGGCAAGTGAGAGAGCCTGGAGACATCCGACCTACACCGCCGGGGCAATGGCCAGGCCGAGGCCGAAGAACGGGATGCTGAGACTCGACACATAGATCAGCAGGATAACCTGTTCGGCGAGGCTGCCGGCCCCGGCGGCCCTGACCGGCATGGGCCCGGACGCGGGTATGTCGATCTTCCTGAAGGTCAGCGCTTCCCATGTCCGGGCAGATGCACCGTCATAGAACCCGGCTTCGGCGTCCCATGTCTTCGGATTGCGGAACGTGCCGAAGATCATGTCCCAGACGGGGATGTCGCCATAGTTGAAGCGGTGGACGCCGCGCTGATGATGGACCGCGTGGCTTTCCGGCCGCGTGATGACATAGCCGAGCCATTGCGGGGTCTTCAGGTTGGCATGCTGGAACATGCCGCAGAAGGAACTGACCAGGATGGCGAACAGGACCGCTTCCGGCGAGACACCCAGCAACAGGGTCAGGGCGAGGCTGCCGACGAGGCTGAAGCCGACCACATCCAGCGGGTGGAAATACAGGGCGCCCCAGATATCGACGCGCTCTGCGCTATGATGCGTCTGATGGAAGACACGCCACAGCAGGGGCACGGCGTGCATCGTGCGGTGCCAGGCATAGATGCCGAGCTGGTAGACCAGCAGGGCCAGCGGGGCGGCCACATAAAACGGCAGGCCCATGGCATCGATCAGCCGGTACTGGCCCAGCCATTCGTCCCACAGGAAGGGCGAATAGCTAGCCACGACATAATAGAGGATCGCAGCCAGCAGGCCCTTGAGCCGCCATTGGGGAATGAGGGGGAATTTGCGGGCCGGCGCAAGGATATCCAGTGCAACCAGCCCGCCAAAGACGGAGAAAATGAAGTAATCAACAAAGCCGAACATATTGGCCTCCTTAGGGTAAAAACGAAACCAGGAGGGCGCCCCTCCTGATGGGGCCAATGTCCGCGATTGCAGCACTGCGATCTAGAAAACGCGTGGTCAGGTTTGTGTAATCCGTGCCGGAACCAATGAATACAAGGCAAAGGGGCCGGAAAAGGCGCGGGCCGGTTTGACAACCTGCCGGGGCCAAGTCCAAAACCATACTTCCGGTACAGTGAAAACCACAGCCTGCGCATGGCAGATGGAGAGTGTCCCAATGTCACGAATCGAGAAGAGTGCCGGCATGAGCAAGGGCGAGAAGACGCGCGAACGCCTGCTGGAAATTGCCCAGGCCAGCGTGCTGGACAAGGGATTCTCGAACACGTCGATCGACGAAATCATCTCGGCCGCCGAGATTACCAAGAGCGGTTTCTTCTATCACTTCAAGGACAAGACCGATCTCGCCAAGGCCCTGCTCGTACGCTATCTCGCGCATGACGACCTGGTGCTGGACGGAATCTTTGCCCGCGCACGCGAACTCAGCGATGACCCGCTCCACGCGTTCCTCATTGGGCTGAAGATGTTTGCCGAATCGATGGGGGAGATGGAAACGGCGCATCCCGGCTGCATGGTGGCGGCGGTTGCCTATCATGACAAGCAGTTCAATGACGATGTCCGCCGCATCAACGCAACGGGGGTTCTCACCTGGCGCTCTCGGTTCCATGACGCCCTGCTGGACATCGCCGAGGTCTATCCGCCGCGCGTGGAGGTCGACCTGGAGGCCATGGCCGACATGGTGAGCACGATTGTCGAGGGCGGAATCATCCTGTCGCGTGTGCTGGATGATCCGAAAATCCTGGAACACCAGATCATGCTCTACCGCACGCAGCTGAAGCTGGTTTTCCTCGGGGCCTGAGCGCCCTCTCCCCGTTCCGGGCTTAAAGACAGCACACAAGCCTATGGCCGCGGAGGCGCGATTGTCCTCAGGACACGGCGCAGCCCGAAGCTGAGACCCAATATGGCCAGGCCAAGGCCGATCACGACCGGCGGCAGCCAGACAGCGAGCCCTAGACAGCCAAGCAGGCCCAGCGCCGGAATGATGGGAGGGTAGAGCCGTTCGGCCCGGCTGAGGCGCAGGGCAGCGAGATTGGTGACGGCATAATAGAGAAGCACGGTGAACGCGCTGAAACTCCATACCAGCGCCAGTCCGCCAAGGGCGGCGATCAGGGCAACGACCGCACCCACGCAAAGGGTGGCGGCCAGCGGCTGGCCGGTCCGGTCAAGCTGGCCGAGGCGGGCGGGCAAGTCCCCTTCCCTTCCCATGGACAGAACGACGCGCGACAGGCCGAGGATGAGGTTCAGAAGGACACCCGCCATGGCGGTGACCGCCGCGACGACAACTAGCGGGCCAAGCCAGGGGGCATCGAGACGTTCGGCAACGGCCTGCAGCGGCGCGGCGGTGGTGGCCGTGGCGCCGGCAAACTGCGTCGGCCCGAGCACGTTGAGGCCACCGAGCAGGATGGCAAGGTAGAGACAGGTGGATATGATCAGCGTGAGGATAATGGCGCGGGGAATGGTGCGGCGCGGCGCGCGGACTTCCTCACCCAGTGTCGCGATGCGCCCGTAACCGGTGAAGGCGACAAAGAGCAGCGCGGCGGCCTCCAGAAAGCCCGCTGGCGCAAACGGTGCGGCAGGCAACGGATCCTGCGGCGCGGCCGGCGCAGCAAGGGCCATGACGGCAAGCAGGGTGAGGACGCCGAGCGTGACCGAGACCAGCACGGCGTTGACAGGGTTCGCCCGGCGCAGGCCCAGCACGACCAGCGCGGTCATCGCGAGGACCGTGATGCCGGCGACAAGACTGGTGAGCCCCGGCGCGATGCCGAGACCTGCCAGCACATATCCCGCCAGCCCGATGGCCGCAGCGGCGGCGCTGGCTGACTTGGCGAGCAGGAAAGCGAGCCCGGCGCCGAACCCGAGCTCCGGGCTGAGATAGCGATAGCCATAGGCATAGGCGCCGCCGCTGACAGGATGATTGGCGGCCAGCTGGGCGCTCGACAGGGCGTTCAGTCCGGCAAGCAGGGCTGCAAGGCACAGGGCCGGTAGCGCCCAGGCACCGGTCACGCCAACTGCGAGACCGAGACTGACAAAGACGCCCGTGCCGAGAATGGAGCCAAGTCCGAGCAGGACTGCGCCGCGCAGACCCACGCTGCGATCCATGCGGGGCCCTGTGCCGGTCTTCACCAACCCATCGCCCTAGGCCTGATCGGGCTTGAAGACAGCGTCGCGGTCAGCCAGCAGGCTGTAGGCGACGTGGCGCTTGAGACTGTCGGTGAGGGCGGTCGGGTCACCCTGCAGGGCATCGGGCTGGATCACCTCGCCGAAGGTCATGCGGAACTGCGAGCCCCGCTTGTTGAGCAGTTCGTTGAACAGCGTGATGTCGCGCAACTCGTCATTGAGGTTGCAGAACAGGTAATAGAGCGCCGAGTTGCGGGCATCGACATTGAGTGGAAGGATCGGGGCCTTCTGCTTGCGGGCAAGGCCGACAACCGTGGAGAACCATTCCTTCTCCTCGAGTACGCCATCGACCCGCCGCGCAAGACGTCCGGACGGGAAGATGACGACGCACTTCTCTTCCGCGAAAGCTTCGGCGGCGCGCTTCAGCGTCTCGCGCGTCTTGGCCGGCGTGCGCTTGGCCGCCACCCATTCGACCGGGATGATGACATCTTCGAACCTTGGATTGACGCGGACGGCATCGGCGTTGGCGAAGAAGACAATATCGTCGCGCACCTGCTTGAGCAGGTCCCAGACCGCGATGCCATCTGCGAGTCCCGTCGGGTGGTTGGCCGCAACGATCAGGCGTCCCGTGGCCGGCATGCGCTCGATCGCATCGACCGAGAGATCGAAGGCAAGCTCGCCGGACAGGCGGTCAAAGGATTCCCGGCCATTCAGCCGTACGATCTCGTCGGCCATGCGGCGCGCCTTGCCATAGCCGAGCATCTGGTAGAGCACGGGCCGCACCAGCGGCCAGCTCCAGCTTGACCGGAGCTTCGGACAGCGTTCCTCGATCAGCACGTCGACAATGTGCCGGTCGTTGGCTGCCGCATCCTGGAGGAAGGCCGAAACCGCGCGGGAGGCAGCTTGAGGAGAGGCGATTTCGTCGGTCATGCTGTTTTTGTGTTTTTTCTTCGCGGCAGGTTTGCCGGTCGCCACAATACATGAAGTCCCCTTACGGGAAAGCGGATGCGGCATGTCCGGGCCCGCGAAAAAGCTTTCCCGAAAGGTGTGATCTGTTGAGATTTCAACACTTCGGAAAGTTCTGCTTTACCAAGCTGTAAGGCCCGCGTGGCAAGTTCCTCTACAGACGGGCGCAGGTGAACACAGACGCTCAGGTTACAGGAATCATTTCGGGGTAGAGTATATGAAAGTTCTTTGGGTTGAAGACCACGAGCCGGTGCGAGACATGTTGGCGATTGCCGCCGACAAGGCTGCCCGCTCGCGCATCCAGGTCGATCTCGTCATGGCGCCAACACTGATGGCCGCCGAAGCACGCCTTCGCCTTGAGCGCTTCGACCTGGTCGTGCTCGACCTGGGCCTGCCCGACAGCCTTGATCCCGACATGACGATCGCCCGTGTCGCCAATATGGGCAAGTACCGCATCGCGGTTGTCTCCTCGATGGACTCGCGTGACCAGGTGGTCGAATCAGCCTTGCGCTGCGGTGCCAATATTGCTCCGAAGGCCGTGTTCAAGGCTAACCTGCCCTTCAACCGCTTCATCCAGCGTCCCGAGACGTTCGAGGATTTCCTGCTGGAGCAGATGCCTGCCGCAGCGGCCCCGGCGCGCGCAGCCTGAGCCATTCGCCGGACAGGTGCTTCTGCTTGCAGAGTCTGGCCTGAACTTGCTAAGCCGCCCGTGTTAACCCACCGGGCGGCTTAATCTATTTGGGAACACTGGAACGCCATGGATGCATTTCTGGTCTATCCTGCGACACTGGTGCTGATCGCCATGAACGTGATTGCGAGCGTGTATGCGTTCAGCAATCCCGATTTTTTCGACCGGTACTGTTTCTGGATCGCACCGATCCGGCAGGGTGAGGAATGGCACAGGTTCGTCACGTCCGCCTTCCTGCACGTCAATGGCCTGCACCTTTTCATCAACATGTACGTGCTCTTCATGTTCGGGCAGATCCTTGAGCAATATGTCGGGTCCGGCGGGTTCCTCATCCTGTATGGCGCCTCGCTGCTCGGCGGCAATCTCTGGGAATATGCCGACAAGCACAACCAGCCAGGCTACCGGGCGGTTGGTGCGTCAGGCGCGACATCCGGCGTCATCACCGGCTTCTGCCTCTTCTTCCCGTTCACGACACTCTACCTGTTCTTTGCCATTCCGATGTGGGCCATCGTGTTCGGTATCGGGTTCATCGTCGGCAGCTTTATCCTGTCGCAGCGAGACCAGACCATGGTGGCGCACGGGGCCCACCTTGGGGGCGCCCTGACCGGACTGGTCATCGCCATGCTGCTGCGCCCCGCCGCCTGGCGGCAGATGCTCGAACAGGTGGCAAACCGCATTGGCTGAGCGCGCAATGCCTTCCGTTCTGGCCCGCTACGAAGCCCGGATAGCCGAGGGCCTTCTCGACGCAGACCCGGCACAGGCCGAAGCGGCCGCCCGGCTCGACGCGCTGGCCACGGCGCTGGCCGGCAAGCGCAAGCGGGGATGGTTTTCAAAGCCTGCGCCGGTCACCGGCCTCTATCTCTGGGGCGGCGTCGGGCGCGGCAAGTCCATGCTGATGGACCTGTTCTTCGAGGCAGCCCCCGTCACATTGAAACGGCGCGTGCACTTCCACGAATTCATGGGCGGCGTGCATGACATGCTGGGCGAGTGGCGCAGCATGGACGAACGGGCGCGCAAGCGGTCTGAATGGCATGTCAGGGGAGCGGGCGACGACCCGATCGCGCCAGCCGCGAAACGGATCGCCTCTGGCGCGAACCTACTCTGCTTCGATGAATTCCAGGTGACGCAGATTGCCGACGCGATGATCCTTTCCCGCCTGTTCGATGCGCTGTTCGGCGCCGGCGTCACGGTCGTGGCGACATCCAACCGGCACCCCGATGACCTCTATGCCGACGGCATCAACCGGCCGCTCTTCCTGCCTTTTGTCGGCCTCCTCAAATCGCGGTGCGAAATTTTCGAGCTGAGATCCGACCGGGACTACCGGCTGGACCGGCTGAGCGAGGCGCCGGTCTGGTATGCGCCGCTGGATGCTGCCTCCGATGCCGCGCTCGACAGGGCCTGGGACCGGCTGACCCTCGGCGCGCAGCCGCAGCACTGCACGCTGACCGTGAAGGGCCGCAAGCTGGAGGTCAGTCGCGAGGCCGCGGGCGTGGCACGGTTCACCTTCGACGAACTGTGCGCGCGGCCGCTCGGCGCCCGCGACTATCACACGATCGGGGCCAATTTCCACACCGTGATCCTGGCCGACATCCCCCTGCTGTCGCCCGAGAAGCGCAATGAGGCGGCCCGCTTCGTGACGCTGATCGATGAATTGTACGAAGCCAAGGTGAAACTGGTGGCAAGCGCGGCGGCAGAGCCCGATGCGCTCTACCCGTCCGGCGATGGCAGCTTCGAATTCCAACGCACCGCCAGCCGCCTGCACGAGATGCGCTCCACCGAATATTTCGCCGAGGAACACAGGGCAGTAACGGACGGCTGAGCCCCCCCGGAATCGCGTGAATAATCGCTCACAAAACTTGTCTTTGCCCTTCCCTAACCCGGCCATATTTCCTATTTATGCTGCAGCGCGATGACATACATGCGCATTTCCGGGGAATACGCTGCTGCAATGCAGGGCTAAGACCACCCTCGGATCACCTGAAACGGGAACCATCGCCGCTCTGGCGGGATTGGTTTCAATTGGAGGATATTATCATGGCTAACCCAGTTTCTGCCCGCAGTTCGGTCGCTCTCAGCCCGGAACAGGGTCTCAGCCGGTATCTCAGCGAGATCCGCAAGTTCCCGATGCTCGAGAAAAACGAAGAATTCATGCTCGCCCGCAAATGGCTGGAGAATGATGACACCGAAGCCGCTGAAAAGATGGTGACATCGCACCTGCGCCTCGTGGCGAAGATCGCGATGGGCTATCGCGGCTATGGCCTGCCCATGGCTGAAGTGATTTCCGAGGGCAATGTCGGCCTGATGCAGGCGGTCAAGAAATTCGACCCCGAAAAGGGCTTCCGCCTCGCCACCTATGCGATGTGGTGGATCCGCGCCGCGATCCAGGAATACATCCTGCGCTCGTGGAGCCTGGTGAAGCTCGGCACGACGGCCGCGCAGAAGAAGCTGTTCTTCAACCTGCGCCGCCTGAAGGGCGAGATGAAGGCGCTGGATGAAGGCGACCTGAAGCCGGAACAGGCCCGGCTGATCGCCGAGAAGCTGAACGTTACGGAAGCCGAAGTCTATTCCATGAACGGGCGCATGTCCGGCTCGGATGCCTCGCTGAACGTGCCGATGGGCACGGATGGCGACATGGAATGGCAGGACTGGCTGGCCGATGACGAGCAGGGCCAGGCCGAGGAATTCGCCGACCGCCAGGAATATGATGCCCGCATGGACCTTCTGTCGAACGCGATGGAAGACCTGAACGAGCGCGAACGTCACATCCTGACCGAGCGGCGCCTGTCGGAAGAGCCCAAGACGCTGGAAGAATTGTCGGAGACCTACAATGTCAGCCGCGAGCGCATCCGGCAGATCGAAGTGCGGGCGTTCGAAAAGCTGCAAAAGGCGATGAAGCGCATGGCCAAGGAACAGGGCATGCCGGTCTCGCCGGGCGCGGCAGTGAACTGAAGCGGAACTCTTGTGTCGCCTGGCGGTTGATCAGGCTCCTGAAAGGAGAATGCCATGCGTAACAAGTTTCTGACAGCCCTGATCGCCGGTAGTTTTGCCATCGGCGGCGCCGCCTTTGCGGAGCCTCCGGGCCATGCCAAGGGCCATGACCTGCCTCCGGGTCTTGCCAAGCAGGGCAAAGTGCCTCCCGGCCACGCCAAAAAGATGTGGCAGCGCGGCGAACACTTGCCGCATGAGTATCGTGAGTATCAGTTCGATGACTGGGCGCGCTACGATCTGCGACCTGCGCCAGCCGGTTATCGCTGGGTGCGCGTAGACGACGACGCCTATCTGACTGAAATCACAACCGGGCTGGTGGCCCAGGCCGTCATCGATCTTCTGAATTGATCCCGGCACAGCAAAGGGGCATGCATCGCGCATGCCCCTTTTTGCTACCCAGCACGCTGAAGATCCGCGCCTCGCCGCCTATACCTCGATCCGCGAGAAGGACCTCACCGCCGGCCATGGCGGGCGGTTCATTGTCGAGGGCAAGGTGACGCTGGAAACGCTGCTCACGCGATCCCGCTTTGCAGTCGAGAGCCTGTTCCTGTGCGAAACGCGGCTGGCGCCGCTGGCCGATATCCTGACGCATGTGCCGGAAGGTGTGCCCGTCTATGTCGCGCCGCAGGCCGTGATGGACGCAGTGGCGGGCTTCCCGATGCACCGGGGTGTGCTGGCCTGCGGACTGAAGGGGGATTCTGGAGCAAATGCAGCGCTCATCCTGAGCGACGTCGAAGGACGGGCGCGGGCCGCACGGGACCCGTCCTTCGACGTCGCTCAGGATGAGCGCCTCCCCTCGACGATCCTCATGCTCTCGGACCTCTCCAATCACGACAATGTCGGCGCGTGCTTCCGCAATGCGGCCGCGTTCGGCGCTGATGCCGTGCTGCTCGACGCGCAGTGCTGCGACCCGCTTTACCGCAAGGCGATCCGTGTCTCGTCAGGGGCGAGCCTGTGGCTGCCCTTTGCACATGGCGGCAGCGGCGCCGGGATGGTGCAGGCATCGCAGGACGCGGGCTATACGGTGTGGGCCATGACGCCGCGCGCCGGTGCCGCGCCGCTCGGCTCCCTGCCCGTGCCGGACAGGCTCGCCATCCTGCTCGGCGCCGAGGGGCCGGGCCTGCCGGATGACCTGATTGCGGCGGCCGTGCCTGTGGGCATCCCCATGTCGGCGGGCTTTGACAGCGTTAACGTCGCCACGGCCGGGGCGATTGCCCTGGCGCATGCGTTCGCCGCCCGGTGCGGATAAGAAAACGCCCTCTCCAGACCGGAGAGGGCGTACGGGAATGCGTGGTGTGACGCCCCTCCCGGAGTGTTGTCCTAGAATACCCGAGGGCGTTCGTTCTTGTCGACATGCAGACCGCACTCGGTCTTGTCCTGGCCGGCCCAGCGGCCGGCGCGCACATCTTCGCCCTCGGCAACCGGCTTGGTGCACGGCCAGCAGCCGATCGACGGATAGCCCTGGGACACGAGCGGATGACGCGGCAGGTTGCGCTGCCTGATCATCAGGTCGACATCTTCCGGCGTCCAGTTGGCCAGCGGATTGATCTTGTAGCGGCCATTGGCAAATTCGAAGACGGGCAGCGACATGCGGGCGCCGCCATGGAACCGCTTGCGGCCCGTGATCCAGGCCGAGAAGCCTTCCAGCGCCGGTTCGAGCGGACGGACCTTGCGCAGGGCGCAGCAGGCATCCGTGTCGGTTTTCCAGAGATCGTTCTTCGGGTCGAGCACCTTGCGCTCTGTCTCGTTCGGCGGGATCGAGCGCACGCCGGTGAGGCCGAGGCGCTCTATGACTTCGTCGCGGTGGTCGAGCGTCTGCGGGAAGTGCATGCCGGTATCGAGGAAGACGATGGGCAGCGACGGATCAACGTCGGCGATCAGCGCCAGCATGGCGACGCTTTCAGCGCCGAAGCTCGACACATAGGTCATGCGCTCTGGCCATTCGCGGATCATCGAGACACGCAGGATCGTCTGGGCCGACGCGTCGCGCAGTTCGCCATTCAGGCGTGCGAGGCGGAGGTCCGGCGCTTCAGCGTTCCGGGCAATGACGTCACCATAAGGCATCAGGTTTTTAACTTCCGTGTCTCTTGCGGAACGCCGGCACCTGACCGCCCGCACCGGGCTGGTAGACTGCGGAAAATTCCTTCAATGCTTCCAGCACTGAAGGTAGGTCGGCGCGGGCCGTATCGTAAGCGTCGATGCCTGAACGGTTCATATAGAATATCTGATCCCGCAGGACGTGGCCGACCGCCCGCAGCTCGCCTTCATAACCGTAACGCCGGCGCAGGAGCTGGGCCTGGGAATAGCCGCGGCCATCGGTGTATTTCGGGAAATCGATCTCGATCAGCTGTATTTGCTGCAGGTACGGCACCAGTTCCTCGACATTGTCATCAGATGCGAGGCGCACCCCGACCCGTGTATTGCGGTCGGAAAGCGTCGGCGCCTCGGCCAGGAAGCGGCTCAGCCGGACGGTGAAATATCCGCCATCGGACAGGTCGGTTTCATCCTCGACATAATCCCAGGGATCGTCGGATTCGGCGCCGTGCTTAATCAGTGGCATAGAGCGCCTCCTTGAACGGGTCGTGGCCAAGGCGGTTCAGCGTGTCGATGAACAGCTCGTCCTTGCTGGTGCGCAGGCTGCGATAGGTGTCGATCACGCGCTTGAGGGCGCCGGGAACTTCCTCGGATCTCAGGCCCGGGCCGGTAATGTCGCCAATGGCGGCTTTCTCGTCGGCGCGGCCGCCAAAGCTGATCTGGTAGAATTCCTCGCCCTTCTTGTCGACGCCGAGAATGCCGATATGGCCAACATGGTGGTGGCCGCAGGCATTGATACAGCCGGAAATATTGAGGTGCAGGCGGCCGATGTCTTCCTGATAGTCGGGGTCGGCAAAGACCTGCTGCACGGCCTGTCCGACGGGAATCGACCGCGCATTGGCCAGCGTACAGAAATCGAGGCCGGGGCAGACGACCATGTCGGTGATCAGGCCCTCGTTCGGCGTGGCAATGCCGGCCTTGACCAGTGCGGCATGGAGTGCCGGCAGGTCGTCGAGCGCCACATGCGGCAGGATCAGGTTCTGGGTATGGGTCACGCGGACGTCGCCGAAGCCATAGGTCTCGGCAAGCTCGGCCACGGTTTCCATCTGGGCCGCCGTTGCGTCCCCGGTGGTTCCGCCGACCGGTTTCAGGCTGATCGTGACGGACGTGTATCCGGGTGCGACATGCGGATGGAGATTGTTCTTCGCCCAGCGGGCAAAGCCGGCATCATTGTTCTTGGCCGCTTCGAACGCCTCGGAGATTTCAGGCCTGGCCGGAAAGTCAGGCCGGGCGAAATAGGCGTGGATCCGTTCGATCTCTGCGCGCGGCAGGTCGATCTTCTCGTGCGGCTTCTGCGCAGCGAACTCGGCCTCGACCTGGCGGGTGAATTCCTCTTCGCCCAGCTCGGTGACGAGGATCTTGATGCGCGCCTTGTACTTGTTGTCGCGCCGACCGTGCAGGTTGTAGACGCGCATGATGGCCTCCAGATAGTCGAGCAGGCGGTCTTCGGGCACGAATTCATTGACAAGCGAGGCAATCACGGGCGTGCGCCCCAGCCCGCCGCCGACATGGACTTCAAACCCAGTCACATCGCCGCGCTGGCGCATGTGCAGGCCGATATCGTGCACGCGGATAGCGGCGCGATCGGTTTCGGCGGCCGTCACGGCGATCTTGAACTTGCGCGGCAGGAAGGCGAATTCCGGATGGAAGGTGCTCCACTGCCGGATGATTTCGCACCAGGGCCGCGGGTCCTTGATCTCGTCACGCGCGGCGCCGGCGAAATGATCCGATGTCGTGTTGCGGATACAGTTGCCGCTGGTCTGGATGGCATGCATCTCGACATCCGCCAGAAGGCCGAGCACTTCGGGCACGTCCTTCAGCGCGATCCAGTGGAACTGGATGTTCTGGCGCGTCGTGAAGTGGCCATATCCCTTGTCATAGTCACGCGCGATGCGGGCGAGCTGGCGCATCTGGCGAGGGCTGAGCTGGCCATAGGGAATGGCAATGCGCAGCATGTAGGAGTGCATTTGCAGGTAGACGCCGTTCTGCAGGCGCAGCGGCTTGAACTCATCTTCCAGCAATTCGCCGGACAGGCGACGCGCAACCTGCCCGCCAAACTGGGCGACCCGTTCACGGACGATCTGTTCGTCGAATTCGTCATATCTATACATGAGTAACCTCGTGAAGGTGTGGCAGGCCGAGTTCGAGCTCGCAGCGGGCAACCCAGGCATGCACGGCCGGGAATGCGTCAATGTTGAACCCGCCTTCGTGCGCGAGCCGCGTATAGGCCAGCAGCGACAGGTCGGCGAGCGTGATCGCCTCGCCGCCCGCGATCCAGTCGCTGGAGATGAGCGCCATCTCCATCCGGCCGAGGGCGCGGCGGCCCTTTGCGAGCAGGTCCGGGTCGATCTCGTCGTCGGACATGCCGAGGTAGAGTTTCTGGAACCGGCGCACGGCGATCACCGGCTCATGCGAGTATTGCTCCCAGAACATCCATTCCAGCATCTTGGCACGCTCGAAGGCATCATCCGGGACCAGATCAGAGCCTTCGGCGAGGTGCAGGATGATCGCATTGGACTGGGCCAGCGTGCGGCCATGATCGAACTGGATGACCGGCACCTGCCCGAACGGGTTGATCGCCAGGAATTCATCCGTGCGCGTCTCACCCTTCAGGATGTCGATTTCAATCCATTCGTGCGGAATGGAGAGGCGCGTGGCCACCCATTTGACCTTCTGGCAATTGCCCGAAATGGAGTCGCCGAAAATGCGGATCATGCGTCCTCTCCATAGGCTACGGTCGGCCCGTTCACGCGGATCGTCTCGCGCAGGGTTTCGCGGCCCGCAACGGCGCCGGTTTCGGTTACCTCCATGAAATACGGGTCGGTGACACGGCCTTCCTGCTGCAGGGCGCGGGCCAGATGGGCCTCGGCCTCATCGCCGGTAAAGGCGCCGATGCGCGCGGCATCCTTGGTCCAGTTGCCGTCTGCGTCCATCCAGACGGTGCGCCCGGAGGCAGTCTCCCAGGCGGTGACGGATTTTGGTGTTTCGGGTTTCAGCTTGGGGCGGACCGAACTCATGCGACATGTTCCTTGAAAGCGCGGGCGATCGCCTCTTCGGGCAGGGCGGCCACTTCGCCGATGATGAGCAGGGCCGGCCCCTTGATGCCGGCGCGCTGGATGAGGGAGGCGAGTTCCGACAGGGTGCCGAAGACCCGGATTTCATTGTCGCGGGTGCCGTTTTCGATGACGGCTACAGGCGTAGAGGGCGCCCGGCCTGCTGCAATGATTTTCTCGGCAATCGCCGCCGCCGTGCCGACGCCCATGAACACAACGACTGTTTGCGCCGGGCGGGCAAGGGCGGCCCAGTCGAGATCCGGCACGCCGCCTTCCTTGGCATGGCCGGTGACGAAGGTGAGGCTTTGCGCATGGTCGCGATGGGTCAGCGGCAGGCCGGCATTGGCGGCGCAGCCAAGCGCCGAGGATATGCCGGGCACGACCGTGGCGGCCACACCGGCGCCGCGCACGGCTTCGAGTTCTTCACCGCCGCGTCCGAAGATGAACGGATCCCCGCCCTTCAGGCGGACGACGCGCTTGCCCTCGCGTGCCGAGGCGATGAGCCATTCATGGATGGTTTCCTGCGGGACGGAATGATCGCCCTTCGACTTGCCGACCGGCACGCGGTCTGCGTCGCGGCGGATCAGGGTCAGGATTTCGGCGCTGACGAGGCGGTCAAAATAGACAATGTCGGCCTCCTGGATCAGGCGAAGGGCTTTCAGGGTCAGAAGCTCGGGATCGCCGGGGCCGGCACCGACAATGTGGACGATGCCGCCGGCAGGCGCGCTGCCGTGCAGGCCGGCCCGCATGGCGGCTTCGGCGCCGTCAAGATCGCCTGCATAGGCGAGATCGGCGATAGGACCGGTGAGCGCGCTTTCCCAGAACCGGCGGCGCGCCTTGCCGTCGGGGATGGCGGCCTTGACATCGGGGCGCAGGCGAGAGGCCAGTGCGGCGAGGTCGCCGATGCGCTTCGGCAGCAGGGCTTCAAGCCTTTCGCGGATGGATTTGGCCAGCACAGGGGCGGTGCCATTTGTACCGATGGCCGCCACCACATCGCCGCGATCAATGATCGACGGGACGGTAAAATCGCAAAGATCCGGATGATCGACGACATTCAGCGGCACGCCATACTGGCGCGCCATCGTGATGGCCTTCTCCGCGTTGCGGTCGAACCGGTTTGCGACAATTGCAAACCGGGCCACATCCAGCGCGGGACCAGCCTGTTCGGGCGGCGCAATCGTGATGCGGCCGGCAAACTCCTCAGCGAAGCCGGGTTCAATCTCGCTGACGATGACCGTAATGCGGGCAGGCGTTGCGGCGAGCAACCGCACCTTGCGACGAGCCTCTTCGCCCCCGCCAAATACGACAACGGACGCATCATCCATGTTGAAAAAGGCCGGAAACTGCCGCATGCGGGGCCACTCTTGTTTAGTATTGCTGATCGATCAAAGGTCAAATTGGCTATTGACGGCTCAGGCGCAACCGTGAACCCCTACAGCGAGCCTTTAGAGATACTATTTCATGTCAGATCCGAACGACCGCCTGCCGCCCCTGAATGCCCTGCGCGCCTTTGAAGCGGCCGCACGACGCCTGTCTTTCACACAGGCAGCCGATGAACTCAATGTGACGCCGGGGGCGATTTCGCAACAGATAAGGCAACTGGAAGATTATGCCGGCACGCCGCTGTTCAAGCGGACGGGCCGCTCGGTCTTGCTGACGGATGCGGCACAGGCCAGCCTGCCGCTGGTGCGCGAAGCCTTCGAGCGGATTGCCGAGGCCGGGCGTATCATGGAGGCTCCGGCCCGCAAGGGGCGGGTCATGGTCTCGTGCGCGCCCAGTTTTGCCGCCAAATGGCTGGCCCCCAAGCTGGACGGGTTCCATCGCACGCATGAAGGCGTCGAGGCCTGGATTTCGGCGGACATGGGCCTGACCGATTTCACCATGGCCGATGCCGATTTTGCCATCCGCTATGGCCGGGGCAGCTATGAGGGCCTGAAATCGGAGAAACTGCTGGACGAGACGGTCCTGCCGGTCTGCTCCCCTGCCCTGCTCGACGGGCCGGATGCCATCCGCAGGCCGGAAGACCTGCGCCACCACACGCTGCTGCACGATGAGAGCGGCGAGAATGATCCCTCGTGCCCTGACTGGACAAGCTGGCTGCGGGCGCGGGGCGTCGAAGGCGTCGACGGTGCACGCGGGCCACGGTTCAATCAGGCCATCCTGGTGATCGAGTCCGCAGCAGCCGGGCGCGGTGTGGCGCTGGCCAAGCAGGCCATTGCGGCGGCGGACCTTGCCTCGGGCCGGCTGGTCGCCCCGTTTGCCGACGGGTCGACGCTGATCGATTTCGGCTACTGGCTGGTCTGGCCCAAGGGCCGCCACCTGTCGCCGGACGTGCGGGACTTCATGAAATGGGTGAAGGCCGAAGCCAGCAAGGGCGAAATCGTCGGGGTCTAGTTGCTGACCCCGGCGGCGGCATCCAGCAGGAGATAGGCGGCAAGGCGCGGGCTGGCATTGCGGCTGGTCTTCTGTGTCTGCTCGAGCGCGTTGAGCGCGTCTTCGGCCTCGAGTGAAATGAATTCGCGGGCGAGCTGCTGCAGGTCGCGGTCCGTGCGCAGGCGCTGGGACACGCGCTCAACCTGGCGCCCGGCATTGTCCATGATCGCGGCGCGGCGCTGGCGTTCGCCCTGGCGGGCGGCTTCAGCGATCTTGCGCTTGGCTTTCGGACGGAACGCTTCGGGCAGCAGGATGCCGGATGTCTGGAGGCGCTGGATCAGCTCGTCGGCAATGTCTTCGCGGTCGGGCTTGCCGCCTGATTCATCGCGGCTCATGTCGGAAATGATGTCGCGCCAGCCCATGTCATTGCTGGACGAGAGCGCGCGGCCGGGCGAAGGCACGAGCGCGCTGGCGTTCGATTGCGCAGGCGGATTATCTGTTGCGCGGCGGGCCGGTATCGCCGGCTTGCCGGACGCATCGTCAAAGCGGCGGCGCAGCGTCAGCGGGTTCGGATCCCTCGGATCAATCTCGCGGCCGAGTTCGAGGGGGGTGTCTTGCTTTGTGTCGCCCTCTGAGTCCGTGCCGAGGCTGGCGGAGGCCAGGAGGTCCGCAGCGGCGTCGAAGAGTTCATCTTCCATGCTTGGACGCGGCGGCGTGCGGGCGGGCGCTGGGCGGGTCGTGGGTGTGCCCGTGGTGCCCGAGAGGTCAGAGGCGGGCGATCCATGGCCATTGGCATGCCCGTTGGCCGCGCCATTGGCGTGGCCATTCGCATAGGGAGCCGAGGGCGCGGACGGGGCGGCCACGGGGGGC
>NZ_LADU01000074.1 GCF_000961795.1 Hyphomonas sp. BRH_c22
CGCCGGCGACCGAATGGCACTGACTGCCCGGCGCCCATGAACACCAGGTTCAGGCCAGAAGCCGACTAGCTTTTGATGTCTTTCAGGATCTGCTCGCGAGCAACGGGCGTGAGTTCGGCCATTTGCTCACGAATACGCGCGTCGGTACGATCAACACCGGCTGTATCGAAGTCGGCCCGGATTTTACGGAACACGTCTTCTTCGCCGACTTCTTCCAGGTCCGCCAGGACAACAGTCTTGGCGTAGGCCTCAGCATCGTCACCCGTCATGCCCATGAGGTCTGCAGCCCAGAGGCCAAGCAGCTTGTTACGGCAGTTCTGCACCTTGAACTGCGTTTCTTGGTCAAGGGCGTACTTGGCCTCTTGTGCGCGTTCACGATCATTAAATGTGCTCATCGGAGGGCCTTTCAGCAAGAAACTCAGGATTTTCTGCCATATAGGGTGTCACAACAGGTGTGCGCAATAATTGTTTATCGGCGCGACTTGGCGTAACAGTCGCGTGCGAATGGGGACGCTGGCGATTCCGACCCGCCTTTTACCCGCTATCACCCATGAAAGGGCTCGTCGCATGTCGAAAAAGCGCGTCGTATATGAGGGTAAGGCCAAGATCCTCTATGAAGGTCCTGAACCAGGTACCCTGATCCAGTATTTCAAGGACGACGCGACAGCCTTCAACGCCCAGAAGAAAGCCGTTCTCGACGGCAAGGGCGTGCTGAACAACCGAATCAGCGAATTCATGATGACACGCCTGGGCGCTGTCGGAATTCCGACTCACTTCATCCGCCGCCTCAACATGCGCGAACAGCTGATCAAGAAGGTTGAGATCATTCCCCTTGAGGTCGTGGTTCGCAATATTGCAGCCGGAACCCTTTCCAAACGCCTGGGCATTGAAGAAGGCCAGGTCCTGCCGCGACCGATGGTCGAATTCTACTACAAGGATGATGCGCTGGGTGATCCGCTCGTGACCGAAGAGCACATTGCGGCATTCGGCTGGGCCGGCCCGCAGGAATATGATGACCTCATTTCACTCGCGCTGCGCGTCAACGACTTCATGTCCGGCCTGTTCGCCGCAGTCGGTATCCGCCTCGTGGACTTCAAACTCGAATTCGGTCGGTATTTCGAAGGCGACAGCGACATACCGCGAATCCTACTGGCAGACGAAATCAGCCCGGACAGCTGCCGTTTGTGGGACTTTGAAACTGGCGAGAAACTCGACAAGGACCGTTTCCGCCGCGACCTTGGAGGCGTAACGGAAGCCTATGCCGAAGTCGCCCGCCGCCTAGGCATTATCAAGGAATCCGGCGAAACGGACAATGTCGTGAGTTTCACAGGCGGCAAGTAAGCAAAACGTGCGTCACGGCACGTTCCATTGGCAACCAACCTGGGCTAAAGCGGGCCCGACTCACACTTCAGGAGCCCACAGCCCGATGAAAGCCATTGTCCACGTTGCACTCAAATCAGGCGTCCTCGATCCCCAGGGAAAGGCGGTCGCCGATACGCTCGCAAGGATGGGCTACAAAGAAGTGGAAGCTGCCCGCATCGGCAAGGTCATTGAACTCGACATTGATGATACTCTCACGTCCGAAGCTGCCGAAGCGCGCGTGAAGGAAATGTGCGAGAAGCTGCTCGCCAATACCGTCATCGAGAGCTACCGGGTCGAATTCGCAGCCTAGGGCACGTGCACTATTCAGACAGCACCTTCCGGACGTAGACGCCGGTAAACCAGTCATCCCACGAATCCGTGTCGGCATTGTATTGCTCGAAATGCTGGGTCACGGACCCATCCCTATTGAGAGTCCATTCACCAGTGAACGGCGCCGTCTTTCCGCTGGACTGATATGCGATTTCACCTTCAAGCTTCATGGACCCCGTTTCCGTAAGACCACCTGAATAGTCGATCACGGCACCTTTGCTGACCCAAAGCTGCCGCCACTTTCCGGTTGCCGGGTCGAGATAATTGTAGCTCTGGCCCGTTCCGCCTGAAGCCGATGTCCAGCGTTCTACAAGAAGGCATCCGCCCTCCTCCGCCGCTATGACATTATCACCCGCAACATTGCCCGAGGTGTCCGTCACTTCCCACGCGCCGAGCCAGAAGTCGAACGCATGGTGAGCCTCGCTTGAGCAAGACGGAGGCGGCGTTTGATCGGGAGGTGTTTGCGCATTTGCGCAGCCTGTCAGTCCAAACATTACGCTTGAGATGAGGGCTCGATACATGTTCTTCCCCTTTTTTTATCGAAACGGTAGCATCCTTCAACACGGGATATTGTCAAATGATACAGGCCAACCTGACAATTAGTGAGCGATTAATCACTTGCGCGCATGATCTGCTCATGTTAAACCGCCGTCCAACCAAGGAAGACTCTAAATGGCTAGATCTGCAATCCCTGCTCACGAATCCGCCAAGAAACCACGTGCGCGCAATGCGCGGCCAAAGATCGAACGGGCGGCGCTGAAACTATTCATCCACGAAGGCGTGGACGCGGCCACGACACGCGAAATCGCGGAACAAGCCGGTGTCTCGGAGGGCGCCCTTTATCGTCATTACAAGGGCAAGGACGAGCTGGCGCTGGCGCTTTTCATGGAAACGCATAACCGGCTCGGAAAGATGATGATGGAAGCGCTCGCAGGTGAGGGCTCACTTGATCAAAAGGTCGGTGCAGCAGTGACCGCCTATTGCCAGCTAGCCGACGAAGACTTCCTCCTGTTTTCCTTCCACCTTGTCTCGCTGAACCGCTACCTGCCCTATGACAAGCGCCGGGAGGATGACCCGGTATCGATCACGGAAAGCATCATTGCGGGCCTGATGCAGGACGGCATCATCCCGAAAGGCGACCCGGCCGTTATGGCGGCTATGGCGCTGGGCGTGATCATGCAGGCCGGGCAGAACAAGATCTACAATCGCCTGCCCGGCCCCCTGTCGCAACATGCCGACGCCTTCACCAAGGCAATCATCGCCGTTCTTCATTCAGGCTGAATGCGAAACCTGGCCTCGACTTCAAGAAAGCTCACACCCATGCGCGGCATCCTCTTCACGGTCACCTACTACCTGCTGTCAGTCATCTACGTTCTGGTCTCCCTGCCCTTCCTGGCCTTACCAGGACGCGGAACCGTCAGCTTCATCATCCGCAGCTATACGCGCGCCATGAACTTGAATCTGCGTTTCATCGGCGGGATCAGCAAAGAAGTCCGCGGCCGCGAGAATCTTCCGGATGGCGCCTTTGTCGTCGCGGCCAAGCACCAGAGCTGGGGTGACGGCTACATGATCTATCCGGAAATAAAGAACCTTGCCTTCGTGACGGGTGACCATCTCGAGAAGTTTCCACTTGTCGGCGGTATCCTCCGCAAGCTCGGCGCCATAGTTATCGACACCTGCGGTGGCGGCGACCGCAAGGCCGAATCCCTCCGCGAAGGCATGGAGACAGCACGCAAGGAAGGCCGCCGGGTCCTGATCTACCCCGAAGGCCACCTCGCCCCCGTCGACTATCACTTTCGCTACAAGCCCGGCGTCTGGCATATGGCCGAAGCGATGGGCGTGCCCGTGGTGCCGGTCGCCACCAATATCGGGCTTTTCTGGAAACAACAGGAAACGCGCAAGACGCCGGGCCGGGCCATCATCGAGTTTCTCGAACCCATCCCGCCCGGCCTTCCCAAGGACGAGTTCATGGCCCGCCTGACGGACGCCGTGGAGTCCCGCACGGCCGCCCTTGTTGCCGAAGCGCGTGGCGGACAGCCTTTCCGCGCCACTTTGATCCCTGATCCAGCGAACGGATCGGAATCCAGGCCGACGTCCGACGATCCGGCCGCCTTCTCAAAGGCCTGAAATCCGGCAATAGCCAGAATCAAGACTTTACGCACGATTAATTTATTGATACTCAATAAGAGCTCAGGACGTCCCGGGGGCCAAATCGGGATGACCAAAATGAAGACGAATCGTCAGTTTGCGCGCATCAGCGCCATTGCCATCACTCTGGCGGCCACGGCCGCACTCCCTGCCTTCGCGTATGACTGGCAAGCTTGGGAAGGACAAGACAAAGCATCGCCACGTGCGATCTACTCGAATGCCACCGACCAGCAATCGGCGCTTCTGACCTGCGGACCAAATGGCCTGCTTTCCGCAATGATCACCGTAAAGCCCGCATCCCTTCCGGAACAACTCGCCAGGAACGCGCCCTATTCACGCGCGGCAAAAGCCAGCCTGATGGTCGGTGACGCCGACGCTGTTGAAACCACAGTGCGCTTCATCCCGGCGATAGATGTCATCGAGGCGCGCTCGCACAGCGTGGCCGCCAAGGTCTTCAACGCAGCCGTGACCGGCGAACCGCTGAAAATATCGGTCAGCCACATCGGAGACATAACGACGGTACTCCCTGAACCGAATGATGCGTTCAGGGCTTTCGCCCGCACATGTGAGAAAAGCCGCCAAGCAAGCAACGCGTCACAGGACCCCGTCGACTCTTGATTTCTTGGGTTGACCTCGTCTCCCGATACGTGCTCATTTTCTATTCTAGCGCGTATCGGGAAGCAGACAATCATGCATCACTTTGCCAAGGTCAGTTGCGTGACCGTCGCCCTTTTCTTTTCCCTGGCAAGCCCGGGCTTTGCCGATGAACAAAGCACGGACGGCGCGCTTCACTGGGTACAAGAACGTGACCAGCTTTGGAGCGTCGATAGCTCAGACGCAGGTGAGGCGCCTAATTTTTTTAGCTTTATCAGGGTAATTTCGTCATCTGGCGGCGACGGACCTGTTCTGCAGCTAAGCTGTCAGGCTACAAGCAAGGGCGAACACACGCTCCAGGCAGGGTTCAAGCTCGATCCGGAGAATACGTATGAACAAGCCCCCAAGACGCGCCTGCGCCTCCTCTCGATGAGCGGTATTCTGACAATTGGCGAGGATCGCAAGAGCGAGCGATTCCAATACCATCCGGACTCCTCAAAGATAACACCGTTCAACCGCGCGGTGCCCAAGCGGCTGTTCAATGCCGTGGTACGGGGCGACCCGGTCCAGCTGAAAGTCCAGAATCAAACTTATGATCTCGAATTACCCGGCACTGATGAGACATTCACTAGGTTCGCCCAGACCTGCCCCATGACCAATGGCGGGAAATTCGATCAATCCGTCTTCGATCGGGCAGCAGTCACCCAAACGGATTCAGCGGACGCAAAGTAGTGCGTCTCAGGCCTCTGCCGGCACGATCGTCACGCTCTCGCCGCATCCGCAGGCATCTGTCTGGTTCGGGTTGCGGAACACAAACTTCTCGTGGAGCGGCGTAACCTCATAATCGATCTGGCTGCCCAGCAGGAACAGGACCGCTTTGGCATCAATCAGGATGGTGACGCCGTTTTCCTCGACCACTTCGTCCAGCGGCTCAGGCGCCATGGCGTAGTCCATGACATATTCCATGCCCGCACACCCGCCATTCTTGACGCCGACGCGCAGGAAACCAGCGCCGCGTTCTTGCATGATTTCCTGAACGCGCGTTGCCGCGTCGTCTGTCAGGGTAACGGGTTTGGGGCGGGGTCGTCTGGCCATGTTCAACACATAGGGTCTGAAAGGCTGCTATTCAATCAAAGCATGTTGAGCGCCAGGCGCGCTTCGTCTGACATGCGCGACGGATCCCATGGCGGATCAAACGTGAGGCGCACCTCGACATCCGTGACGCCCTCAACGGTTCGCGCGGCTGTCTCCACCCATCCGGGCATGTCGCCCGCCACTGGGCATCCTGGCGCCGTTAGCGTCATATCCACGTCCACCTTGCCGTCATCATCGATATCAACCTTGTAGATCAGGCCCAATTCATAGATGTCGACGGGGATTTCCGGGTCATAAACCGTCTTGAAAGCAGCAATCAGTGCGTCAGTTATACGGTTCAACTCTTCTTGCGGAATCGCAGATGGTGCCGCGTCCGCTGGCGCGGATACGTCGATCAGGTCACGAGAGGTCATATCATCTGCCATGTCTAACCATCTATACCAGCATTCCGCGCGCTTTTTCCAGCGCATCAATGAATATGCCCACTTCGGCTTCGGTATTGTAGATTCCAAAGCTTGCGCGCGCCGTCGCGGAGACTCCTAGATGGGTCATCAATGGCTGGGCGCAATGGTGTCCCGCCCGGATGGCGACACCATACCGATCCAGGATCTGCGCCAGGTCGTGTGGATGAGCGCCCTGAAGGCTGAACGCCAGAACGGATCCCTTGCCCGGCGCCTCTCCGTGAACCGTCAGGCCATTGATGCCTCGCAGGCCCTCGCGCGCGCGCGCATACAACTTATGCTCGTGTGCGTGGACTTCGGAAGGTTCAAACTGCTGGAACCATCGAATCGCCGCGCCAAGCCCGATTGCCTCCAGAATTGGCGGCGTACCGGCTTCAAACTTGTGCGGCGCCTCATTATACGTGATCCGGTCCATGCTGACCGTCTCGATCATTTCGCCGCCACCCTGATAGGGTCGGGCCTCCGCAAGGGCTTCATCCGTGCCGCACAGGATGCCGATGCCGGTCGGGCCGTAAAGTTTGTGCCCCGAAAAGACATACCAGTCGCAGCCAAGCGCCTGCACATCGACG
>NZ_LADU01000091.1 GCF_000961795.1 Hyphomonas sp. BRH_c22
ACCCCTTCAACCCCCTCAGCCCCCTCGCCCGGACGCCCTGCGCGCCCCCGTGTCGTCCCCGTCACCCGCCATCCCTGCGGCACGATCCGCGCCGCCAGCCGGCGCGCCGAATAGCCCATGCCGAAAACAAAAAGCAGAGATGGCAGAACTGTCATTTGCACTGGGCCTTCCACTCATGACTATAGGCACTACTACAGGTCCGGGAGCCTCTTATCCATGTCTATCCTCGCCTTCGCCGCGGTCTCCTACGCGCTTCTGCAGAGCGTCAGCGCTGGAATCGCCCAGACCGAGGCCACCCGTCTCGACACCTGCATCGCCCGCATCGATGCAAACCCCGAAGAAGCCTATGAAGACGCCCTTGCCTGGAGCTTTGAAGGCAACCGGCCGGGCGCGCGCCAGTGCGTCGCCCTTTCGCTGATCGCCCTCGGCCAGGAGGCTGAAGGCGCAGCAAGGCTTGAAGAACTGGCCAATGCGACCGATGGCGGAACGCTCGAACAGCGCGCACTTTACCTGACACAGGCCGGCAATGCCTGGCTCGTCGCGGGTGCGCCGGAGGCTGCCATCGTGACGCTCACGAACGCCCTGAAAATCATTCCGGATGATCCGAACCTTCTGGTCGACCGCGCCAGCGCCCACATCATGCTGGAACAATGGACCCAGGCCATATCCGACCTGGATGCGGCCCTTCAATCCTCCCCCGGATTCGGCACCGCGCATTACCTGCGCGCCGAAGCCCGGCTCAACAAGGGCGACCTCGACTTCGCCCTGGAGGACGTCAAGGCCGCCATGGCCGCCGAACCGGACAATATCGACACACTGGTCCTGCGCGGCCGTGTCCGCGAAGCGATCCGCCTGTCGGAAGTCCGCATGGTTGCCCCTCAGGCGGAATAACGCGCTTTCAGCATCGCCCAGACCGCCCGCAGGCCCGTCGGCGCGCCGCCTTCGGGCCGGCCATACTTGCCCTTGCGCCAGGCCCAGACATCAAGGTGGGCCCAGCTCCTTGCCGACACGAACTGCTTCAGGAACAGCGCAGCCGTGATCGAACCGGCCTGGCGTCCGCCGGAATTCACCAGGTCTGCAATCGGGCTCTTCAGGTCCGACATGTAGGGATCCCAGAGCGGCATGCGCCACACAGGGTCGCCGCTCGCCTTTGACCCGGCCAGCACATCCGCCGCCAGCGTCTCGTCATCGGTATAGAGCGGGGCCAGGTCCTGCCCCAGCGCCACCCGCGCCGCGCCTGTCAGCGTCGCAAAATCGATCAGCAGGTCCGGGTCATCCTCGCTGGCGCGGGCCAGCGCATCGGCCAGGATCAGGCGCCCTTCGGCATCGGTATTGTCGATCTCGACCGTCAGGCCCTTGCGGCTCATGAGGATGTCGCCCGGCCGGAAGGCATTGCCGGCAATCGCATTCTCCACCGCCGGCACGTAAAGCTTCAGGTGCACCTTCAACCCGCTGCCCATGACCAGTTCCGACAGCGCGATCACATGGGCCGAACCGCCCATGTCCTTCTTCATGATCCGCATGCCGTCGCCGCCCTTGATGTTCAGGCCGCCCGAATCGAACGTGACCCCCTTGCCGACCAGCGCCAGCTTGGGATGGCCCGGATTGCCCCATTCCAGTTCCAGGAAGCGCGGCGCGAACGTGGCCGCCCGGCCGACAGCGTGAACCAGGGGATAATTCTCCGTCAGCAGGTCGTCCCCTGCGATGACTTTCAGCGTCGCGCCAAACTGCTTCGCCAGGGCGGCCAGCTCTGCCTGCAGCGCCTCCGGCCCCATGTCGCTTGCCGGCGTGTTCACCAGGTCGCGCAGGTGAGCGGCGGCATCGGCTTCACGCGATAGCGCCCCTGCATCCTCACCTGCCGGGATCACGAGCCGTGGCGGCTTTGCCTTCTCGCTGAGATAGCGGTCGAACCGGTAGGCACCATCTGCCCAGCCTGCTGCGATCTGCGCGAAGCCCAGCCCGCCATCAGCCGCAATCGCATAGTCGCCCTCGGGCATTTTCGCCGCAACGGCCGCCACGCCCAGCGCGTCGTGTCCATTGCCCAATCCGGCCAACACATGGCTGACCTGTCCGTCCTTGCCGGCCTGGATCACCAGCTGCCCCGCCGCGCCCGTGAAGCCCTGCCCCTTTGCCAGCGCCTTCGCGCCGGGGAACGGGTCGTCTCCGAGGGAATCGAACCCGGAAACCGTGAACAGGTGTATTGCGGCTGGCTTGGCCGCCTTGGCGATAAAGCTCTTGTGCATTGCGGGCGCCTCTCGGGGCAATTTGTTAATCAGAAGACCGTTCCTGTTAACCGAACCTTGACGTCAATCAGGCCAGAATCGGCAGAAGATGCACCTGATACATACTTGGAGCCAGCCCATGTCCAGAGCCAAAACGTCACTGGCAGCCCTCGCGCTGGTCCTTGCGGCCACGGTGACGGGGTGTGCGAGCACCGCGTCCAAGGAAGAAAAGGCCGCGAACGCGGAATTGCAGCGCGCGGTGGAAGAGGCCTTGAAGCCGGCCAGCCCGGAAGAAGTCGCCGCCGCCAACCGGTCAGACCCGCTGACCAAGGCCAATTTCTGGTCGAAGGAATACGCAAAGGATCCGGAAAACCTCGAAAACGCCATCGCGTTCGGCAATGCCCTGCGCGGCATTGGCAGCGATGACCGCGCCATCGATATGCTCTCGCGCGTGCTCGTCGTCCATCCTGACAGCGCCGAGCTGCTGATGGTGCTCGGCCGGGCCCTGTCGACCCAGCAGGACTATCGCGCCGCCGCCCGCGCCTTCAACCAGGCCGGCGAGATCGAACCGGAGCGCGCCGAGGCCTGGGCTGCGCTCGGCACGGCCTTCGACCAGATAGACCAGCATGCCGACGCCCAGCGAGCCTATGAGCGCGCACTTGCCATCGAACCCAATCGCACCTCCACGCTGGCAAATTACGGGCTCTCGCTGGCCCTGTCCGGCGACCTGACGGGCGCTGAAGCGAAACTGCGTCTCGCCGACGCCCAGCCCGACACAACCACACGTGTGAAGGAAAACCTCGCACTCGTCCTCGGCCTGCAGGGAAAGTATGCCGAGATGAAGGACGCAAGTGCAGCCAATGCACCGGCCAGCATCGTTGAACAGAACGCCGCCCTGCTGCGCGAAATGGTCCAGCCGGTCCGGACATGGGAAGCCCTCGCCGAACGGGCCGAGCCGGGCGCGCTGCCGCCTGCGCCATCGGGCAGGCTGACGCCCGATTCCGAACGGGCCCTCGCCGCCACATCAACGCCTGTGACCGACGAACCAGCGCCTGTTACGGCCCCGGAAAACGAGAACGGACTGCGCCTGCGCCGCGCCTACTGATCCGGCAAGTCACCGGCCTGGAACGAAAAAGCCCGCTGACCGATTGGCCAGCGGGCTTTTTCATGGGCGGACCCATGCCTGACTATGCGACATCGTGCACGGACGAGTCTGGCGCGACCTGCGTCACGTCAGGCGCAGCATCATTCTTGCTCTGCATCGCCTGGTATTTGATATAGGCCGGCCCAAGCACCACAAGGAACAGCACGGGCAGGAAGAAGAGGATCATCGGAACTGTCAGCTTGGCCGGAAGCGCGGCGGCTTTTTTCTCGGCGGCGGACATCCGCATTTCGCGGTTTTCCTTCGCCATCACGCGCAGGGCGTCACCCAGCGGCGTACCGTAGCGCTCTGCCTGGGAAAGCGCCATGCAGACGGCTTTCACGCCTTCATGCCCGGTGCGGGCTGCCAGATTGTCATACGCCATCCGGCGATCGGGAAGATAGGACAGCTCCGCCACGGTCAGGCCGAATTCCTCGGCCAGTTCGGGCGAAGCCGAACCGATTTCCTGGCTCACCTTGTTGAAACCAAGCTCGATCGACATGCCGGCCTCGACGCATATCAGCAGCATGTCGAGCGCGTCTGGGAAGGCCAGCATGATCGACTTCTGCCGCTTTCCGGCGAGGTTCTTCACATAGATGTTGGGCGCATAGAAACCGGCCGCCATGCCGAAGGCGAGCGAGCCATATTTCATCACCGGCTGGAAGCCATGATCATTGATGAAGAAGATATAGATGAAGGTCAGGACCAGGCCGACAAAAGGCAGCGCCATACGGGCAAAGTAGAAGGCGGAAATCGGGCCTGGGCCGCGCAGGCCCGCCTGGTTCATCAGCTTGACAACATTGGGATCTTCCAGGGCCTTGGCCAGGTTGAGCTTGGACGAGACCGAGCCCATCATGCTCTTGTCTTCACGGCGCAGGCTCTTGGTTTCAAGTGCCGCGCGGCTCTGCTTGCGCAGCCGCTCGCGCTGGTTCGATACGGCCTTGAGGCGCGTCTCCAGCTTGTCGCCCTTCAGGTATGGCAGGAAGACGGTCACGAATGTCGCGAACACCGCCGCCGCGACGAGATAGGCCGCCAGCGTATCGGGCTTCGTAAAGGACAGGATGAAATCATACATTATCCGTCACCTTACATGTCGAAGTTAATCATTTTCTTCATCGTCAGCACGCCGACTGTCATCATCGTGGCCGCAACGGTCAGGATCACGTGCCCGGTTTCGGTAAGAAACAGCTGCATGATGTAATCGGGCGTCGTCAGGAAGACCATCAGGCCGACCGCAAAAGGCAACGCGCCAATGATCGAGGCAGATGCCTTGGCTTCCGACGACAGGGCGTTGACCTTTTCCCGCATCATCTTGCGGGAGCGGATAACCGTAGAGAGGTTGCCCAGGGCTTCAGACAGGTTGCCCCCTGCCTTGGCCTGGATCAGCAGCACGATGCAGAAGAAGTTGATTTCCTGCAGCGGAACACGCTTGTAAAACTGGTTCAGCGAGCGTTCGAGGCCCGCACCCATGGCCAGATTGTCGGCCAGTGAAATGAATTCCGACCGCAGCGGGTCAGGACATTCCTTGGCGATGATGCGAATACATTCGTTCAGCGGCAGGCCGGTCTTCACACCTCGCACGATGATGTCCAGCGCATCTGCAAACTGGTTGATCATCTTCTTGTGGCGGCGTTTGGTCAGTGACCCGAGGATCACACGGGGCAGACCCAAAGTACCGGCCAGGAAGGCGCCGGTGACCATTACCGGCTGGCTCTTCAGTCTCATGCCCGCAATTACCAGTCCGTCGGCGCCGGACATGTAGATCAGGACAGCGCAAAGCGTACCGAGCACGAGCGAGCCGATCCAGAAGGCCGACACGGGGATGTCGAGGCCAGCCTGCATGAGCTTCGATCCAATGTCGCGCGGTGTGATCGACTTGCGGCGCTCCTTGTCCTGCTTGCGCAGGTTATCCAGCATTTCCTGGGTCTTGGCGCGGCGCTTCGAATTTTCGTCATGCACCTTGCCGCCGCGGGCCTTGACGGCCGTCGTGCCTGCGCCAATGGCCCTTGCCCGCTTGCGCGCGGCATCGGACTCTCCGCCCGTGAAGGCGAGGCCAATGCCTGCCAGCGCCACGAAGGCGAGGCCTGCCACGGCATAGATCATCATTTCGTTGGTCATGGATCAGCTCCCGAGCGCGTCGAGAGCGCCAGCCAGTTCACGCTCGAGGTTGTAATAGGCGGCGCGTTCCCAGAAGCGGGGGCGGCCCACGCCGGTGCCACGGTGCACGCCGACGATCTTGCCGTTCTCGTCTTCGCCGTCCATTTCGAATTTCAGGATGTCCTGAAGGACAATCGTGTCCCCTTCCATGCCCATCACCTCGGTGATGCACATGATGCGGCGCGAACCGTCGCGAAGGCGTGAGGCCTGGACGACAATGTCGATGGAACCGACAATCATTTCGCGGATCGTCTTGGCGGGCAGCGAGAAGCCGCCCATCGTGATCATGGATTCCACGCGGCTGAGGGCTTCGCGCGGGCTGTTGGCGTGCAGCGTGCCCATCGAACCGTCATGGCCGGTGTTCATGGCCTGCAGAAGGTCGAACGCTTCGGGTCCGCGAACCTCGCCGACGATGATGCGTTCCGGGCGCATACGCAGGCAGTTCTTGACCAGTTCGCGCATCGTGACCTCACCCGAACCTTCAATATTCGGCGGGCGCGTTTCCAGGCGCACAACGTGCGGCTGCTGAAGCTGGAGTTCAGCGGAGTCTTCGCAGGTGATGACGCGCTCGCCGGGTTCGATGAACGCCGTGAGACAGTTGAGCAGCGTGGTCTTGCCCGAACCCGTACCGCCGGAGATTAGGACATTGCAGCGCGAATGGCCGATAATGCGCAGCACTTCGGCGCCCGCTTCGCTGATCGATCCGAAATTGACCAGATCCTGCAGCTGCAGCTTGTCCTTCTTGAACTTACGAATGGTCAGCGTGGGCCCGTCAATCGCAAGGGGCGGCGCAATGACGTTCACGCGGCTGCCGTCCAGAAGGCGCGCGTCGCAGATCGGCGAGCTTTCATCGACGCGGCGGCCAACCTGGCTCACGATGCGCTGGCAGATGTTCATCAGCTGGGCATTGTCACGGAAGCGGATATTGGTCCGCTCGATCTTGCCGTTGACTTCGATATAGGTCGTGTCCGCGCCATTCACCATGATGTCGGCAATGTCATCGCGCGCCAGAAGCGGCTCCAGCGGCCCGTAGCCAAGCACGTCGTTACAGATATCGTCGAGCAGCTGTTCCTGCTCGGAAATCGACATCACCACATTCTTGATGCTGATAATTTCGACAACGATGTCGCGGATTTCCTCGCGCGCGCTCTCGGCGTCAAGCTGGGCGAGCTGCGACAGGTCGATCGTATCGATCAGGGCGTTGAAGATGGTTGTCTTGGTCGCGTAATACTGTTCGGATTGCTGGTTCACCTTGCGAACAGGTTCCGGCTTCACCTCAGGTGCGGTGGCCTTCGGAGGCTTGGATGCGATTGGCTTGGGCGCGCCCTTTACAGGCACGGGATCCGGCACTTTGGGCTTTACCGCCTGCGGCCGCGGCTGCGCCACAGGAGCCGCCGGCTTCGGCGCCGCCGGCGCTGTAACATTGGAGGGTCCTGAACGTTTGCCGAAGGCCATTTACGGGCCCTTTCCCTTGAGTTCTATTTGCCAAGAAGCTTTTTGAGGAGCGACTTCTCGGGTTGCGCCACTGCCCTGCCCGTCAGAACGGATGCCAGGTGGTCGATTGCCAGGGACGAGCGCGATGTGGCGTCCGTCTCGGAGATCATCTGTCCGTTATTGGCCGCCGTGCCGAACAGTTCCGGCTCGAATGGCAGGATGATTTCAGGCTCGACGCCGATGGCCGCCGCAAAATCCTTCATGGGAATTTCCGGGCGCTTGGGAACGCCGCTCATGTTGATCACGAGGCGCGGCGCATTGTCGTTCGGGCGCTGGCCCTTGAGCTGGTCGATGAAATTCTTGCCGTTGCGCAGCGATGCGAGATCCGGCTGGCAGACAATGATGACTTCATCCGACGCCACGAGGGTGCGCTGAACCCAGCGGCTCCATGTGTGCGGAAGATCCAGCACCATGTAGGGCACGTTGCGCCGCACGCTTTCGATGACCGTCGAGAAGGCCTCGTCCGGAATATCCATGATCTGGCTGATCGTGGCAGGCGCAGTGAACAGCGACAGGCGGTCGGTTGCCTTGGCCAGAAGACGCTCGATCACCGCATCATCGGCCCGCTCGGGGGCGAGCAGCGCATCCGCGATTGTCTGCGGCGTTTCCTGGTTGAAATCGAGTGCGGTGGTGCCGAATGACAGGTCGAGATCGACCAGTGTCGTGTTGACGCGCGCATTCTCGGCCAGGGCCCAGGCCAGGTTGTGCGCGATGGTGGACGAGCCGACCCCGCCCTTGGCGCCGATCACGGAGATCTGCTTGCCGACAAACGGCCGGTCGGGGTCAACAAACAGGTTGGAGATGGCCCGGATGATCTGGATCGGCTCGAATGGCGGCACGAGATATTCGCTGACACCGCGCGCGACCAGCTGCCGGTAGAGCCGGATGTCGTTGACCACGCCAACCACCATGACCTGGACGTTCTCGTCGCAATGCTCGGCCAGCGCATCAATCTCGCCCAGAACCTGCTGCGCTGCGGCGGACGATTCCACGATCAGCAGGTTGGGTGTCGGATTCTGCTGCATGTAGGCTGTAGCCGCCGGAATGCCGCCGGGGACGGCTTCGAGCGTGGCCCGGCCCATGCGGCGGTCACGCGCGCAGACGTCCAGCATCCGGCGGGTTTCGTCACGCTCGTAGAACACCTTGATCGAGATGGCCGGCAGCGGCACGTCGCCGCCATTCTGGTCCGGCATCGTGAAGATCGGCTGGTCTGTCTCGACCGGCTTCGTGGCAGGATCATCGATCGCAGCCGGTTCCTCTTCGACTGGTGCACTGAATGGATCATTGGCAGGCGCTGTCAGGCCGGCATCCGATGCGTCTTCTGCGAAGACATCATCGAAGTCTGAGTCGAAGTCGTCTTCAAAGAGGGCTTTTTCGTTCGACATTATACTCTCGTCCTTTTATTCAGGCGCCGGCTATTCTTTGACCGCATCAGATACCGTGCCCGATTCATCCGACGAACGAGCCGACGCAGTGCTTTCGCCCTGGCGGAACTTGTCGAGGATCACGTTGCGGCGAAGCGGATCGGCTGAAGTAATCTCGCGCTGGCCCAGAAGGTCGGCAGGATCGGCAATCATGGCTGCCAGGTTGGTGCGGACCGAGCAGCCCAGGCTTGGCATCTCATTGTTCGACCGGACATCCGACACGTCATACTCGGCCATGGATTTGCAGTCTGGGGCGACAGCGTCATAAACCTGAAACGCCAGGATCATCGGCTCGGACTTGCCTGAGTCCGCGCCATGGCTGCTCCCGGCAATTTCGTCATACTCGACGCCGTTCTGCCATGCGATTTCGCGTGCCGTGACAACAGCCGAAACGGCCAGCTGCGAATTTTCGCTGGTTTCCGGAAGCGACATTATCAGCGGTCCGTGACCCTTCGACCGATAGGTCTGCACAAAGGATTCAATCCGCTCACGATCCTTCAGCGACAGCTCGCTCGAGACAGGATCAATGTTCACTTCGAGGAATTCGGTGCGTTTCGCCACGCCAATCGCGTTGCGGTCCAGCGCAGTCCCCTGCAGGTAGGATTGCGGCACGGCTGTCGGCGCATGGCTCGCACAGCCGGCGAGGCCGGTGAGGCAAAATCCAGCCGCAACAAGGACGGTTGTTGGTTTAAGCATCGGGTTCATCCTGATATCCCTTACTCTTCAATAAAGCCCACGGGGGAGCGGTAATTCTCTGCGTCAACAGGCGCGCCGTCCTTGCCGTATTGCTCGTTCAGCTTGCCGAAGAAGATCGTCTTGGCGTCGGAGGCGTTCGCAAAGCCGTCCGCCGGAGTGCGCAGCTGGTTCTTCTGCGTCGGATCGACCAGGTAGGGCGTCACGATGACCACCAGTTCGGACTCATCCTGCAGGAAGTCGCGTGACTGGAAGAGCGCGCCCAGGACCGGAAGCTTCTTGAGGCCCGGCAACTGGTCCAGTGTCTGGCGCGTCTTCGACTGGATCAGGCCGGCCATCATCATCGAGCCGCCCGACGGCAGTTCGATCACGGATTCAGCCCGCCGGACAGACAGCGCCGGAATGGTGATACCGGCCAGCGTAATGAGATTGCCGTCTGAATCGATCCCGGTTTGCGTTGCGCCCTGGTATGCCCCCTGGTTCGTCAGCTCGGAGACTTCGGTCGACACTTTAAGCGAAATGCGCCCCTCGGACAGGACCACGGGCGTAAAGCCCAGACCCACACCGTAAGGCTTGAATTCGATCGTGACGCGGCCATTATTGTCCTGCCCGACCGGGACGGGAAATTCACCGCCCGCAAGGAACTTGGCCGCTTCGCCAGACATCGCAACAATGTTGGGTTCTGCCAGCGTCTTCACGATGCCGATGCGCTCCAGCGCGTCGATTGTCGCGCCAACGCTCGATTGCAGGTCCGTGCCGACATAGTTGGAATAGGTCAGGCTGCCACCCAGGCCGCCGAGAGCCTGGCCCTGGATCGGAAAGCTGTTGCTGGCGCTGATATTGCCGGAAAATGTCTGCGGCAGTCCCGGTACAAGCCCTGTTGTTCCGGTCGATTCCGGAATGCCGTCGCCGTCGGTATCGCTGAACAGCTGCTTCTCGACGAGCTTGGCCATGTCGCCAAAGGCCGGCGTGCCGGAAAGATTGATGCCGAGCTGCTTGATCGCGGTGCGCTGCATTTCGACAATCCGCACTTCCAGCATCACCTGGTCCTTGGCGGAGACCTCCATCATGTTGACGATCTTCGTCGATGTATCCTCGCCGCCACCCAGAAAGGCGCTGACGAGCCGCTCGACCTGGTCACCCTGCGAGAGGCTGTCGACGGTGCCGGTCAGCAGGATGCTGCCATTGATGCCTTCAATGCTCACCCGGCTGTCCGGCACGTGACGTTCAATCAGCTTGTGCAGGCTGGTCATGTCGGTTTCGACATTGATTTCCAGGTTCAGCAACTGGTTTCCGTCGCGGTCGAAGACAAAGGCGTTGGTCTGGCCATAGGCGATACCGCGGAAAATGATCCGCTTCGAGGTCTGGACGACCGCATCGGCAATGGCGGGATTGGTAATCACAAGGTCTGCAGCCGGCGCATCGAGATCGATGATCATCGACTTGTTGAGGCCCAGCGTGACTTCCTGCGACACATGCGACTGGCCCGGCCCGGTCATGCTGACCCCGAGATCATTCGGCGTCGCGATAGCCAGCAGCGGCATGGCTGCCGCAAGCGCCGAGAAAAGACCGTACCTGATCGGACGAGACAGTTTCATGTTCAGCTTCCCCCGAGTGTAGCCGATGTGGCTGCACCATTGCGGTAGATCGTGACACCGCCCTGCCCGCCGCCCCCGCCGAGCATGTCCGTGCGGGAATCCCGGGCCATCGCCTCACCGGCATCCGACCAGGGCCGCAATGACAGGGACAGCGTGCCCATGCGCTGTGACAGGGCGACCAGTTCGGCCTCCTTGTCGGACACTTCCAGCGTTGCCGTATTGCCGATCTGGGACGACCCGCCGCCTTCATCCGGCTTGAAGACCTGATCGATGGCCAGCACGCGTACATTCTTGATGATGGTCGTCGAAATCGGGCGCTCCATGACCATCTGGTCTGTCTGCACCTGCACTTCATGGGTCAGGATGACGTCAACCTTGTCGTTTGGCAGGATGAAGCCGCCCGATGCCGACTCGGTCGAGATCTCGACAGAGATGGCGCGCATTCCCGGTGACAGCAAGGCGGCCATCAGGCTGGAATCATCTGCCAGGACCAGCTTTTGCGGCAGGATCGGCTCGCGATTGTAGATCGGGATGCGGACGATCGCGCCAGCCATGCGTTCGATTGCGTCTGAATTGTCGGCCTCGGTCAGGTAGCCCTTGACGATACTCATCTCCGGCCATGGCGCCCATTCGAAATCAGACGTCGCAAGGCGGTCGCCGATCGCCATGTCGCGCCGGGCGACCAGCACCTTGACCTCGGAGACTTCCTTGGTCTGGATTTCGGTCTGAAGCTCCGTGACGGTCTGTGTCACAGTGGTCGGTTCAGCCATGTTGCGAACGAGGAATGCAGCAGCCATGGCGGCAATGGCGGCACCCACTAGAATGATAAGACGCATCGGCGACATTGGGCGCCACTCCCTGTGATAACAAAACGTGGTGGTTGCCCCGGATCAGGCCGAATCCCCACTCGAAGATTAATATTCCCATGCCGGGCACTAAGGGTTGGTTAATTGAAACTACTGATTTGGCTTAATAAATTGGCAAGGAATGGGGACGCCGGGGCGGCGGCAAACACGCCGGCTGCAATGGCGACGCCATATGGCACGCCCGCCTTCTCTTCAAAGGGTGCACGGATCATTCCCGGCAGGGCTGCTGCAGGCATGAGGCGGCGTACGAACAGGATGACGAGCGCGCACGCTCCGCCCGCCAGCGCCATGACGAAGACAAATGTGAACCCGGCATTCGGGCCCATCCACAGCATCACGGCCGGAATCATCTTTGCGTCCCCTCCTCCGAAAATGTTGAAGGCAAACAGGCCGAATGCGATAAGGAAGGCCAGCGCCGCCACCATCAGGTGTCCGCCAATGATTTCCAGGGGAATGCCGGAAACGGCAGCAGCCGGAATGAACAGGCCGGCCAGTGTGAGGTTCAGCCAGTTGGGAATCGTCAGGCGGTTGACATCATGCATTGCTGCAAAAACGCACAGGGCCAGGAACGCGCCCCCCAGAATGCTCAGTATCATCGGATTTGTCCTCCAGCCGTCATTTCGGGCGCACCGTGACGGAAAAGACTGAAGGAAGTTTTTACTTGCAGGGATTAGGGGCTCCCCTCCCGGACGCGGGCAGCCTGCAAAAGAAAAGGCCGCCAGGTTTCCCTGACGGCCTGTCCTTGAACCGAGTAAACTCGGAGATCGTTACTATTCGGTAGCGGCGTCAAGCTCGCCCGAGATAGCAGTGAACGTGTTGTTGGCGCTCGAACCAAGGGCGGTAACACCACCGATGATAGCAACAGCGATCAGAGCAGCGATCAGGCCGTATTCGATAGCCGTGGCGCCGGACTCGTCTTTAAGAAAACGTGCAAACATTGGAAACTCCCATCATGCGTTAAGAAAGTTCCGGACATTTTTTTCTTTCCGGAACAGTACTGAAATTACAGGACTATTCTCAATATCGCGTTACGGAATACAGATAATCCGTGAAGGCAAATGAGGGATTTGTTTACTCTCCCTCCCGGCCCGGGGCGCTGATTCGGATCCTTGCATATATAACGTCAAGAACAGGCGATTCCGCGCCGGTTAGGAAACGGGCAACCTTCTTCAGACAAATGTTTTTCTCAAAGCGATCCGTGGAGTCCTGAAATGAGCATACTGACCAAGTCATGCGCCCTGGCACTGGCGGGCTCGCTGCTCGCCGCGACAGCTGCAGCCGGGCAATTGTCCGTTGAAGCCAACAAGACCGTACCTGTCCGCATCAAGGGGGCTGCTGCCAGCATCGTGCTCGGCAACAAGAATGTCGCCGATGTCGCCGTGCACAGCGAAAACCTGATCTTCATTACAGGCAAGTCTTTCGGCACGACCAACCTGATGGTGTTCAACAAGGCCGGCGACCAGATCTATTCCACAGATGTCGTTGTCACGCTCAATTCGGCAAATCTCGTCACGGTCAACCGCTCCGGCCAGAACTATACATATGACTGCGCGCCGGAATGCCGTCCGGTCATCAGCATTGGCGACCAGGCCGAATACTTTGGCGCCCTTTCGGAGCAGCACCAGAACGTGCAGGAAATGAACAGCGGGAACTGATTCCGCGCCCTTCATTGACCTTGCCACGGCCATGTCTCCGGATATGGCCGTTTTGCTGCGCGCCGCGGCCTGCCAGCCTTGCGCCAGCCATTCGATGAAATTTCCCGCATCGGATAAACCGTACGCAAACCCAGTTCTGGTATCCCGTCTGTCTGACACAATCGTCTGTCCGGGGTTAGATCATGTTCAACAGCCGTTTCGGCATACTCGCACCGCGCCTCATGGCGAAGTGGACTGCGTACACCGACGACCGCCGCGGTGTGGCGGCCGTGGAATTCGCGATGGTGGCCGTTCCCTTCTTCCTGCTGGTCTTCGGCCTGCTCGAGGTTTGCCTCCTGTTCATCGTCGCGACGGTCATGGAGCACGCCGTACAGGAAGCTTCCCGCCAGATCCGCACAGGACAGGCCCAGGAAAGCGGTTTCAACGAGCAGAATTTCCGGACCACGGTCTGTGACAAGTTCTTCGGCCTGCTTGATTGCGACGACAAGCTGCACATCGACGTCCAGGCCATCGACAATTTCGGCGCCGCCAACCTGACGTCGCCGATCAATGCCGATGGCGATTTCGACGATGGCGGCTTTACCTACGATCCCGGCGGCCCGAACGACATCGTTGCCGTGCGCGTGTTCTACGAATGGAACCTGATAACGCCGGTCCTGACCGCTCCGCTCGCAAACATGAATGGTTCGAAATACGTCGTGCAGGGCAATGCCGTGTTCCGCAACGAACCCTTTGGAGACTAGACCCATGCCTGCCAAGACTTTCCTTTCCCGGATGGGCCCGCGTCTCAAATGGCGCGGCATCCAGGGCCTGCACTATAACGAGCAGGGCGTGTCAGCCGTCGAATTCGCGATTATCGCCCCGCTCATGATCCTGATCTATTTCGGCTGTATCGAGCTCAGCTTCCTGATGCGCATGGATCGCCGTGTCACGTCGACCAGTGCGAGCCTCGGAGACCTGACCGCCCGCCTGGCAACGGTCACCGATGACGACATGGCCGAGATGTTTGCTGCGGCGAAAGTCATGATGCAGCCCTATGATGCCGAAGCCGGCAGCATGCGTATCTCGAGCATTGTCGATGATGGCGATGGTGTCACCAAGGTCGCCTGGTCGGACGCTTACGCGATGACTGCACTGACGGAAGGCTCTGTGGTCACCGTGCCGGCAGGCATCATCCCTTCCCCCGGATCGGCGATCGTGGCTGAAGTCCAGTTCAGCTACAAGAGCCCGTTCGGCTACGTCCTGAAAACGGAACGCACCGTTGCGGACAAGTTCTACCTGCGCCCGCGCCGCGTGACAGAAATCAGCCGAACCCACAAACCGGATGGTGACGGCACGTCCTTCGGGCCAACCAGCTAGGCTGGCGGCCCAACAGACTTCGAACTGATCCTGAGCGTCACGCGTCAAAGCCCCGCTTTGGCGCGTGAACTTTCCACAGGATGATCAGCCCCAGCAGGAACATGAAGCCGATACCGCCCATGCCGATGCGCTGGTTCCCCGTCAGCCAGGTCAGCAGGCTGACAATGCCCGGTCCCATCCACACCGTTACGGTCCCGGCAATGGCATAGAGCCCGAAGAATTCACCGATCCGGTCATGCGGCGCGATATGCACCAGCATGTAGCGGCTGGATGAAATCGACGCCACGACGGCAATCGCCACCGGAATCACGAACAGGAAATAGGTCACGTCAGACAGGGTATCGAAGAACGGGCTGCCCCAGATCGGCTCCCCGCTCGGGATCAGTCCGAACAGCAGGGAATCCGGCGTGATCGACAGCTGCAGGAGCAGCAGGATGGTCAGCGCGCTGATTTCCCAGACAAGCGCCAGCTTCGGCCCCAGCAGACGGTCCAGCGCGCCGCCCACGAAACCGCCAACGGCTCCGAACAGGACACCGGTGATCCCGAAGAACAGGATCTCGACGACGCTCCAGCCCAGGAAGGTCTTGGCGAATACGGCGCCAAGCGTCAGCAAGGCCGCCATCGCGTCAGCATAGATCGTGCGGGCAATCAGGAACCGCATCGTCTGAGGATGCTCCCGGAACAGCTGGGCCAGGTAATTCTTGAAGACGCTTGCACGCTGCATCAGCGTTTGCGGCTTGCCCGAATTGCGGTCCTCGCCCCGGAACACGTCTCCGGCCGCCTGTTTCCAGGTCAGCCCCCTGCTCAATCCGTCCGGCATGAACACGAAGAAGGGAATCAGCAGCAATGTCATCCAGACCGCCACAAAAGGCCCCGCAAAACGCTGTGGCTCATGCGTTGCCCGGTCCAGCGGGATGAGCTGAGAATCGGCCGCGAAAGGCAGACCGGATCCCGGCAGCAACAGGCCGAACAGGAAGAAGATCAGGATTCCAACGCTCAGCACGTTGCCCATGGACAGGCCGAGACCGGAAATGATCGGCAGCGCGCTTGGCCGCCCCGCCGCCGGCAGCATCGCATTGTGAAGCACTTCGGAATAGCCATAGCAGCAATAGGCAATCGCCAGCACCGCCATGGTCGGCCACATGGTCAACGGGCCTTCAGGACGGGCCCACCAGAGCGCGAACGAACACGCGGCCATAACCGCCATGAACACGAAAATAAGGGGCTTTCGCCGGCCCGCCTTGTCCGCGACCACGCCGAGGAATGGCGCCGTCAGAGCCGTCACAATACCCGCCATGGTAATCGTCAGGCCCGACAGGGTCAGGCCCAGCTCGCCGCCGCCTACCATGACTTCGGCGAAATACGGGGCAAAGATGTAGATGACGATGAGATTGTAGTACGGGTTGCGCCCGCCCTCGAAGATCGCCCAGGCCAACCCCTTGATGCCAAAGGGTCCTCCGCTCACAGCTTCCTGTTTCGCAGGGCTATCGGACAATGGCACTGCGGCTATCGTATCAGTCATTCGGCGACAATCTCCCGGGTCGGTCTGCGGCATCATTGTTCGCCGTCTTTTTCCAACCGTGCGATATTCCGCGCTGCGAGGAAAGTGATTTGGCGGCTTCCGGCCTGTTCGCGTAGGGTAAACTCCGGGTGTGGCGACTGCCCCGGTCAGAGCTTGTCGGCCAGTTCCCCGGCATATTTGGTGATGTCCCCAGCCCCGAGGCAGACAACCATGCCGCCCGGCTTGGCAATGCCCCTGATCGCTTCGGGCAGGTCATCCAGCGAGGCCAGCACATGGGCGCCCCGGTGGCCGTGCCGCCGGATGCTGGCAACCAGCGTCTCGTGGGTGATGCCCTCGATCGGCGTTTCGCCCGCCTCGTAGACCGGCGCGACGAACACGTCATCGGCGGCGTCAAAGCAGCGGGAGAATTCATCGAACAGGTCGCGCAGGCGGGTGTAGCGGTGCGGCTGGCAGACGGCGATCAGCTGGCCCTGACCAAGCATGGCGCGGGCCGCCTTGAGCACGGCGGCAATCTCGACCGGGTGGTGGCCGTAATCGTCAATGATCCGCACCACGCCCTCGCCGCCCCCCTTCGGCGCCCATTCGCCCACCGTCGTGAACCGCCGCTTGACCCCGCCAAACCCGGCCAGTGAGGCCCGGATCTGCTCGTCTGTCGCGCCGAGTTCCAGCGCCACGGTGATCGCCGCCAGCGCGTTCTGCACATTGTGCTCGCCTGCCATGGGCAGCGTCAGGTCCTTGATGATCCGCGGGCTGGCCGAACCCGGCCGGCGCAGCGCCACGTCGAAATGCGCGCCGTCAAGGTCGGTGTTCAGGTTCACCGCCCGCACATCGGCCTGCCGGTTGAAGCCATAGCTGATGCGGCGGCGGTCAGTGACGCGCGCCGCCAGGTCCTGCACCTCGGGATGGTCGGTGCAGAGCACGGCAAAGCCATAGAAGGGCAGGTTTTCCACAAATGTATCAAAGGCTTCGCGCAGCCGGTCCATCGAGCCGTAATGATCCATGTGTTCCGGATCGATATTCGTCACGATGGCGCAGGTCGGGTGCAGCTTGGCGAATGTGCCGTCGCTCTCGTCGCTTTCCACCACCATCCAGTCGCTCTCGCCGGCCTTGTAGTTCGAGCCGTAGGCATGGATGATCCCGCCATTGATGACGGTCGGGTCAATCCCGCAGCCATCCAGCAGGCAGGCCACCATGCTCGTCGTCGTGGTCTTGCCATGGGTGCCCGCAATGCAGACCGTGTATTTGAGCCGCGTGATCTCGGCCAGCATGTTGGACCGCCGCACAACGGGAATGCCCGCCGCGCGCGCGGCCAGCACTTCCGGATTGTCCTTCCTGATCGCCGAGGAAATGATCACCGTTCCGGCGCCTTTGACGTTCTCGGCGCGATGCCCGATGAAAACACTGGCCCCCTTCTCGCGCAGGCGCTGCACATTGGCGCTGTCGGAAATGTCAGAGCCCTGCACCTGGTAGCCCATGGTCAGCATCACGTCGGCAATGCCCGACATGCCGATGCCGCCAATGCCGACAATATGCGCCGGGCCGAGATCGAAAGGGGTGGGAGATGTCATGCGCGAACCGATCCAGTCAGAGAAAAAAGTCAGTGATAGCGATACCGTGCTGGCCGTTCGGGACGCAAGGACCCCGAACCATTGAGATCCCGCCAGTGTCACCTCAACTGATAACTTCGATGGCAATCGTGGCGAATGATAGGCTTAACCGGGCGACCTTTGCGAAGCTTTGAGGGCAAGAGGGAAATTCAAAGAAAATGCATCTGGCCGAACTCAATGTCGGGCGCCTCGTGGCGCCGACAGACGACCCGCGGGTCAGGGAATTCATGGACAGTCTCGACCTGATCAACGGGCTTGGGAAACAGATGCCCGGCTTTGTCTGGATGATGGAAGGCTCGGGCGAACCCGGCAAAGGCAATACGGACGCCAAGATCGGCGGAGACCCCCAATTCGTTGCGAACCTCACCGTGTGGGAAGATGTCGGGAGCCTCGAGCGGTTCGTCTGGGGCAGCCTCCACCGCAAGTTCTATGAGCGCCGCGAAGAATGGTTCGAGATCCTTGGCGGCATGCATTTCGTCATGTGGTGGGTGCCGGCTGGCCACACGCCGTCACTGGAAGAGGCGCTGGAACGGCTGGCTGCCCGCGAGCGTGACGGCGATTCCGATGCAGCCTTCGGCTGGGACTGGTTGCGCGCAGCCCAAATGCACAAGACGCATGGGTGCCGCCCCTCGGCGGCCTAAAGCTCGGCGACCCGCTCGGCCATGTCGGCCAGGTCGCTCGCCGCATTCACCTTGCCGACCGATTTCGCCGCTGCCGCCCGCTTGCGCAGGTCGTCGCCATGCGCAAGCCGCACGGCGATCAGGCTGCCCAGCAGCTTCGGATAGAGGTTGCTCTCCAGCAGCATGTCAGCCGCCTCGACATCCGTCAGCGCCTCGGCATTGGCGGCCTGGTGGTCATCCATAGCGATCGCCAGCGGGATCAGGATGGACGGGCGTCCCACGACTGCCAGTTCACTCACCGTGCCGGCGCCTGACCGCGCCACGACGAGATGCGCCGAAGCAAGCCGTTCCGGCATGTCGGCAAAAAACGGCGCAAGGTCCGCATCGACCTGGGCCCGCCGGTAGATGTTGCGCACGCCCTCCATCTGCTCTGGCCGCACCTGCTGCACCACTTTCAGGCGTCCGCGCAGCAAGGCAGGGACATAATCCGCAACCGCCAGCGGAACGGTATCGCCGATAATGCTGGACCCCTGGCTGCCCCCCGTCACGAACAGGACAAGCTTGCCGTCCGTCGGGGGATAAGGCGCCTCGCGCATCTCGACGATCGGCGCCCGAACCGGGTTGCCGATCGGCATATGCGCCGCCCCTCTCGGCAGGTAATCGAGCCGGTTGAACCCGCTCGCGACAAATTTTGCATGCTGCGCGAACTGCCGGTTCACCCGGCCAAGCACGGCGTTCTGTTCATGGATGATGATTGGCACGCCAAGCTTCTTCGCCGCCGCCAGCGCAGGATAGGCCGGATAGCCGCCGAACCCCGCCACCAGGGCCGGCTGTGTGTCCTTCATCAGGCGCGCCGCACGGCCGATGCCGGCCCTGATCTTCAGGGCGGCCGATGGCAGCGTCCAGGGCTTGCGGAAGTTCGGCGAGGCGGCTTGCACCTCCTCCTTCCACTCAGCCGGAAAATCGGTCGCATAGCGAAGACCCCGGTGGTCGGAGATCAACCCCACCCTCCATCCGCGCGCGCGCATTTCGTCAGCAAAGGCGCGCGCCGGGAACATGTGTCCGCCGGTACCGCCTGCTGCAATTATCACCAGTTTTCCGGTGTCTAGCTCAGCCATACCTGCCTCTTATGCGCGTACCCTGTCCGCGCACAAGTGCCAGTGCAAGCCCGAGTGTCAATGCCGTGCCGATCATCGAGGAGCCTCCATATGACACAAAAGGCAATGTCATGCCCTTTGGAGGGATCAGGGCCACATTGACGGCAATGTTGATGGCGGCCTGAAGGCCGAAGAGTGAAAACAGCCCGGCCGCCGCCGCACGGGCATAGCCGTCATCGAGCCGGGCCGCCGCCCGGAAGCCGCGCAGCACCATCAGCGAGAAGACCGCGAGCAGGACGATTGCGGCAACCAGCCCGAATTCCTCGACCATGACCGAGAAGATGAAATCGGTGTGCGCGTCCGGCAGGCTGGCCTTGACCAGCCCCTCCCCCGGCCCGACGCCGAACAGGCCGCCGCGCCCGATGGCCTCGGCCGCCTTGTCGATCTGGTAGGTGTCGTATTGCGTCGGATTGACGAAACTGTTCACCCGCACGCGCACATGCGGCAGCAGCGCATAGAGGAGGCCCGCGAGACCTGCGCCGCCACCCGCAAATGCCGCCGCCCATTTCCACGGCAGGCCGCTGATGAAGAAGGTGATCACGAACGCCGCCGTCAGCAGGGCTGCCTGGCCGACATCGGGCTGCAGCAGCAACAGGCCCAGGGTGACCGCGTAAAACACAAAGGCAATGACTGCCCAGGGGCCGCTCGGATAGGCTTGACGCTGGGCCAGCAGCCAGCCGCTCAGCACGATCAGCGCAGGCTTGACCATTTCGCTCGGCTGCAGGGAAAAGCCGGCAATGCGGAGCCAGCGCTGCGCGCCTTTCGCCTCGTATCCGAACACCAGGATCCACACCATCAGCAACAGCGCGACAATGAAGATCGCGGTCGCCGCCCGGCGCGCCCAGGCCTGGTTGAGCATGCTGAACGCGATCAGGATGACGGCCGCAGACACGGCGAAGGCGGCCTGCCGGATCACAAAGAAATATTCCTGGTCGTAACCGATGCGCTTGGCAGCGGTCGGCCCGGCCGCCAGCGACAGGAGAAGTCCGATCGCCATCAGGAAGAACGCCCCGCCCATCAGCCCCCAGTCAACCGTACGTCGCCATTCGGTCAGCCATGACGTATCGGACCGGGCGAACTGCAGGGTGGTCGGGGCTGCGTTCAAGCCATCACCTTGATCTCATGCGGCATCATCGACTGGACAATCGAGCGGAAATCATCGCCGCGATGCTCGAAATCGCGATACTGGTCGAAACTCGCACAGGCTGGCGACAACAGCACGATCGGCTGCGCGTCGCCTGCGCCCTTCGCATCGCGCAGCGCGGCTTCCACCGCTTTTTCCATCGTGCCGCATTTCTGCAGGGCGACCTTGCCCTTCAGCGTCATCGCGAACGCGTCTTCGGCGTCACCGATCAGGTAGGCTTTCGCAATGTTCGGGAACAGCGGCTCAAGCGGCGCAATGCCTTCGGCCTTCGGCACGCCGCCGGCGATCCAGTAGACATGCTTGAAGGCCTTCAGCGCCTGCTCGGCGGCTTGCGCATTGGTGGCCTTGGAATCATTGATGAACCTGACGCCGTCGACTTCGCCAACCGTCTCCAGGCGGTGCGGCAGGCCGGGGAAGGATTTCAGGCCCGCCATGATGACCTGCTGGTCCACGCCGAGCGCACGGCAGGCCGCATAGGCGGCGGCGGCGTTCTGGTGATTGTGGGTGCCCGGCAGGGACGGACAGTCGGCCAGGTTGCCGATCAGTTCAGCCTTGCCGGACTGGTTGTCATACAGGCGCCCGTCAATGGCGCTGACGCCCCGGCCAAGCGAATAGGTCGAGGAGGCATGGACAACACGGCCCTTGCCCTGCCCGGCCAGTCCGATGGCGATGGACTGCGTGATCACGTCATCGAAGCCGACAATCGCCACGTCGCCCGGCTCCTGGTTCTGGAAGATGCGCATCTTGGCGGCCTGGTAGCCTTCCATGCCGCCATGCCGGTCGAGATGGTCCGGGCTCATGTTGAGCAGGACGGCAATGTCGCAATGCAGGCTTTTCACCAGGTCCAGCTGATAGGAGGACAGTTCCAGCACATAGACGGCGTTGGCATGCAGCGCGGCAAGGTCCAGCACGCCGGTGCCGATATTGCCGCCGATGCGCGCGTCACGCCCGGCCTGTTTCAGGATATGACCGATCAGGGCCGTCGTGGTCGATTTTCCGTTCGTTCCGGTGATGCCGATGATCTTCGGACGGCCGCGTTCGGGAAGCGACTGCACGGCGCGCGCAAACAGCTCCATGTCGCCGACAACCGGCACGCCGGTCATTTCGGCCATGCGCACGATGCGGTGCGGCGCCGGAAACTTGTAGGGAATGCCCGGCGACAGGACCAGCGCGGCAAAGGTCTGCCAGTCGCGCTTGTTGATGTCCGACAGGGTCACGCCAGCCGCTTCGGCCTTGTTGCGCGTGTCCTCATTATCGTCCCACGCATGCACGCGCGCGCCGCCAGCCTTCAGCGCTTTTGCTGCGCTGAGGCCTGTCCGGCCAAGGCCGAACACGGCGACATCCCGTCCTGCGTATTCCGTAATGGGGATCATGGGGTGGCGGTTACCTCAGCTTCAATGTTGCGAGGCCCGCGAGGGCGAATAAGACGGACAGGATCCAGAAGCGCGCGACGACGCGCGTTTCCGGCCAGTTCTTTTTCTGGAAGTGATGGTGCAGCGGCGCCATCAGGAAAATGCGCTGGCCGGTGCCGGTCAGGCGCCGGGTGATCTTGAACCAGCCGACCTGCAGCATCACCGACAGGGCTTCCATCACGAACAGGCCGCCAATGATGACCAGCGCAAACTCGTGCTTGGTCGCCACGGCCACCACGCCCAGCATGCCGCCAAGGCCGAGCGAACCGGTATCGCCCATGAACACCTTGGCCGGATAGGCATTGTACCAGAGGAAGCCCATGCCCGCGCCGATCATGGCGCCCAGCACGACCGCGATCTCGCCCGCGCCCGGCGCGAACTGGATGCCCAGGTATTGCGCGAAGACAAAGTTGCCGGTCAGGTAGGCAATCATCGCATAGGCGGCCGCCGCGAAGGTCATCGGCACGATGGCCAGCCCGTCGAGGCCATCGGTGAAATTCACCGCATTGGCGCTGCCGACGACAACGATCATGCCGAACAGGATGAAGAACCCGCCGAGCGGCAGGAAATAATTGTTCACGAACGGCACCGCGACACCGCCGGAGAAGGACGGGTCTGCAGGCTGCACGGAGGTCTTCGGCGCGAGGGCGGCGATCTGTTCGGCCAGGCCGTTCAGCGGGCCCCACTCGGCATGCCCTGCGGGCGTATGGGCGCCATGCAGACCCATGATGAAGGCACAGGCCACCGCCGCAATCGCAAACCCGATCAGCAGGCGGGCGCGCGCCGACACGCCGTCGGCGCTCTGCTTCGTCACCTTGGCATGGTCATCGAGGTATCCCAGCAGGGCGTAGGATAGCGTCACGAACAGCACGACCCAGACATAGGGGTTGTGAAGATTGCCCCACAGCAGCACGCCGACCAGCAGGCCCAGCCAGATCAGCAGGCCGCCCATCGTGGGCGTGCCCTGCTTCGACATCTGCGCCTCCAGCGACAGGTCGCGGATCGGCTGGCCCTTGCCCTGACGGGCCCGGAGCATGTTGATGATCGCGTCACCAAACACCACTGTCACCAGGAACGCCGTCACCACGGCAGCGCCCGCGCGGAAGGTGATATAGTTCAGTAGGTTGAAGAAACCGCTATCTGCGGCCAGCCATTCGTACAGCATCACCTGACCTCTGCAGCGTCTTGCGCGCCGCTATCCATCTTGCCCAAACCAGCCGCTGCACTTCGTTGGCGCAAGCGGTCTGCAATACGTCCCATCCCGGAGGCATTCGACCCTTTGATCAAGAGCACGTCGCCATCTCTCACTGCATTTAGCAGTGCATTCCACAGCTCATCCGCCTTGGGTGCCCACACCTGCTGCAAACCGGGCGGCAGAGCCTCGGCAAGGTGAGTCATTTTGTCGCCCACGAGAAACACGCCCTCGGCGCCGCTGGCGACAACATCCGGTGCCAGTGCGGCATGTTCACGGGCTGACTCGTCACCCAGTTCCAGCATTTCGCCGAGCGCCACGAGCCGCCGTCCACCCTTGCGCTGGGGCAGGGCCGAGAGGGCGGCGCGCATGCTCGACGGGTTGGCATTGTAGGAATCATCCACCAGCGTGAAATGGCCGCCATCCGGCAGGGCCATGCGCTCAGCCGTGCCGCGTCCCGGCGGCGGGGCATAGCCTGAAAGCGCCTCGGCACAATCTGCGACAGACAGCCCGGTCTGGCTCGCCGCCAGCAGGGCTGCGGCCACGTTGAGCGCCCAATGCTTGCCGACCGCGTCGATTTCCACTTCTGCGCGCGTGCCGATCACATCCACGCTGATACGGCTGGTCGCGCCATCGGATTCATACCCCGTCACCCGCGCCGTCGCATCGTCCGCCACGCCGAAGGTTTCAAGATTGCCCGTCGGGCAGAGCGCCCGCGCCCGCGCCGCCAGCTGGTCGAGAAACGCGTCATCGGCCGGCAGGATGAACGTGCCGCCCGCTTCCATGCCGGCAAAGATGTCGGCCTTCTCGTCCGCGACCGCTTCCAGGCTGCCAAGGCCTTCCAGGTGCGCCCCGGCAATGCAGGTGATGATGCCGATATGCGGGCGCACCATCAGGCTGCGCGGCGCAATCTCACCGGGCGTCGACATGCCGATTTCGAACACGGCGCGCGCGGTATTCTCCGGCATCCGCGCCAGTGTCAGCGGTACGCCCCAGTGATTGTTGAAACTCTTGACGTTCCAGTGCGCGGGGCCCGCCGCGCGGTAGATACGCGCCAGCATTTCCTTGACCGAAGTCTTGCCGACACTTCCGGTCACCGCCGTGCGGATCGCACCTGACCGGGCCCGCGCCGCAATCCCCATCATCTCCAGGGCCGCCTGCACATCATCGACCCTGATAATCGGCCCGCCGGTCACCGGTTTCGACACCAGCGCGCCCGCCGCGCCCGCCTTGAAGGCGGCCTCGACAAAGTCATGCCCGTCGCGCTGGTCCTGCAGCGCCACGAACAGGTCACCCGGCATCAGGGTGCGCGTGTCGATCGAGATCGTGCCCGACACCCAGAACGGATCGCTTGCTGTCCCGCCGGTTGCGAGGGCGATTTCCTCAGAGGTCCAGAGAAGCTGGCTCATGCGTGCTCCCCTGCCAGCGCCGACAGCGCCGTGTCCTGGTCGGAGAACGGGATCACCGTATTGCCGACAATCTGGCCGGTCTCGTGGCCCTTGCCTGCGATGACCAGCGTGTCGCCCTTTTTCAGTTCCGCGACGATTGTGCGGATCGCCTTTTCCCGGTCGCCAATCTCGCGCGCGCCCGGCGCAGCCGCGAGGATCGCCTTGCGGATGGCCGCCGCGTCTTCGCTGCGGGGATTGTCGTCTGTCACGATCACGTCGTCGGCCTGGCGCGTTGCGATCTCGCCCATGATCGGGCGCTTCTTCGCATCGCGGTCACCGCCGCAGCCGAAGATCACTTTCAGCCGCCCGGCCGTATGCGGGCGCACGGCGCGCAGCAGTACGTCAAGGCCGTCCGGCGTATGCGCATAGTCCACGAACACCCCTGCCCCGGCAGGCGTCTTGCCCACCAGTTCAAGGCGGCCCTTCACGGGCTCGAGATGCGTCAGGCCATCGGCGACCTGTTCGAAGGTCAGGCCGAGTGCCAGGGCAATCGCCGCTGCCGCCAGCGCATTCAGGGCCTGGAACTCGCCGATAAGGGGCAGTTCCAGCGGCTTCTGCTCCACATCGCGCCAGAACAGGTTCAGCACCTGCCCCGTGGCGCGCGGCATGATTTCGTCGATCCAGAGATCCTCGCCACGCCAGCCGAACGACACGATCTGGAGGCCGGCCGTCTTTGCCGCTTCCTCGAACACTTCGCGATGGTCACTGTCGGCATTGACGATGGCCGGCATGCCCTTATGGCCGAGCTGCCGGAACAGCCGCAGCTTGGCATCGAGATAGGCTTCCATCGTGGCGTGATAGTCGAGATGGTCCTGCGTGAAGTTGAGGAACGCCACCGCCGACAGGTCCACGCCGTCAAGACGGTGCTGCTCAAGCCCGTGGCTGGAGGCTTCCATCGCGCAATGTGTCACACCCTGGCGCACAAGCTCGCGCAGCGTCTCGTGAATGGTCACCGGGTCCGGCGTCGTGTGGCCGACATCAATCTTTCCGCCCGGGCCGATGGCCCCCAGCGTGCCCATCGAGGCGGCGCCAAGACCGGCCCGCGACCAGATCTGGCGCAGGAAATCCACGGTGGAGGATTTACCGTTCGTGCCGGTAATCGCCACAACCGTTTCAGGCTGGGAATGGTAGAAACGCTTCGCCGCCAGCGCCAGCGCCCGGCGCGGCTCGTCGGCGATCACATGCGGCACCGGCACCTTTTCGACGCCGCCATCCGACAGGATCGCGGCCGCACCGGCCTCGACCGCTTGCGGCACGAACTTGCGCCCGTCCGCTGCCGTGCCCGCAAGGGCCGCGAACAGGAAGCCCGGCTGCACCTTGCGGCTGTCCGCCGTCATGCCGGTGATCTCGGTCTCGCCGTCTTCGGCGAGGGGAAACAGGTCTTTCAGTTTCACAGGGAACTCCTCTCATCTGATGCAGAGCGGAGTTCAGCGCCAGCAGGCCGGACGCCTTCGAAGTGCGGCGCGAGTCCGAGCAGGGGCGCGACGCGTTCGATGATCCGTCCGGCCGTCGGAGCTGCGTTCAGCGCGGCCGTATCGCCACGCTCCGCCCCTGCCTTGGGCTCATCCAATGTCACGATCAGGGCATATTGCGGGCGGTCATAAGGAAAGATGGCCGCAAAGCTCGTCACGTTGCGTGTATCGTCATATCCGCCAGGCACCGGCTTCTCGGCCGTGCCGGTCTTTCCGGCCACGCCATAGCCGGCCACGTCGGCGCGTTTGCCCGTGCCGTTCACCACGGCTTCGCGCATCATCACGTTGACCATGTCCGCCGTCAGCGCCGACATGACACGCACCGGGGCCGACTTGCGCGCATCATCCACCACCAGTGTCGGGCGGGCCCGCTCGCCGCCATTCGCGAAGGCCGAAAAGCCGCTCAGGAAGGCCATGGGCGTTACCGCGATGCCATGTCCGTAAGACACGGTCGCCGCCGACAGGTCATCGAACCGTTCCGGCAGGATCGGCCTGGCGCTGCCGGCCAGTTCGATCGGCGCGCGCTCCATCAGCCCCAGCCCTTCGAGGAAGGCCTTCTGGCGGCGCGGGCCCAGCGCGGCATTGATATGCACGGTCCCGAGATTCGAGCTTTCCGAGATGATCCGGGCCGCGTTGGCCGGGCCACGGATCGGATGCAGGTCGTGAATTTCATAGCCGCGAATGTCCATCGGCGTCTGCACGTCGAACAGGTCGGTCGGCTTGATCGCGCCCGCTTCGAGGGCTGCCGCGACCGTGAACGGCTTGAATACCGAGCCGAGTTCATACACCGCGCCCGTCGCCCGGTTCAGCCGCGCTGTATCGTCCATCTTCAGGTCGCGCGCGCGATTGGCGTCCAGCGGCGGCCAGCTGGCCATTGCGCGGACCTCGCCTGACTGGGCATCCATCAGGATGGCTGTCCCGCCCTGGATGTCGTGCTCGGCGGCCGCAGCGGTCAGTTCCGATTCCACCGCTGACTGGACGCCATTGTCGATGGTCAGGCGCAGGGGCTCGCCGCCCGCCTTCAGCCGTTCGTCCATCGCATATTCGATGCCGCCAATGCCCTTGCCGTCGACATTGGTATAGCCGAGCAGGTGCCCGGCCAGCGTTCCGCGCGGATAGGCCCGGCGGCTTTCTTCCTCAAAGCGCAGGCCTTCAAGGCCAAGGTCGAACACGGCCTTGCGCTGGCGGGGCGTGAGGCCGCGTTTGACATAGACAAATTCGCGCGCCTCATTCGACAGGCTCAGCGTCAGGTCGTCGGTGTCCAGGTCCGGCAGCACGCTTTTCAGCGACCGGGCGACGTCGCCGGCGTCCCAGATCAGCTTGGGATTGGCGACAAGCGAATAGGCCGTCACCGAGGTTGCCAGCAATTCGCCATTGCGGTCGACAATATCGGCCCGTGCGGGCGCCTCCACCTTGGCAACGCTGTGCGCGCGCGCCGGCGCTGACGAGATTGCAAGGTAGCCGCCCTTGCCCGCCAGCACGACGAAGAGGGCGCTCAGGCCCAGTCCGACAAGCCGTGTCCGGTCGCGGGCGCGCTCGGTCATTTTTCGCCCTCCGGGTCTTTCGGCTTGACGCTCTCGCCCGGCTTCAGGGGCGGACCGATCACGGCATCGAGATCGGATTCGCGGGCGATCTGGTCCGGGCGCGGCGGCGCCATGCCCAGTTCATTGCGTGCGTATTCCTCGATCCATTCGCGGCGGCTCATGTGCGACAGTTCGGTCTCCAGCAGCGCCTTTTCGTGCTGGGCTTCCTCGATCTGCGCCTCGACGGCCATGATCTCGGCGGCCGTGTCCTTGGCGCCGTATTTTGCCCGGTAGAGGCTGACAATCAGCAGGCTCACAACCAGAATCCCGAACAGGAAAGCGCGACGGCTCATACCACATCCTCCAGGTCCGACAGGGGCGGCAGGTTCATGCCGTCGCTGGCGTCTTCCTCGATCGCGGGTGCACCGGTACGGATCGCGGCCCGCAGCTTGGCTGAGCGTGCGCGCGGATTGCCTTCCACTTCCTTATCAGACGGAACAATCGCTTTGGAAACAGCGAGTTCGAAGGTCGGCTCCGGTCCCTTGGCGGCCAGCGGCATGTGGCGCGAGCCGCCGCCCTGCTTGCCGGCCCGGTCGCGCAGCCATTGCTTGACCATCCGGTCTTCCAGCGAGTGGAACGCCACGATCACAAGGCGGCCGCCGGGACGCAGCAGGCGCTCGGCGGCGCACAGGGCGCGGGCCAGCTCGCCCAGCTCGTCATTCACGTACATGCGGATCGCCTGGAAGGTCAGCGTGGCCGGGTGGGTCCGCGCCCCGCGGCGCCCGCCAACCGCCACTTCGACGGCATCGGCCAGGTCTGCCGTGGTCCCGAAAGGCTGCTGGGCCCGGCGCTGCACGATATGACGCGCAATGCGGCGCGCCTGCTTTTCCTCGCCAAGGCGGTAGATGATATTGGACAGGTCGCGCTCGGACATCGTGTTCACGACATCCGCGGCCGTCGGCCCGGCGGCGCCCATGCGCATGTCCAGCGGACCGTCCTTCATGAACGAGAAGCCGCGTTCGCCCTCGTCGATCTGGAAGCTCGACACGCCGATATCCAGCACGACGCCGTCCACAGCCTTGTGCCCGGCATTGACGACCAGGGCGTCCATCTCGCCGAACCGGCCCAGAAGCGGCGTCAGGCGCGGTGTTTCCAGCGCCAGCTTCTCGGCGCGCAGGATGGCATCAAGGTCGCGGTCGATCGCCATAACGCTGCATTTGGCCGCCTCGAGGATCGCCCGCGTATAGCCTCCGCCGCCAAACGTGCCGTCAACGATCACGTCGCCATCCTGCGGCGCGAGCCATGTCAGCACTTCATCCATCATCACCGGCTTGTGGCCGGATGCGGGGGTGCGTGCAGCGGTGTGCCGTGCGCTCATCAGCCTTCGCTCCCGTCGACCAGTTTGGGGCCCATATAGTTTCCGGCGCCCTGCTGGTGCAGGACTTCGGAGTAGGCCCGGCCAAAGGCGGCCAGTGTTTCTGGCGCCGCAGCGGCCGCTTCCATGGCCGCGTTGAAGGCGGCGTGCTTTTCCGGGTTCCAGATCTGGAAACTGTCCATATTGCCGGCAAACTTGATCCGTCCGTCGAGTTCGGCAGCCTTGCAGAGGTCCTCGGGCAGCTTGATCCGGCCGGTTTCATCCATTTTCAGGTCGGCGGATCCGGCGATGATGCGGTTCACCAGCGCCTTGCGCACCTCTGATTGCGGGGCCAGGCGTGTCAGGGTCGCCCGGTACATGTTCATCAGGGCCTCGCCACCGCCCTCAAGACAGCCTGAACCGTCGAGGGCCTGCCAGAGGAAAATCCGGGTACCACCGCCAAGCGCAGCGCGAAAGGGCGCAGGGATGGAAACCCGGCCTTTTGCATCAATAGCGCTCTCATAGGTGGAAACGAACACCCGCCAACCCTGTCATTGTTGTGCCTAAACCCCAGCATGGGTAAACCATGTGTAAATTGGGGATACCATGGGTACGAATGGGCCTCAATGGGCTGAGTGGGTGAATCCAAATATCCACAAGCGCGCCTGACAGGAACATAAGCGGCACACAGAGGGAACACGGTAGAACGCACGTCTGGGCGGGCATGGGACGGGCCGATTTTGTCCTTCATAATCAATCATTTGCAGGCACCTGTTGTCGGAATACATCGCGCGCCAAAGTTGACTGCGAATTCGTGCGCTCATGGCTGACATTACATGAAATCAATGTGCCCTCGCCCATCAAGTCATCCGCTGTGCGAGTGATTCCTTGGCCAATCCATGCTGAACAGCTGACGAATACACGGGGCCCGCAAGCAAAGCGCCCCCGAAGCCCATGCTGCGGAGGCGCGATGCATTCTGCGAGTGGCTTGCGTTTCAGGCGGGCTCGGCCTGCAGCGCGGTTTCAGCCGCCATGATGCGGGCGACCGCGTTGACGACCGCGCCAATGCGCAGGCCGGCCTGGATCTGATCGGTTGTCAGGCCGTGCTTGCGCAACTCGGCCTCGTGCGCATCGAGGCACATGCCGCAGCCATTCACGGCTGACACGGCCAGCGAGTAAAGCTCGAAATCGGCCTTCTCGATGCCCGGCGCACCGATGACATTCATGCGCAGCTTGGCTGGCACGGTCTGGTAGGTCGCATTCGAGACGAGATGCACGGCGCGATAATAGACATTGTTCATGCCCATGATCGCGCTCGCCGCCTTGGCTGCCCTGAGGGCGTCGTCGCTGAGCTTGCCACGGGCTTCGGCCTCAAGGCCGCGCAGCGTGTGCGGTTCGCCAATGGCATGGGCCGAGGCCAGCATGCAGCCATATTTCTGCTGGTCGGTCAGGATGGTTTCATTCGCCAGCGAGCCAAGGTTCAGCTTCAGGTCCTTGGCATAATCCGGCAGCCTGGATTTCAGGGTATCGAGGGACATCGAGGCGTCCTTTCAGACGAAATGGGAGGGGGCAGCGCGAGGGACCGGCCGGCATCGCCCGAAGACGCGCCGGCCGGTCCCGTTTAAGCGAGGGCGTGCAGGTCGCAGCCTAGGCGGCGATTTCCAGCGTGTTGCCGCCGACAGGGCGGTTGCATGGGCACAGTTCGTCGGTCTGCAGGGCGTCAAGCACGCGCAGCGTGTCGGACGGATTGCGGCCCACGTTCAGGTTGGTGACATAGACGTGCTGGATCACGTTGTGCGGATCGACGACATAGGTCGCACGATAGGCAACGCCGGCAGCGGGCTCACGCACGCCAAGGCCGTCAACGAGCGAGCCATTGGTGTCGGCGAATTGCCAGATTGGCAGTTCTGCCAGGTCCGGGTGTTCGCGGCGCCAGGCCAGCTTGACGAATTCATTGTCCGTCGAACCGCCGAGCACGACCGCGTCGCGGTCTTCGAATTCGCCGCCGAGGCGGGCAAATTCCGCAATCTCTGTCGGGCAGACGAAGGTGAAGTCTTTCGGATAGAAGAAGATCACCTTCCATTTGCCTTCGAAGCTGTCCTGCGTCAGCGTTTCGAATGCGCTTTCGCCGTTCTGTTCGTGCTGCATGAATTTCGGCTTCACGCCGGTGATTTCAAAATCGGGAAGTTTCTGGCCTATGCCGAGCATGGGAGGTCTCCTGGTGCAATGGGTGGTTGTGAAGGGCACGGTGAACGCCCGTCAGACGTGCAAGTGGGCCAGTTCGACCTAAAAGAAAAATTGATATTTCCTACACTTGGTATAGATACATTCTATGGCTATTCCGACCCTCAGACAGCTCCAGTTTCTCGCCGCTCTGGGCGAAACAGGCTCCTTTTCGCGCGCCGCCGAGGCATGCCATGTCACACAGCCAACCCTGTCGGCCGGGATCAAGGAACTCGAGGAACTGCTCGGTGTCCGCCTCGCCGACCGCGAGGCCCGCGGCGCCCGCCTGACCCATGCCGGGGAACTGGCCGTCACCCGCGCCAGCGCCCTGCTGGCAGACGCCCATGCCCTCGTCCAGGTCGTCCAGAGCGCCGGCGCCATGCTGACCGGCCCGTTCCATCTCGGCGCCATTCCGACCATTGCGCCCTTCGTCCTGCCGCAAGTGGTCCGGTCGCTTGCGGACACCTACCCGGACCTCAAGCTCTACCTGCATGAAGACAAGACATCCCGCCTGATGGACCAGCTGCGCACCCGCACGCTGGATGCCGCCCTGATCGGCCTGCCCTGGGATTCGTCCGGCATCGAAACCCTGCCGCTGTTCGACGACGAATTCCTGTTCGCCTCATCCACGCAGCACCCGCTGGCCAGGAAGAACGGCCTGTCACCGGAGGATCTGGCCGGCGAAGACATTCTCCTGCTCGAAGACGGCCACTGCCTGCGCGATCATGCCCTGTCGATCTGCCGGTTCAATTCCGGCGACCATGCCGGACAGGTCGCCGCCACTTCGCTCGGCACGCTGGTCAACATGGTTGCGGGCGGGCTGGGCGTTTCCCTCCTGCCCCGTCTTGCGATGGATCACGGCCTCGCTGTCAGCAATGACGTGGCAGTGCGTGCCTTCACGACACCAGTCATTGGCCGCCAGATCGGTATCGCCTGGAAAGCCGGAAGCCCGCGCGAAGCCGAAGCCCGCAAGATCGGCGAACTGGTCAAGGCGGCGCTGAACTAGGCCTGGCATTCACATGCCGGAATAAAAAAGCCCCGCTGCGCAGGACGCAGCAGGGCTTTTGTCAAATGTGGTCCGGCCTGACCTATCCTGCTTCGCGTTCGCCGCGCACGTCGAGATCGTATTCCCGCACCTTGCGGTAAAGGGTCGATCGGCCAATACCGAGACGGCGCGAGACTTCGCTCATATGTCCCTCATAGAAGTCGATCGCGTACTGAAGGATGTCATGCTCGATATCCGTCAGCGCACGCAGTTCACCATGCGCATCAGTGATGCTGACCGGGCTGCTGACGGCCCCGGCATCATTGGCGGCAGGCAGCGCCGTTGGAACGGCATTCGCCGCAACCGGAATGGCAGGCGCCGCCGGAAGGCTCGCAATGTCCGGCATCTGGCCGGAAATCTGCGGGAAATCCTGCGGCTGCAGGAGGTCACCGTCACACAGCACCACGGCGCGGAAGACAGCGTTCTCCAGCTGGCGCACGTTGCCCGGCCAGTCGAAGGCATACAGCATCTTCATTGTGTCATCGGCCGCGCCGGACACTTTCGTGCCTTCGCTTGCATTGAAGCGCGTGACGAAATGCTCGACCAGGGCCGGAATGTCGTCGCGGCGTTCGCGCAGGCTCGGCATGTCCACAGGGAACACGTTGAGCCGGTAGAACAGGTCTTCGCGGAACGTGCCTTCGGCCACTTGCGCGGCAAGGTCGCGATTGGTCGCGGAAATGATGCGCACGTCCACCTTGGTCGGGCGGCGTGAACCCACGGCGTCCACCTCCCCTTCCTGAAGCGCGCGGAGCAGTTTCACCTGCGCGTCCAGCGGCAGCTCGCCCACTTCATCGAGGAACAATGTGCCGCCATCGGCCTCCAGGAACTTGCCCGGCGCTTTCGAGACGGCGCCGGTAAAGGCGCCCTTCTCGTGGCCGAACAGGATCGATTCAACAAGGTTCTCCGGGATCGCCCCGCAGTTGACGGTGACGAACGGCTTGCCGGCGCGCGCCGATGCGCCCTGGATGCACCGGGCCACAACTTCCTTGCCGACGCCGCTTTCGCCCAGGATCAGGACGGGAATGTCGGACGCGGCGGCGCGCTCGGCCATGCGGATCACCTGGCGCATTGGCGCAGCCGAGGCGATCATGTCGTCAAAGCTCATGCCGCCTTCGGCCTTGCGCGACAGGCGTTTCACTTCGCCGGTCAGCGACTGCATCTTGAGGGCATTGCGGATCGACACGACCACGCGCTCGGGATTGGCGGGCTTGACGATGAAGTCCACCGCGCCGCGGCGCATCGACTGGACAATCGTGTCGATGCCGCTGGTCGCGGTCAGCATGATCACCGGCAGGTCGGGGCGTTTGGTGGCGAGGCGGTCGAGTGTGTCAAGACCGGACAGTCCCGGCATGGTCAGGTCGAGCAGGACAACATCGACGCCGTCCTTGGCATCAGCGGCCACGGCAACGCCGGTCTCGCCATCCGGCGCGGTGCGGCAGGCAAAGCCCGCCTTCTCCACGGCTGCCTGCAGCAGGCGGCGCTGTGTCGGATCGTCATCAATCACCAGAACGGTCTTCGCCATCATCTTACCCTTGTTCGTGGCCGGAGGGTCTCAAATGCCCGCCGTGCCTGTGTTCACTGGAGCAATATGGAACAAGCAGCGTCCCACATCGCGACGCCCCGTTCTGACACAATGGGATGACGGTCGCGTTGAAGCGATCAATCAAATTTCAGGTGAATTTTCATAAGCCACGCAGGGCGGGCAGGCCTCAGTGCGGGGCCGGCTCGCTCGCCACCATGCGCTCGAAGTCCGCATCGTCCAGGCGCTGCACGAACCGCACGCCGACAAATTCGTCCTGCTGCCAGCGCCGTTCGCACACGAGGCGCATCGAGACAGACCCGCCCCTTCCATGCACGAACAGGTAGAACTCATGTGGCAGGTCCGGCTGCAGGGCGCCTTCGCCAAAGGTCAGCTTGGCGCCCGAGGGCGACATGTCCAGGATGGAAATGTCCCGCGAGGCGCTCAGGTCAGGCCAAACGATACGGCCCGGCCGGTAGGCTTGAACGCGCGGCTCGGACCGGCGCATCTCCGTCTGGACCCATTTGAACCCGGCCTGCAATTTGGATGTAAATCTGCTCATGCCGCGTTTATGGGCCCGGCGGGTAAACCGATTGCAAACGAAAATCAGCGAATTCATCGCCATCGCCTGCCCCGGCAACAGCTGTGCGAAGAATGATTGAGTTGCTACACGAAATGTGCGATACAGCTTCCATCGACTTCGAAATTGTGTCGGATAACTCGCAACTAAGGTGGTGCTCAGGCGCCGCTGCAAGACCGGCTTCTCCCCCGCAAGACCCGAGATTGATCACGTGCGCGCAACTCCGCATGCCCGTGAATTTTTTTAGACCAGGTAAGATCTATGTCCACAGGAACTGTTAAGTGGTTCAACAGCCAAAAAGGCTTTGGCTTCATTCAACCCGACGCCGGCGGCGCTGATGTGTTTGTTCACATCTCTGCAGTCGAGCGCGCTGGCTTGGCCACCCTCAACGACGGCCAGAAAGTCAGCTACGAGCTCGAAAAAGACGCTCGCAGCGGCAAGATGTCGGCTGGCCAGCTGGCCTCCGCCTAGAAGCCTTTAGGCCCCCGCGCACGCCGCGAGAGCCACACAATCCTGAAGCCCCCGTCCCGTAAGGTGCGGGGGTTTTTATTTGCGTCCTGTTCAGGCCCCCTTATTCGGGAATGTCGCTCACCGGCAGGCGCGTCGCGCGCCGCGTGGCGAAATGGTCATCGAACGCGATCGCCAGGCATGATCCGATGATCGCCACCGCCCCGACCCATACCTGCCAGCCCGGCATTTCGGCAAAGAACACGATCCCGAACACCGCGCTCCAGATCAGCGCCGTATACTCGATCGGCGCTAGCAACTGCGCCCGCGCCCGCGCATAGGCCAGCGTCATCAGGTACCAGACCGCATAGCCGAGCGCCCCGAGCAGCGCGAAGACCGGCATGTCCGCCATGTCCACCGGCCCGGCGGCCCCAAACAGGACAGGCGACATGCACAGCGCCGGCACCGCATTGGTGAACAGGGCAATCGTCGTCGCATCCTCGCGCACGGCCCGCAGGCGCAGCAGCACCAGCACCACCGCATACAGCATGGCCGACGCAAAGCCCGCCGCCGCGCCCAGCCACCGCCCCGCATCGCCCCCCG
>NZ_LADU01000030.1 GCF_000961795.1 Hyphomonas sp. BRH_c22
AAGGCCTTCCGCGGCGCCCTCGCCCTGCCCGCGCCGGTCCGCGTCGCCGATCTCGATGCCCGCATCGCCGGCGAAGTCCAGTCCGTGCTGACAGGTCAGGCCGTGCGCGAAGCACTGGACCCGGCCAGCCTGCCCGATGGCGCCTTCTTCGCGTCCGGTGGAACGGCCTTCCTCAAGCAGGGCCAGACCGGGCGGCCATGGTCATTTGGCGGCTATGGCGCCCCCACACCCCTGCCCCCGCAGGCCACACGCCTCACCCCTCAGGCCACCTGCACCGCCCTTGCAGCGGGCTACAGGCCCGCGCTTCACGCCACGGCGGCCTGACTGCGCAGAGGGCTCAGGAGGATTTCAGCCGGTCGCTCACCAGGCCCAGCGGCAGGGCGGTCGTCCGCTTCGCCACGCGTACCACAATGCGCGACTGCACGTCCGACACCAGCGCTGAGCCCAGCAGCTTGTCACGCAGGAAATTGTCATAGGCGTGCATGTCCGTCGTCACGACATGGATCATGTAGTCCACCGCGCCGGTTACCGTCATGCACTCGATCACTTCCGACCAGTTCTGGACGATGGATTCGAAGGCTTCGAGATTTTCCCGGCTCGGCAAGGCCAGTTTGACGCTCGCCATTACTTCAAAGTTCAGGCCGAGGGCAAAATTATCCAGCAGCGTAACGCGCCCGGTAATGAAACCGGCCTCTTCCATACGCTTGATCCGACGCCAGCACGGCGAAGAAGAAAGTCCGACCCGATCCGCAATATCTGCAACTGAAAGACTCGCGTCGCGTTGGATAATATCGAGGATTCGGGCATCGATCGCATCAAGATCTTGGGCCAATTTTCTGCATCCCTCCCGGTTTCAAGGCATATTATGCCTCGAATTACACGGAACGGCGCAAGAAAGGCAAGCAATTTCGTTCGAAATGCCCAATAATCTGCCTTAATGCTATTCAGGATGACACATCCATGAAACACCGTGAAGTTACGCTGGACGACAAATACGAGCTTGTCGAGGGCAATGCCTTTATGACGGGCATCCAGGCCCTCGTCCGCCTGCCGCTTGACCGCAAGCGCCTCGACCGGGGCGCCGGCTACAATACGGCCGGCTTCATTTCCGGCTATCGCGGCTCGCCGCTCGGCGGATATGACCAGCAGTTGCGGGCCGTGCAAGGCCTGCTCGACAGCCATGACATCAAGTTCTGGGAAGGCCTGAATGAAGACCTCGGCGCCACCGCCGTCTGGGGCAGCCAGCAGCTCGGCCTGTTCCCCGGTGCCCGCTATGACGGCCTGTTCGGCATCTGGTACGGCAAGGCCCCGGGCGTTGACCGCACGGGTGACGTGTTCAAGCATGCCAATGCCGCCGGCACGTCGGCGCTGGGCGGCGTGCTCGCCATCATCGGCGACGACCATAATTGCAAATCCTCGACCCTGCCGTCGCAATCGGAATTCGCGATGGCGGACGCAGAGATTCCCGTCCTCAACCCCGCCTCGATCCAGGACGTGCTCGACTATGGTATCCATGGCTGGAACATGAGCCGCTACAGCGGCGCCTGGACCGGCCTTGTCGCCCTGGCCGACACGATGGATTCCGGCGCGGTCGTCAATATTGATCTCGACCGGTTCAGCTTCGTCGCGCCCTCCTTCCACCTGCCTGAATCCGGCGTGCACATGCGCCGCGGCGACACCCCGCTGGAGAAGGAAGCGCGCCTGCGCCATTTCAAGCTGCCCGCCGCGCAGGCCTATGTCCGTGCCAACCGGCTCGACCATGTCATCCTTCCCTCACCGAAGCCCCGTATCGGCGTCATCGTCACCGGACAGGCCGCCCGCGATGTGTTCGAGGCCCTGGCCGCCATCGGCCTTACGCCGGAAGAGGCAGGCCGCCTCGGCCTCACCGTTTTCAAGGTGGCGATGCCCTGGCCGCTGGAACCGGAAGGCGTGCGGGAATTCTGCGCCGGTCTCGAACGTGTTGTCGTCATCGAGCACAAACGCCCGCTGATCGAGGAACAGCTGAAGGCTGCCCTCTATGACCTGCCGGATGCAAAGCGCCCGGTCGTGGAAGGCAAGCGCACCGCAGGGGGCCAGCCGCTCCTGTCCGACGTCGCCTCCATCACAATCCCCGAAATGGCCGCCGCGCTGATGAAGATCATCCCGGCAGGCTGGGACACGTCCCGCGCCGATGCCTATTTCGACCGCGTCGGCCGCGCTGGCGAGGCGGCGCGCAGCAATGCGTCGCCCACCATCCGCAGCCCGCATTTCTGCTCCGGCTGCCCGCACAATACGTCCACCACCGTGCCCGAAGGCTCGCGCGCGCTGGCCGGTATCGGCTGCCATTACATGGCGAACTTCATGCCCGACCGGAAGACGGACATGACCAGCCAGATGGGCGGCGAAGGCATCGCCTGGGTCGGCCAGCATTGGGCCACCGATGAAGACCATGTCTTCGTCAATCTCGGCGACGGCACCTATTCGCATTCCGGCAGCCTCGCCATCCGCGCGGCCGTCACGTCCGGCGCGAAGATGACCTACAAGATCCTCTACAATGACGCGGTTGCCATGACCGGCGGCCAGCATGTCGAATCCGGCCAGACACCTGCGCAGATCGCCCAGCAGGTCGAGGCCGAAGGCGTCGAGACAATCGTCATCGTGACCGAAGACACCACCCGTTATGCCGGCGTGAAACACCTGCCCCGCCGCGTGAAGATCTATGACCGCGAAGACCTTGAGGACGTGCAGGTCATGCTGCGCGCCACGCCCGGCGTCTCGGTGATGATCTATGACCAGATGTGCGCCACCGAGAAGCGCCGCCGCTCCAAGCGCGGCCTCATCGCGCCCGACCGCGTGCGCGTCATCATCAACCAGGAAGTCTGCGAAGGCTGCGGCGACTGTTCGGTCAAATCGAACTGCCTGTCGGTGGAGCCGGTCGAGACCGAGCTCGGCCGCAAGCGCCGGATCAACCAGTCGACCTGCAATACCGATCTCTCCTGCCTCACCGGCTTCTGTCCGAGCTTTGTCACCGTCAAGGATGGCGAACCGGCCTGGACCGGCGAAACCCGCCGCGCGTTCGACGCCTCGAACCTGCCTTTGCCCGAGACACCGCCCCTCGCCACCCCCTGGAACGTCCTGTTCACCGGCGTTGGCGGCACAGGCGTCACCACTGTCGCCGCCGTGCTGGCCATGGCCGCCCATGTCGACGGCAATGCGGCCTCCTCGCTCGACATGACGGGCCTTGCCCAGAAGGGCGGCCCTGTCCTCTCGCACATCCGCTTCGCGCGCGAACCGCAAGACATCTCCACCGGCCGCGTTCCGCCCGCCAGCGCCGACCTCATTATCGCCTGCGACCTCGTCGTTGCGGCGGGCGGTGACGCGCTCCTGCTGATGGACCCGGGTCGCACGGCGGCCTATGCCAATTCCGACGTGACACCGACCAGCGAATTCATCCGCAACCGGTCCAAGCGTTTCGAGAGCGATCTCCTCGCTGCCCGCGTCAAGCGCCAGGCCCGCGATTTCGGCGCCTTCGATGCCGAGGCACTCGCCGTCGGCTACCTGCATGACGCGATCTACACGAACATGATCATGGTCGGCTATGCGTGGCAGAAAGGCGCCGTGCCCGTTTCGCTGCGCGGCCTTTACCGCGCGATCCGCCTCAACGGCACCAAGACCGATGACAATATGGCCGCGTTCAATATCGGCCGCATCGCTGCCGCCGCGCCGGAACGCCTCGCCCAGCAGCATGACCCGCGCGGCCATCTTGAGCCGAAAACGCTGGACGAACTGATCGACGACCGCGCCGCCCGCCTCGTCGCCTACCAGAACGAGGCCTATGCCCAGACCTATCGCGACGCCGTTGCGCAGGTCCGCGCGGCCGAGGAGGCTGCCGGCCTCGGAGACAAGCTCTCGCGCACGGCTGCGACCTATGCCTACAAGCTGATGGCCTACAAGGACGAGTATGAAGTCGCCCGCCTCTACACCAATGGCGCATTCGCCACCCAGCTCGCGAGCCAGTTCAGGGGCGGCAAGCTGCACTACTGGCTGGCGCCGCCCATGATTTCGAAGAAGGACAGCCACGGCCACCTGAAGAAGAAGCATTTCGGCGGCTGGATGATGCTCGGCTTCAAGGTTCTGACGAAACTGAAGGGCCTGCGCGAAACGCCGTTCGACCCGTTCGGCCGCACCGAAGAGCGCCGCATGGAACGCGCCCTGCGCGACACCTATCTTGAAACCCTGCACACGCTGGCCACCGGCCTGACCGCGAAGAACCACGCGCTTGCCGTGTCTCTTGCCGAAATTCCCGACGACATTCGCGGCTATGGCCACATCAAGGACGCCGCCGTGGCCGTCGCCAGCGAAAAGGAAGCCGCGCTGTGGAAGGGCTGGCCGACTGGCGACATGCCGAAAGAGAAGACCACGCTGATCGCTGCGGAATAGACCGGCTTAATCCGCCTTGGTGACCTCCACGTCCACGATGCGGCCCTTCTTTTCGATCTTCTTGAGCTCGCGCTCAAGATACTTGACCTTGACCGTCTTGCGGATGTGTTTCGTGCGGCCGGAACGGGTTTTCAGCGTGACGTCCAGATGGGCCATCTCGTCCTGCCCGTCCAGCACATCGCCCGTGGTCCGCACCGCAGTGCCCCCGACATAGACCACGCCCTTGCCCGCCACCTCCGCCGCATCCACAGCAAGACCCACAGGCACCGTGACGATCTTGGTCGCGATACAGGCTGGCAGCGAGAGGAAGAGTGGCACAAGCAGGAGCGCCTGGAACGGTTTCATGGGCAGGGTCACTTTCCGGTTTAATGGGAGCCTAGGCGGCCCGTGTCTGGCGTCCCAGATAAAACCCCGTTACCGCGCCAGCGCCTCGTCGATCAGTCGGGCCGTATTCCCGGCGCCATAGAGCGCCGCGAAACTGCCAAAGCGCGGCCCCTGGCTTTGCCCGAGCAGCACTTCATAGAGCGCCTGGAACCATTCGCGCAGGTTCTCGAAGCCATGGTCCTTGCCGATGGAGAAGGTCAGCGTCTGCAGGTTTTCCGGCGTCGGCTCCTCATCGAAAGCTGCCAGCCGCGCAGAGAGGTCCGCCATGGCGGCGCGCTCCTGCTCCGTCGGCGCACGGTATGTCTTCGCGGGCAGGATGAAGTCCTGATAGTAGCGCATGGCATAGCCTGCGAGACTGTCGAGCAGCGGATGCGTCTCGGCCGAGGCCTCCGGCGCATAGCGCGAAATGAAGCCCCAGAGCTGGCTCTTGTCCTCCGGATTGGCCACGGCCACGAGATTGAGCAGCAGCGCAAAGCTGACCGGAACATCCGCCTTCGGCGGGTTGCCGGAATGAATGTGGAAGACCGGGTTTTCAAGCTGCCGGGCCGGTTCCTCGTTCGGATAATTTTCGAGGAAGGTCAGGTACTCGTCCACGGTTTTCGGGATCACGTCGAAATAGAGCTTCTTCGCCACGCGCGGCTTCTGGAACTGGAACAGGGACAGGCTCTCGTCCGGCGCATAGGCGAGCCATTCTTCAACAGAGATGCCATTGCCCTTGGACTTGGAGATCTTCTCGCCCTTCTCGTCCAGGAACAGTTCGTAGACATATTGTTCCGGCGGACGGTGGCCGAGTATGCGGGCGATCCTGGAATAGATCGGCGCATTGGCCTGATGGTCCTTGCCGAACATTTCGAAATCGACGCCGAGCGCGGCCCAGCGCATGCCGAAATCCGGCTTCCACTGCATCTTCACATGCCCGCCGGTGACCGGCAGCGTTACCTCGCTGCCATCCTCGTCCTCGAAGGTCACTTCACCCTTGGCCGCATCGACATGCTTCATCGGCACATAGAGGACCCTGCCCGTCGTCGGCGAGATCGGCAGGAAGGGCGAATAGGTTGCCTGCCGTTCGGCGCCAAGTGTTGGCAGCATCACCGCCATGATCTCGTCGAACTTTTCGGCCGCGCGGCGCAGCATCGGATCGAAGCGGCCGGACTTGTAGCATTCGGTCGCCGAGACGAATTCATACTGGAAGCCGAACTGGTCGAGGAAGGCACACAGCCGCGCGTTCATGTGCGCGCCATAGGAGGCATGGGTGCCAAACGGGTCCGGCACCGAGGTCAGCGGCAGTTGCAGGTAGTCTTCGAGGCTTTCAGGGTTTGGCACCGTTGGCGGCACCTTGCGCATGCCGTCCATGTCATCGGAAATGCAGATGAGGCGCGTCTGTATCTTGCCACCTGTCAGCACTTCGAACGCATGGCGCACCATTGTCGTGCGCACGACTTCCCCGAATGTGCCGATATGTGGCAGGCCTGACGGCCCATAGCCGGTTTCGAACACGACGGGATCGCCCGTCTTGCGCTCTCCCGCCTTGACCTGCTGGCCGACCCGCTTTTCCAGCGCGCGCGCCAGTTCAAACGGCCAGGCCTTGGCAGATTGGGCGAGCGTGGACAGTTCGGTCATGTCGGTCAGGTTCCGTGGCTGTTTCAAGCGGACAGCCTGTAGTCACAGGCCCGGCAGGGGTCAACTCGGACACGACGCCTGATGCGTAAAACGCGCTTGACAATCATTCGCAAGTTACTGCAAATGGTTCTCATGATCATCTGTGTCTGCAACCGTATCAATTGTTCCAGCGTCCGCGCCGCGGTCGATGCCGGTGCGCGCAGCCCTCAGGCCGTGCAGGCACATCACGGGTGCAAGTTCAATTGCGGAAAATGCAGCTGCTCGATCGGCGAGATCATTTCGCAGGAAATGGACCGCAAGGCGCCATCGCCTGCCCTCATGGCCGCTGAATAAATCATCTGGTTGAGACTGCGTTTCAACACGATGTGAGACTGTGTCTCACTTGCAGATGAACTTGTTTTTATTCGAGAATTCGTTGCTATCGCCGAGCGATTCACCTATTCCGCGAACAGACCCATTACTTGCGCAGGAGTGCCCCATGAAAGGCGACACCAAAGTCATCGAGTTCCTGAATCTCTGTCTCAAGAACGAGCTGACAGCGATCAACCAGTATTTCCTGCATTCCCGGATGCTCAAGGATTGGGGCGTGAGCAGGCTCGCGGAATACGAACACAAGGAATCGATTGAAGAAATGCATCATGCCGACTGGCTGATCGAGCGCATTCTCTTCCTCGGCGGCCTGCCCAACCTGCAGGACCTCGGCAAGCTGCACATCGGCGAGAGTGTGCAGGAAATGCTGGAATGCGACCTGAAGATGGAAATGATGGCCATCCCCCTGCTCAAGGACGCAATGGAACATGCCGAAAAGGTTCGTGACTATGTCAGCCGCGACCTGTTCGGAAAAATCCTCCACAATGAGGAAGAACATGTCGACTATCTCGAAACCCAGTTCGACCTGATCGAACGCATCGGCATCGAGCGCTACACGCTGCTGCAATCCGAAGCGAACGGCTCCTGACATAAAAAAGCCGGCCCTACATATGGGGCCGGCTTGATGTCTTCCTGGCGCCGCGCGCTAGTTGAACGTGTCGGTCGGATTGAGCCTTGCGTGGATCGGCCACTTGGCAAAAGCCAGGTAGGCAAAGGCAATCAGGTTCACGAGCGGGATGAGCATCAGCAGCGACCATGCGCCGTTGAAGCCCGCCTTGCTCCATATCTTCCAGTAGCAGACGATGAAGAAAATGATCATCGCCAGGTAGATGATACCAATGACCACAAATGCGGCTGAATTTCCGGAATCCATGGGTGCGTCCTCCTCTGCATGGCCCGGGGCGGATGAAACCAAGCTTTGCGGCATTTGCCAAGCGCCTTGCCGGGGCGACGGGCCGCTCTGCAGGCGCTAAATGCTCACGGGACGGAATGATGAGGCCTGCGCCATGGCCCATTCAGTGGCGAGATTGGTATCATCCGGGGCGTCAAGCAACGCGTCCCTTTCAAGCAGGTCATAGGCCTGGTGGGCCGGCTGCACCAGGTCCTCCGTAACCCGGTGCATGACGTGGCGCGGCGTCAGCTCTGAGGGATGATGGCACCCGGCCGCGCCAACAACTTCCATCAGGGCCTTCACCGTGTTGCGGTGAAAATTGTAGACGCGTTCCGCCTTGTCGGCGACGACGAGCCCGCGCTGGCGCCCCTTGTCCGTGGTCGCAATCCCGGTCGGGCAGGTATTGTTGTGGCAGTTGAGCGACTGGATGCAGCCAAGCGAGAACATGAAACCGCGCGCCGTATTCACCCAGTCGGCTCCGAGCGCCATGGATGATGCCAGCGCAAAGGCGCTCGTCTGCTTGCCTGCACAGGCAAGACGGACATGATCCTTCAGTCCCGTGCCGATCAGGGCGTTGCGTGTCAGAACCAGTCCCTGACGCAATGGCGCGCCGACATGGTCCAGGAATTCTGCCGGCGCAGCGCCCGTGCCGCCCTCCCCGCCATCCACGACCATGAAGTCTGTCCGGATGCCTGTCTCGAGCATCGCCTTGCACAGCGCCAGGATCTCCCAGCGATTGCCGACGCAAAACTTGATACCGACCGGCTTGCCGCCTGACAGATCCCGCAGGCGCGCAACAAAGGCCATCATTTCCAGAGGTGTCGAAAACGCCGAGTGTGCGGGCGGAGAAAAGCACGTCTCGCCAATCGGTATTCCCCGAGTCGCAGCGATCTCGGCCGTTACCTTCGCGCCCGGCAGAACGCCGCCATGGCCGGGCTTGGCCCCTTGGCTCAGCTTGATCTCGATCATCTTGATCTGAGGGTCTTTCGCAACGTCTTCAAAACGCGCTGGATCAAACGAGCCATCGCGCGCGCGGCAGCCGAAATAGCCAGAGCCGATTTCCCAGACAAGATCAGCGCCGCCTGCGCGGTGATATGGCGATACGCCGCCCTCGCCGGTATCGTGGTAGAAGTTCCCCTTCTTTGCCCCGGCCGACAGCGCTTCGATCGCATGCGCACCCAGCGCGCCGAAACTCATGGCGGAAATGTTGAACACGCTGGCAGAGTAAGGCTGCGCCGTACCCGGCGCACCGACGCTGATACGCGGGCAGTCTTCGACATTGTGCTTCGCCGCGATTGAATGCGCGAGCCATTCATAAGGCGGCTTGTCGATGTCGAGCTGGCTGCCAAACGGTTCGACCGACGACACGTTCTTCGCGCGCCGATAGACAAGCGCGCGTTGCTCATGATTGAACGGCCGGCCCTCCGTGTCGCTCTCGACGATGTAGGACCGGAAGAAAGGCCGCAGCTCTTCCGCAATCCACCTGATATGCGCAAGGATCGGGAAGTTGCGCCACAAGGTGTGACGCCGCTGAAAAAAGTCATAGAGGCCAAGCAGCGCCAATGGTGACGCTATCCCTCCCAGCACGACCATCAGGGGCGACAGGCTTCTGCCTGTCATCAGGGCAAGAACAAAACTGATCGCAAAAAGGAGAATAAAAGCGGATGGCAATAGGCGCGTCATTGCGTTTTCCTGAGTCGGAGAGAATAGTCAGAAGCATGCCAACCCTAGCCTGCCTTGGATACGCCACAAGGGAAGATATGCGCTAAGAGCTCCACCCATCCTGTCACGGAAAGGCCGAACACATGAAACTCCTTATGCCACTCGCAGCGCTCACCCTGCTTGCACTGCCCGCCTTCCCCCAAATCGCTACCAGCATCCCAAGCCATGACTATCAGGAAGACATGTTCGTGACGCCTTACTGGACGCGGCAGCCCGTGATTGAGGCAATGGGCCAGGCGAATATGGAGGTCGCCCCGAACCGTGCAAACTTTGACGTCACTTATCTTGAAATCGACAAAGATGCGAATGACGCCATGAAGCTGGCTGTCGAAAGGGGGCGGCTGGCCTATGACACGATCAAGGCCGTCGCTGGGGACAGCGCAATCGTTCAGACATCCGTCGACGTGCGCCCATACTACGAACAGTATCGCGACAAGACTGGCAACCGGATTGAAAATGAACGCGCTGACAAGGTGAAAGGATACGAAGCCCGAGTCAGCGTGTCAGTCGAGGTCGATGATGTCAGTCTTGCTGGAAAAGCACGTGCGGGCGCTTTGGCCCTTGGCCCGGAAAACGCGTCGCGGCTGAATACATTTCTGCAAGCCACGACCGAGTTGAACCGGGCGGCCTATGAAGAGGCCATAAAGGACGCCGCCCTGCGCGCAGGGGCCAGTGCGGCCGCGTCCAATGCGACGCTTGGGCGCCTGCTGGTCGTGCAGGAGGGGAACGGACCTTGTCTTGGCAAATGGTCGAACACTCCAGGCATGGTAAGCCGCAGCCCATCTCCGGCTCCGGCAAGAGAACAGGAAGAGTATTCAACATCGCGCTTGCAGACGGTAACTGTGACGGCCTCGAAAATAGGTGGCGAAGAAGTGACGATCACGCAAGCCGACATTGATGCGCTGAACCTGCCATCGGATGAACCTAAACAGACGATCTCCTCAAGTGTGTGCACCATCTACGCAGTAAAGGGCGATTAATTCATTCCGTCTACAGATTTTCCCGTTGAGGCATTTGCTTTAATTCAGCTGCCGGGGTTGCCGACCTGTGGAAATCACGTTTAAAGCACCATACGCATCAAGAGATTCGTGTAGTCAGATTACGTAAGACAAAAACCGCCCGCTTCCGGGCCCATTGAGGAGACACTCCCATGGCAAAAGCAACCAAGCCAAAAACCAAGAAACCCGCCGCCGCAAAGAAGGCAGCACCTGCACCGAAGATCGCTGCGCCAGCCAAGGCGCCAACAGCGAAAGAAGTGCTGATGGAAAAATACGTCACCGACCTGAAAGAGAAAGTCGGTGAAGCCCGTCCCGACATGGCGCTGCTCGAGGCTGCCGTGAAGGCGTCTGGCCCAACCATCTACAAATCGGACACGGCAACGATCGCCGCTTCCGACAAGGACGAACTTGCACGCGTTCGCAAGGGCTTTGTCGCGAAGAAGCTGGGCGTCACGGACGAAGCCAAGGCAGATGCCGCCATTGCTGACGCCATTGCGAAGTATGGCAAGTCGGTTCGCGCCAAGCACCGCCCTGTCATGTACTACCTGATCGCCAAGGCGCTCAAGAAAGGCTCAGCCCTCAAGGGCTAGCCGTTCGATCCGCTCGCGGAAAAATAAAAGCCGGGCACAGCATGGCTGGCCCGGCTTTTTCATGTCTGGATTCGAAGGGGGATCAGAAACCCTGTAGCCGCGCGTAGCGGTCGCGATGCCAGCTGGCGCTGCCATAAAGTGCTTCCTGTACACGCGCGCGTTTCATGTAGAGGCCGGGATCGGCCACGTCGGTCATGCCGATGCCGCCGTGCATCTGGACGCATTCGTTCGACACAAGGTGCACAAGCTCGCCCGCCTTTGCCTTGGCAAGGCTTGCCAGTTCGGCCACGTCACCCTTGCCGGAATCAACGGCGGCCAGGGCCGCAGCCACGCAGGACCGGGTCATTTCCAGTTCGACGAACATTTTGGCGGCGCGATGCTGCATCGACTGGAACGAGCCGATCAGCTGGCCAAACTGCTTGCGGCTCTGCAGGTATTCCAATGTCATCTCGAATGCGGCCGCAGACGATCCGAGCATCTCGGCGGCCAGGCCAATGGCGGCACGGTCCAGCACCGGTTCCAGCACATCCGCACCTTCATCGACGGGGCCAATCACAGCGCCTTCCTTGACCATGACATCCTCGAACGTCACATGCGCGGCGCCATGGGAATCGACCGTTTTCAGTTCCTGCACCGTCACGCCCTTGGCATTTGCCGGCACGAGAAACAGGGTAATGCCGTGGCGGTCGCCAGCCTCTCCGAATGTGCGGGCAACGACGATGAACATTTCGGCATCATGGCCGCCGGGCACGAAACGCTTCATGCCGTTCAGCGTATAGCCCTGGCCATTGCGTTCGGCCTCAGTCGCGACATTCAGCGGCGAGAAATGCGCGGACTCGTCAAGCGCCAGTGCGAAAGTCGTCTCGCCGGTTGCGATCTTTGGCAGCCATTCAGCCTGCAGCGCCTTGCTGCCGCCGAGCTGGATGGCTGACGCAGCGATCAGGGCCGTCTGCAGCAATGGCGTCGCCGCCAGTGTGCGCCCCTGCGCTTCGAGGATCTGTCCAAGACCCACGAGGCCAAAATGCTCGCCGCCCGGCTCGTCCGGAATGATGACACCGAAGAAACCAAGCTCTGCCAGTTTCCTGCGGGTGTCAGCGTCGTGGCCATTGGCACCCTTGTCGCGCAGGGTGCGCAAATGGGTCACTGGCAGCTCATCGCGTACAAATGCCAGGGCGGTGTCGCGCAGCATTTCCTGGTCTTCAGTCAAAACGAAGCTCATTTCGGCCCTCCAATGGACATTACTTTGCGGGGCGCGTCTTGCCATGCCATGGCGTCTTCCAGACGGTCATTGCCCCAGAACATTTCGCCGTCACCGGCAAAGAAAGTTGGCGAGCCAAACACGCCGCGGCGGATGGCTTCTTCTGTATTGGCCTTGAGTTCGGCCTTGATCTCGTCAGTGCCGGATCGCGCCAGCACCGCGCCTGAATCCTGCCCGGCCGATTCAATGCAGCGGGCGATGACGTCCGGTTCGGAAATCAGCGCGCCGCGCGCGAAGTTCTCAGTGTAGACCGCCTTGACGAATGCAGCGCGCGCTTCCTTCGCAAGCGCGAGCGTACAGCGCGCCGCGAGAAGTCCACTCTGCGGGAACGCCACAGGCGTCTGCAGCGGCAATCCCTCTTTCGCGCAGACGCGCGCAAGATCGCGCCACATGTATCTGCCCTTCACGGGAACGGCATTGAACGGACTGTCGGTCAGCCCCTGCTGCGCATGGAACAAGGGCCCGAGCAGGAAGGGTGTCCACTCGACCATGTGCCCCGCCTTGCTGGCGAGCGCCTCTATCCGCATCGCTGCCGGATAGGAATAGGTCGATGCAAACTCGAACCAGAACTCGATCACGCCCATGGCTACTGATGGTCTTTCAGTCCCAGAACGCGCTTGGCGATGACATTCAGGTTGATTTCGCTGGTGCCGCCCTCGATCGAATTGCCTTTTGAGCGCAGCCAGCCACGGGTGGCCTTCATCGCGCTTTCGTCAAAGCCCTCCCCTTCCCAGCCGAGGCCTTCCGAGCCGAGTGCCTCGATCAGGAGTTCATGGCGATCCTGGTTCATCTTGGCCGCGCCGTATTTCAGGATCGAGGCTGTGTGGCCAACCTGCTGGCCGGCCTTGGCCTGTTCGGTCTGGCGCTGGACGGTGAGATTGAAGGCCTTGGCATACATCTTGTGGTCTGCGATGCGTCCGCGCAGATCGCCATCGGCGATCCGGCCTTCGCTGTCCGTGCCGACATGCATCTTGGCATATTCTTCCGGGCCGAGAATGCCAGAGCCGCCGGTGCCGCCAAAGCCGCCAGCCGAAATCGACGAGCGTTCGAACTGGAGCAGGCGTTTGGCAATTTCCCAGCCGCCATTCACCCGGCCGACCAACTGGTCCTTGGGCACTTTCACATCGGTGAAGAAGGTTTCGCAGAAGGGCGACGAACCGGAGATCAGAAGGATCGGCCGTGCTTCAACGCCCGGGCTCTCCATGTCGAACAGGATGAAGCTGATGCCTTCATGCTTTGACGATGTGTCGGTGCGCACAAGGCAGAAAATCCAGTCGGCCTGATCAGCATAGGAGGTCCACACCTTCTGGCCGTTGATCAGGTAATGGTCGCCCTTGTCTTCGCACCTGGTCTGCAGGCCGGCAAGATCGGAACCGGCGCCCGGCTCTGAATAGCCCTGGCACCAGCGCGTCTTGCCTTTGACGATATCCGGCAGGAACCGCTTCTTCTGTTCCTCATTGCCAAACTCGAGCAGGGCTGGACCGAACATCCACAGGCCGAAGGAAAAGAGTGCAGGACGCGCCCGGATGCGGCGCAACTCTTCCTGCAGGACACGGTTCTGTTCCTTGTTCAGTCCGCCGCCGCCATACGCAGCTGGCCATTCCGGGGCCGTCCAGCCCTTCTCGCCCATCCGTTCCAGCCAGATCTTGGAGTCCGGGTTGACGAATTCTCCCTTCCTGCCGCCCCAGACGATTTCCTCGTCTGTCATCGGCGTGCGCATTGAAGGCGGACAATTCGCTTCCAACCAGTCACGCACTTCGGCGCGAAACGCGTCCAGATCTTCGGTGACGTCATAGGCCATGGCGGCGACTCCTCAATTGTCAGGCATTGTGTCTGAGGAGACCCTAGTTCTCCATCGCAGGCTCGCCAAGCCTGACGCCGGGTAAAATTGGCCGTGCGGGCTTCGGGCGTGCGGGGGCGCCATGCGGGGTCTTCGCCCAGAAATGCGGCGCGTGGCACAGACCATAGATGGCACGGGCCATCGCGACGGATTGCAACGGCCAGTAAAACGGCGATGTCAGTGCGGACAGAACCTTCCCTGCTGTCGGCCTGCCCGGCGCCGCAAGGCCCGCGCCGATACCGCAGGCATAGGATACCAGCATCAGGCCCATCCCCAACGGACCCAGCGTCAGTCCCGGCACCAGGCCGCAGACCAGGCACCAGACCGCCCAGGGCCCGTGCACTCTCGCAGACAGGATCGCTGCCCCAAGCGTCAGCTGCATGGATACAAAGCCGGCGACGCCCATCTCCCTCATCGAACTGCGCGGCCGCAGCATCAGGACGAGCCGGGTCTGCAGGAAGCCCTTGAGCCAGCGCGAACGCTGCGCCAGCCACACGCCAAACTGGTGCGGCGGCGCCTCCAGCGTCGGCGGCGAAATCATGCCGACGCGTGCGCCGCGCCGGGCGAGGCGCAGGCCGAGGTCGGCATCCTCGGTGACGTTCCATGCGTCCCAGCCTCCACGAGCCGGTCGCGCCGGAAATGGTTGCTGGTGCCACCCAGCGCAATCGGCCTGGAACGCCCTCTTGCAGGCAGACAGCCGATAAGCACAAGCGCGACTCGAAAGGCGAGGATGGCGGCAAACAGGATGAGGCCAAGCCACATCAGGATGCTGACCGCAGCGAGCGGGGCCAACAGGCCTGCAAGGCCGGCCAAAACCAGAATCCGCCTGGCAATCACAACCTGCGATGGCCGAAGAGCGATGCGGGCGGACTGTCCGGGAAACGCCCGGCCAAAGCCAAATGCCGCTTCATCCGCCACACGCGCGTCCGGCTCCGGCAGGGTCACAAATCCTTGCCGGGCGGTCCATTTCGCTCGAATGAAAAGAACCCATCCGCACCCATCACCGTAGAAAAGGCCTGTGGATAAGTTCGGCTACAACCCAGAAGCAGTAATCGTTTCGGTTACGAAACAATCTTCTAAAAAATCGCTCCGGTCGAACGCTGATGCAGAAAAAGCTTGAGCGTTTGCTAGAATGTTCTATGTTTGTTCCATGACTGACCTGCACGTTGTCTGGTTCAAGCGCGACCTCCGGGTCCACGATCACGCGCCACTTCTCGCAGCAGTGGCCAGCGGCGCGCCCGTGCTGCCGCTTTACATTTTTGAACCCGGCTTCTGGGCACAGGCCGAACATTCCCGGCGTCAGTTCGATTTCCTGATGGAAAGCCTCCAGAGCCTGGACGAAGCGCTGAAGGCGCGGGGGTCGGCATTGTGCCTGCGCGTCGGCAGCGCGGCAGACGTGTTGGCCGACCTTCACAAGCGGCATGGTCTCGCTGCGATCCACGCGCATGAGGAAACCGGCTCACAATGGACCTATGACCGTGATCGCGCTGTACAGCGATGGGGCCTCAAGGCAGGCGTCGCGTTCCGCGAGCAGCCGCAGAACGGCGTTGTCAGGCGCCACAATGACGCCGAGGCCTGGAACCGGCACTGGGAAGCTTTCATGAGCCTCCCGCGCCCGAAGGCGCCCGAGAGTCTCATGGCCGCGAACGTACCGGCGGGCGAATGGCCCATCGCAGAGGATTTCGGCCTGCCGCAGGATCCCTGTCCCGGTCGCCAGCCCGGGGGCCGGGCCGAAGGGGTTGAACTGCTGCGCTCTTTCCTTGCCGCGCGCGGCCGGCGCTATCGCATCGACATGTCGAGCCCCCAGGCCGCCACCGGCGCGTGCTCGCGCCTGTCGCCGCATTTCGCATTCGGCACCGTATCGATCCGGGAAGCCTGTCAGGGCGCGATGCGCGCACGGGCCGACCTGGAACTTGATGGCGATTCAACGTTCGCTGCATCACTGGACGCGTTTCTGTCGCGACTTCAATGGCATTGCCACGACCTTCAAAAGCTCGAGAACCAGACTTCGCTGAGCGGACGCAACCTGATGGGCGAACCCGATGTGCGGCGCGACGTGTTCTCTGACGGTGACCCACGTCTCGAAGCATGGATCAACGGCCGCACGGGCTTTCCCTTCCTTGACGCATGCATGCGTTCGCTCAACCAGACCGGTTGGCTCAACCACCGCGCACGCGCCATGGTCATGGCTTTCGCCTCACAGCATCTCTGGATGGACTGGCGCCATCCCGCCGCACGTCTCGCTGCCCTTTTCACCGATTTCGAACCGGCAATCCATTATCCCCAGGCGCAAATGCAATCAGGCGCAACCGGATCGGCTATCCCGAGAATCTACAATCCTGTGAAGCAATCTCTCGACCACGACCGCGACGGCACGTTCATCCGGCATTGGGTGCCGGAGCTGGCCACGCTTGCGACGGCCCACATTCATGCGCCGTGGGACGCGCCCAAGGCTGAACTGGCCCATGCCGGGATCGTTCTGGGGCAGACCTATCCGATGCGCATCGTCGATCACATGGCGGCGGCCCGGGAAGCCCGGGACCGAATCTATTCGGGCAGGGCGCGCCCCGCCCGGTCCCATGGTGCCGTGCCGGAAGCGGCACGTTCCCGGCAGCCCAGCCCGGCCAGGAAACAGAAAGCGGTCGCCCCGAGCCGGGCTCCGCAGCAACTCGCCTTTGATCTTCAAATGCCTGACAGGGCCGATTCGGGTCATTCTCCGTCCGTCTGAAACAGAATCAGGCGCGAAGTTTTCATAATGAATCCGATTTAACGGGCCTTGAACCGGCTCCCCATGCTACCATATCGAAAAACAACGAGGCATAAGTCCCGGATTTATCTAGAATTTATCTTTTTTCGATAAATTTTTATTGCTTTTCGATAATTCCTATCCTATCTTGTTTGTGTCGACGGCGGAATGGTTCGCCCAAGACAGTCAAACCAAGCAAGAAGGACTAGAAGAACATGCCCCCCCGCGCCCGTCTTAACGACATCGAAACCCCTGCCCCGGCCGCCAAGATGGCTCATGCCATCCTGACCGGCGCGGCAACCGCCCGGTCAATGCCGGCCAATGATGTCAGCCTCGGGGGGCGACCTGCCTTGCTCGTCCGCCGCCGCCGCCGCCTCGCACGCCGCGAAGCCCGCTGACACGTCTGCACCTGACCGGCGCTGCGCCATCTGCCCCTCGGGGCGCAGCGCCGGTTTTTCTTCCCAAACAATAAAAAGGACCAAAGAGATGAAACGCCCCCTTATCGCCGCCGCCTTGGTCGCTGCCTTCCTTGCCGCTCCGGCGCTCGCTGCGAGCAATGACTTCGAGATGGCGGTCACGTTTGACCGCGCCAATGCCGAAACGCCTGAAGGCGCATCCGTGGAGTACAGGAAAATTCGTGCGGAAGTCGTCGAACGCTGCGCGGCTGAACACGCAAACTTCCAGGTTGGACAGGATCTGGCTACGACGCTTTGCACCGCGCAAACGATGAACAAGGCCATTAGCGCGATCAACATTCCCGCGCTGACGGAAGTTCATGCCGCCAGAATGGCTGGCTGAACACGACAGGAGCCGCGCTCTCCGGCGACGCCGCCTCTCCCCTGACCCCGCTCGCCTGTGGCTCCCGACGCCATCCTGCTTCTTCTCCAACAAGCAGGGTGGCGTCCTCGTTTGCGGGATATATCAGGCTGTACCGGCTTCCCGATAGTCCCTCGCCCGCAGGACATCCGCCAGCCGGAAATGCACCGGCAGAAATGCGCCGTCTTCATCGGCCTCGAACAGGGCAGCGCACGAGGTCGGGAATTTTTCCAGCAGGCGTTCTGAACTCGTGAAGTCGCTGCTGCCACCTTCCCGCATGATATTCAGAGCAAAATCGTGCAGGCCCGGATTGTGGCCGATCACCATCAAGGTCGACGCACTGTCATTCTGCCGAACGGCATCGGCGATACCGCGGAGGCCCGACAGGTAGAGCGACTCCATTGGCCGCACGCGTTCCCCTTCGACCACTTTGGCAACTTCGGAACAGGTCTCGCGAGCCCGGCGGGCCGTCGACACCAGAATGCGAGCCGGACTCCAGCCCTGCGAGACGATTTCCTCGGCGATGCGGCGGGCATCCAGATGTCCCTGTTCGGTCAGCGCCCGGCCGAAATCGTCGATGCCCTCGGCCCAGGCCTCGGTCTTGGCATGCCGCATCAGGATCAGGCGTTTCATGGGCGCTTCTTGCTCGCTTTGCCGGGACCATTAGAAAAACTGATCGACACCTTCAGGTGCCGCGCATTGGTTATGCTGACCTTAGGCACCATTTTCGCTCCAGAAATCAAGTGATAGGAGTTTGAATAATGAGCCTTCTGATTGGCGATGTAGCCCCCGACTTTGAAGCCGACACCACGGAAGGCCGGATCAAGTTTCACGAATGGGCTGGGCAGGACTGGGTTGTGTTCTTCTCCCACCCCGCTGATTTCACCCCTGTCTGCACGACAGAGCTCGGCTACACAGCAAAGCTGAAGGATGAATTCGCCAGGCGCGGGGCCAAGGCGCTGGTTGTATCCGTCGACAGTGTTGAGGATCACAAGCGCTGGATCAAGGATATCGAAGAGACCCAGAATGCCAGCGTGCAGTTCCCGATCATCGCCGATACCGAACGCAAGGTCGCCACACTGTACAACATGATCCACCCGAATGCCGACGCAAAGGTCACAGTGCGCGCGGTCTATGTGATCGACCCAAACAAGAAGATCCGCGCCTCGATCGTCTATCCGCCAAGCGCCGGCCGCAACTTCGACGAGGTCCTGCGCCTGATCGACAGCCTGCAACTGACCGACAATTACAAAGTGGCGACGCCCGTGAACTGGCGCGATGGCGAGGACGTGATCATCGTGCCGTCCCTGACCGATCCGGACGAGATCGAGCGGCTGTTCCCGAAAGGCTACAAGGCCGTGAAGCCCTATCTGAGATACACGCCGCAGCCCGGCAAATAGCGGCGGCTTCACCCCCTTCCCACCCTCCCACCGCCACCCGGACCTCCATCGCTTTCCATACGCGACTGCCACCTTGACGATCCTGCAGGCCTAACCGCTAGTAGGGTAAAAGGCGGGAGAGCAGGATGGGCAAGTTTACACGGCGGGCCGTGCTGGGTGCGGGTGCCGCGCTTGTCGCCGGAGCCGCCTATGGTGTCCATTCACTGCGCAAGCGGCCAAGCGCCGCCCCGCTTGGATTTGAGCTAAGTGCAGAAGAGCGCGACCGCGGAGCGGCTTTCCTGAAAGCCCATCCAGCCGTGGATGCCCATGCCCATCCCGGACAGACATTCGTCCGCGGTGGCAGTGGCCTGCCGCCCTTGCTGCAGGTCTATTCTGCCAAGGGCACTTTCGAGGCACGCACCGTGCGCGACATGGTCGAAGGCGGGCTCGCCGCATCCAGTTTCGCTGCAGTGGCCGATTTCAACGTGCTTGACCTGTCAAAGGAAGAAGGGCTCATCGAGCGCCGTGATTTCAATGAAGGCGAGGCCTGGGCGAGCTACAAGATCCAGATCGCCAATCTGAAGAAACTGGCGAGCGACGGACTGGTGACGCCCCTGTCCGCGCCGGGCGAAATTGACGCCGTGAGGGCGACCGGCCGTCCGGGCGCGATCTGGACTGTTGAAGGTGCAGATTTCCTTGGCGGCTCCAGCGATCGGCTGCAGGAAGCCCATGCGGATGGCGTGCGCTCGATCACGCTGGTGCACTACCGCGCCAATGAGATAAGCACTCCGATGACCGACGCGGGCGATGATCGCACGCTTTCACCAGCAGGCGAATCCATCGTGCGCGAAATGAACAGGCTCGGCATGCTGATCGACCTCGCCCACATGCCGGAGACCGCTGCGCGCCGCGTTCTGGCGCTCACGGACAAGCCCGTTATGTTCTCGCACACGCACATCAACAGCGCGGACATGAGCCATCCCCGCTTTATTTCGGCAGGCCTGGCCCGGGACGTCGCCGCGACCGGCGGGCTGATCGGCGCCTGGCCGAGCGGTATCGGCATCAGCGACCTGTCCGGTTATGCCGACCGCATCTTCCAGCTGATCGAGGCCGTTGGCATCGATCATGTCTGCATGGGCACCGACATGGATGCCAATTACAAGCCGGTCTTCGACGATTACCGCCGCCTGCCGGACCTTGCCGGCCTGCTGCTGAAGCGCGGCATGGGCGAGCCGGAAGCAGCGCAGTTCTTCGGTGGCAACCTGCTGCGCGTATGGCAGCAGGGCATGGTCGCCTGAAACCCGTGACGTGTGAACAGCGGACCGGCCGTGTGCAGGCGCCTGAAACGTCCTCTTGAGTCCGGCCCCCGAAGCAGGCAAAGAGCTTTCCCATGACAGACACACTCCCCGACCGCCTGAGCGTCAATCCGAAAAGCCCTTACTATGACGAGGCCCTGCTGCTGCGCGGCGTTGGCGTGCGTTTCAAGGGCGAAGAGAAAACCAATGTCGAGGAGTATTGCGTCTCCGAAGGCTGGATTCGCGTCTCCGCCGGCAAGGCCGTCGACCGCAAGGGCAATCCCCTGACAATGCTGCTCAAAGGGCCGGTCGAAGTCTGGATCAAGGACGACCAGGCCGAAGCCTGATTGCGCTAGAGCGCCAGTTCCATCTTGCCGTTCACAAGCCGCGTGTAGTCGTCGACCAATGCGTGGCTGATTTCGGCCGGCTTGTAGGTATGCGCGCCGATCTCCGCAACCGGCGTGATCTCGGCGGCGCTGCCCGTGATGAAACATTCCGAAAAGCTCGCCAGCTCGTCCGGCATGATCGCGCGCTCGATGACTTCAATCTGGCGGGCCCTGGCGAGCTTGATCGCCGTCTGGCGCGTCAGCCCGTTCAGGAAGCAGTCAGGTGTCGGCGTGTGCAGGACATTGTCGCGCACGAAGAAGATGTTCGCGCCTGTCGCTTCGGCAACCTGTCCCCGGTAATCGAGCATCAGCGCGTCAGCATAGCCTGCCTTTTCGGCGGCATGCTTGGACAGAGTGCAAATCATGTAAAGGCCGGCCGCCTTGGCGTGGCATGGCGCGGTGTCGGGGGCCGGGCGGCGCCACTCGGCGTGCGTCATCCGGATGCCCTTCATCTTGTCGGCAAAATAGTCGCCCCAGGCCCAGACGGCCACGGCGAGGTGGATCGTGTTGTTCTGCGCCGAAACGCCCATCATCTCCGATCCGCGCCAGGCGATGGCGCGAACATAGGCGCTGTCCAGCCCGGACTTTGCCAGGGCTTCCCGCTTGGCCTCTTCCAGCTGCTCGACGGTAAACGGGATCTCAAACCCCATGATGCGGGCGGAATTGTGCAGGCGCTGCGAATGGTCGAGAGAACGGAAAATCCTGCCGCCATAGGCCCGCTCGCCTTCGAACACCGCGGACGCATAGTGCAGCGCGTGCGTCAGGATGTGTACCTTGCTGTCACGCCAGGCGACGAACTCGCCGTCCATCCAGATGTACCCGTCGCGGTCGTCAAAAGGGATACTTGCCATGGATTTCAGCGCTCCTCGCTTGCACTTTTTATGTATTCGCGTTCATTTCAGACTATGGCCCCTGACGTCAACCTGAACAGACCATTCGATCCGCGCCTTTTCCTGATGGATCAGGAACTTGACCGCGGCGTCGGCCTGCTGCTGGCGGGTGGGCGCGAACTCATGTCTGCCGCAGAATCGGCCCGCAGGAAAGCCGGACTGAGCAAGCCAGAGATGCAAATTCTCATATCGATCCGGTATGAACCCGGCCGGACCGTGAGTGAAATGCGCGAAGCGCTGGGCATGACGGTACCCACTTTTGCGCGTCTGATCGGCGAGCTCGACACCCGCGGCCTGATTGAGCGCGAACGCGAAGAACGGGACGGACGCCGCCGCACACTGATCCTGTCGGATGCCGGGGTCACGCTGACCACCCCGATTGCCATCGTCCTGCGCGAACGCCTGCGCCTCGCCTTCCGGGCAGCGGGCCCGGACTCTGTGGCCGGCATGCGGCTCGCGCTTGAGGCGCTGTCCAGGTGAGACGGTCATGAAGGATCCTGCCCACATTCTCGTTGTCGATGACGATGACCGCATCCGCGACCTTTTGAAACGGTTCCTGGCGCGTGAAGGCTACCGAGTCACGACCGCCAGCGATGCCGCATCGGCGCGCCGCATGCTGTCCAGCATGGCGTTCGATCTGGCGATACTGGACGTCATGATGCCCGGCGAGGACGGCCTCTCCCTGCTGGCCGGCATGCGCGAAGGCAAGCAGAAGGATACGCCCGTCATGCTTCTGACCGCCCGGGACCAGGCGAGCGACCGCATAGCAGGCCTGAAAACCGGTGCAGACGACTATCTGCCAAAGCCATTTGAGCCTGAAGAACTGGCCCTGCGCTGTGCGGCCATCCTGCGCCGCTCGCAAAAGGACACGCCGCCCGAAGAGGTCGAAATGTCGGGTCTCGTGTTCAATGCGGCCCGCGGGGAATTGCGCGAAGGCGACAAGCGCATCCGTCTGACCGATGCCGAACTGCAATTATTGACCGTGCTCGCGGCGAAAGCGGGTGAGCCCGTTGACCGTGAAGACCTTGCTGCACTCACATCTGCAGGGATGGAACGCTCTGTCGACGTGCAGGTCACCCGGCTGCGCCGCAAGATCGAGCCCAACCCGCGTGAGCCCATCCATATCCAGACCGTGCGAGGCATTGGCTATCGCCTGATGCCGGATTGAGACGCCGCATGCTTCGTCTGAGAGACATCACGCCGCGCGGGCTGTATGCGCGCAGCCTGCTTTTGGTTGTCGTGCCCGTCGTGCTGATCCTAGCGCTGATGACCTGGTACTATTACAATAGCCATCTCGCCGAGGTGAACCGCAAGCTGGCCCAGTCGATCGCCCGTGACGCTGCGCTGATCCAGTCCTATTGCGATGCCCGCCCTGACACGCCCATCACGCGCGAGCGCCTCGAAGGCGACCTCGACGTGACGTTCGAATGCGACCATGTCGATCCGGAGTCAGGCGCCCCGGATCTGACGCGCACCTTTGCCTATGGCCGAACCCTGCGGGAGGAACTCGAAACACGCCTGGGCGTACCGGTTGACGTCAGTCTCGACCCGGCGACCATGCTCCATTTCCGCTTCCCTTCCGGCAACGATACCGTGGAAATCCTGATCGAACGCAAACGGGCCCTGACGGTGAACTCCCACTTCTTCATCGTCTGGGTGATCGCATCCTCCCTGCTGATGCTTGGCCTCGCTGTCGCCTTCCTCAACCAGCAGGTCCGCTCGATCCTGCGCCTCTCCGAAGCCGCGCGCGCCTTTGGACGGGGGCGCGATGCCCCGGGCTTCCGGCCGTCCGGGGCGACCGAAGTGCGCGATGCCGCCCGCGCGCTGCTCGACATGAAGAGCCGCCTGACCGCATTTGCCGACCAGCGAACAGCCATGCTGGCGGGCGTCAGTCATGACCTGCGTACGCCGTTGACGCGCCTCAAGCTCTCGCTCGCCATGATGGAGCCGACCGAAGAACTCCGCGCCGCCCAGTCAGACCTTGATGACATGGCCATGATGCTGGACGAATACCTGACCTTCGCCCGCGGCGAGGAGGGAGACGAGGCCGTCACGCTGGACCTCGCCCAGCTCGTCCGCGAAGCGGCCTCGGGGTTTGGGGCGCATGTCGCCGTTGTCGGCCCGGACGCCATGCGCGTGACCGGGCGCCCCCTCGCCCTCAAGCGGGCAATCAACAACCTGATCTCGAACGCGGTCAGATACGCGACCGACATCCGTGTCACCCTGGTCGACGGCCCCCACGCTGCAGAGGTGCACGTTGACGACAATGGCCCCGGCATCGCCGCCGAGCGCCGCGAAGAGGCGTTCCGCCCATTCTCACGACTGGACGAAGCGCGCACCCAGAACACGTCGGGCACCGGACTGGGACTGACCCTTGCGCGCGACACGGCAAGGGCGCATGGAGGGGACCTGCGCCTGTCGGACAGTGTTCTCGGGGGATTGCGTGCCAGTTTGCGCCTGCCTCATTAGCCGGAACGCATTGCAAGACAGCACCCCTTTTCACGCCCCCGTCATCTGGAGACACCATGTCGACATCCGCTGCCAAACTGATCATCCGCAACGCAACACCCGCCGATGCAGGTGCGATGATCAGCCTGTCGGAACGCATTTACGGCCCTGGCATGGGCTATACGCGCGACAACCTGCTCGGGCATATCAACCGCTTCCCCGAAGGCCAGTTCGTGGCCGAATACGAAGGCAGGATTGTCGGCCATTGCGCCACATTCATGATCAATTCCGAAATCGCCTTCGCCCCGCATACGTGGGACGAAATCACTGGCGTCGGGTTTGCCGCGCGGCATGATCCGGAAGGCGATGTGCTGTATGGCATGGACGTCGGTGTCGATCCGGAATTCCGCCGCCTGCGGATTGGCCAGCGTTTCTACCGGGTTCGCCAGGAATTGTGCCAGTACCTCGAACTGAAGGGTATCGTGTTCGGCGGCCGCATGCCCGGCTATGCCCGGCGCGCCAAGGAGTATCCGAACCCGGCCGATTATGTGGCCGCAGTGGTCGGATCGAAACTGAAGGACCAGGTGATTACCTTCCAGCTCCGGCAGGGATTTGAACCGATTGGCGTGCTGAAAAACTACCTCGATGGCGACACGGCCTCGATGAACCACGCCACGCACATGTTCTGGAAGAATCCGCTGGCTCAGGAAGAAATCAAGGCCAAGCCAAGCCTCGGTGGCACCCATCTGCCTGAAAGCGTCCGCATAACCACGGTCCAGTTCCAGATGCGGAAAATCCAGGCGATCAGCGAATTTGAGACCCAGGTCGAATATTTTGTCGACATCGCATCTGACTACCGGTCGGACTTTGTCGTCTTCCCGGAACTCTTCACACTGCAATTACTGTCGCTGGAGAAAACACCTCTGGCGCCGATCGACGCCATCGAGAAGATCTCCGAATATACACCGCGTTTCATCGAATTCATGGAGAAGCTCGCGGTCTCCTACAACATCAACATCGTTGGCGGATCGCACCCGAGCAAGATGCCGAATGGCGACATTCTCAACATCTCGTATGTCTTCCTGCGCGACGGATCGGTCCATACGCAGCAGAAGCTCCACCCCACACCGTCCGAACGGCGCTGGTGGAATATCCAGGGCGGCAAGGGCAACACCGTCATCCAGACCGATTGCGGCCCGATCGGCGTGATGATCTGCTATGACAGCGAATTCCCGGAACAGGCCCGCCACCTCGTCGATCAGGGCGCTCTCATCCTCTTCGTACCGTTCTGCACGGACGAACGCCGCGGATACCTGCGCGTGCGCTATTGCTGCCAGGCCCGCGCAGTCGAAAACCAGTGCTATGTCGTCATGTCCGGTGTCGTGGGCAACCTGCCGAATGTCGAGAACATGGACATCCACTACGCTGAAAGCTGCATTCTGACACCGTCAGACTTCCCGTTCTCGCGTGATGGCATTGCAGCCGACACACCGGCCAACACGGAAACGGTTGCCCTTGCAGACCTGTCCCTCTCCGACCTGCTGACCGCACGCCAATCCGGCGCCGTGCAGAACCTCAAGGACCGCCGTTTCGACCTGTACCAGGTGGCGTGGACCAAGGGCAGCTGACGCTGAGGCAACCTGAAAGTACGCTGTTTTCTGACGCGATTTTACCAACCTTACATACATTCAGCCTAGTCTTCGGGGAGGGTGACCCGTGGACCAGCAGAATGACCGAAACAGCATCGACGCCGCCTGAAACGGATTGGCGTTCCCTCGACAAGTTGCAGGCAGGATTCACGGTCTTCCGCCCCGATCTGAGCCTGTTGTTTGCGAACAAGACTGCGCGGTCTCTCTGGCCGATCATGTATTCCAGCATGGATGATGGCGCCTCTCTGTTCGATGCCGTAGGCCTGCAGATACGCAGCCTGTTCCCGCGCCTCAACGAAGCCACTTTCCAGGTCCGGCAATCGCTTGTGATGGATGCGATCCGCAAGTGCAGCGACCTCGATATGGTGACGGCGACCGGGCGGCATGTTGTGACGACCTATTCCCGGCTCGACGATGGTCTCGTGGTCGGTATCGCCCACGACGTCACCGACCTGGTGAAACGGGAAGTCACGTTGAAAGACGCCCGCCGCGATGCGGTGACTGCCAGCGAAGCAAAATCTGAATTCCTCGCCACAATGAGTCACGAGATACGCACGCCGCTGAATGGTGTCATCGGCATGTCTGAAGCCTTGCAGCACAGGCAGCTGGGTGCTGTCGAAAGGGAAATGGTCGACACGATCGTGGACAGTTCCCACACGATGCTCGTTCTTCTCAATGACATCCTCGATATGTCGAGGATCGAAGCGGGACGGCTCGATATCAATCCTGTCGTGGAAAACGTCCGCGAGCGCATAGGCTGGCTGAAACGCACCTATACACCCATTGCGCGCAAGAAGGGCCTCACGCTCGAGGTCGTATTCGATCCCCAGCTTCCGGAGTTTCTGGCCTTCGATACAATCCGTGTGCGCCAATGCATCGACAATCTGGTCTTCAATGCGCTCAAATTCACATCGAAAGGCGGCGTGACGATCGCCGTCATGGCCGGCGGCATGTCGCGGGACGGCCGCATCACGCTCACCGTACACGTCTGCGATACAGGCATCGGCATCGCGCCTGAACAGCGCGAGCGTGTGTTCAGCAGTTTCGAACAGGCCGACGGCTCCACCAGCCAGCGATTTGGCGGATCGGGCCTCGGACTCGCGATTTCACGCAAGCTTGCCCGCCTGATGGGCGGAGACATCACTTGCACCAGCGAGCCGGGTGAAGGATCGGTCTTCTCGCTTTCTTTCGAGACGCGCCTCGCCGACACGCCGAAAGAGGGTACGGCCTCATTGAGGGTCAGTCCCCTGCGGGAGACTTTTTCGCTCAAGGGCATCCGCGCGCTTGTGGCTGATGACAATGAGATCAACCTGCGGGTCGCGCGCGCAGCACTCGAACCGCTTGGTGTCGAGGTTATGGACGCAGCCAGCGGCCAACAGGCCCTCGACATTCTGGCCAGGAATGAGGTCGACATCGTGCTCCTCGACTCCCACATGCCCGGCATGGATGGGCCGGAAACCCTGAAACATATCCGGCAAAGCGGCATGCCCTGGTCCATCGTACCCGTGATCGCGGTGACCGCTGACGCCATGGCAGGCGACCGTGCGAAATATCTCGCGATGGGTATGGACGACTATATAGCCAAGCCGATACTCGAGCGCGATCTCATGACAGCGCTGTCGCGGATCAAGAGCAAGCTGCGCACACGATCAAGCCGCCGCTCGCCGGCTTTCAGCGACATTGTCCTTGACGCATCAACCGCATCCAACCTCCACAAGCTGCTGCTGACCACCTGATCCCGGCCCGGTCCGGCAGGCAATCAGCCCAGCTTGCCGGCCAGCGCGTCCATGAATGCCGCCAGTTCCACATCCTTGTCCGACACACCGTCCACATCGTGCGTCGTCAGGGTCACCTCGACCTTATTGTAGACGTTGAACCATTCGGGATGGTGATCCATCGCCTCGGCCTTGAGGGCCACCGATGACATGAATCCCCACGCCGTCTTGAAATCGGCAAACTTGAACGTCTTCTTGATGATGTCGCGGTCGCCGCTTCCCGCTGCCCAGCCGTGTAGTTTTCCGAGCGCAACACTCGCGCCGATCCTGCCTGCCATAGACTTATTCCTCTCCGTCGAGGCCGAGCACGAAATATACCCAGCGACCATCTTCCGCGATTGCGGTGCGCATGCCCGGATACCCTTTCCCGTCGCGTATAAGGGCAATGCCGTCATCACCGATCAGTTCCCTCAGCCGCTTGCGGTCCTGAAACGACATCTTCTCGGGGATCAGGTCTGCCGCATCGCGGGCGGCAAGGTCCGGCCAGACATACCAGCGTTCACCATCCACCTCCCGCACGCCAGCCGGTTCATCGAGCAACTGACGAAGCTTGAGGTTGGGATCAAGGCCTGTGCGCCGCAGCAGGTCCCAGAAATCCTTGTGCGGCTGTCCGCTGAAATTGGAGATGAACCCCTCGCTGGCCGCCGCCGTTCGCGCCAGGCCGCCCAGTGAGCCAGCCTTGGCATGTCTCAGCAAGATTTCGCGCGTTTTGCTGACCTCACCGGAAATCTCGACAGGCTCGGGTGCGACAGGCGCCCGTGTCAGGCTTTCCTCTGGAATAGCCGGCACCGGCTCATCGCCGCCCCGGCTGCATGCGGCGAGGCCAAGGGCCGCGACCGCAAGGAGGACGCTACGCCAGCGCATAACCGGTCACGGCCTCGAGGTCGCTCAAGAGCTGGTCCTCGCCGATCACCTTGATTGTTGTCATACCCATCTGGCGTGCCGGTTTCAGGTTGATGCCCAGGTCATCCAGATAGACGCACTCTTCAGGTGCCACGTCGAGTGCCTCGCACATCAAGGCATAGATACGCGGGTCCGGCTTGCGAATGCCGAGCTTCGAGCTTTCGATGACATGATCGAACCGGGCGAACACTTTTTCCAGTTCTGCCGCCTTTGCGGCATCGTTCGTCATCGAGGCGCCCTTGCCGATGGGCGCATTGTTCGTGATGCAGCCGACCTTGCCCTTCGCCTTGCAGGCGTCCAGCGCAGCGACGACCCGGGGGCGCAGCGATCCCGACAGCAGGGACAACACGTCGCGGCCCGGCACTTCATGCCCCAAAGACCGCGATTCAGAGCGGAACATTGTATCGAAACCGGCTGCATCCACCTCGCTGCGCTCGAGAAGCGCCCAGGCGTTTTCAAGTGGATTCACTGCATTTACCGAGCGGATGAAGTCCCTTGGCAGGCTATTTTCCTCTTCGTATCGCGTGAAGGCATCGAAGGGAGAGGAGGTAAAAACGCCCCCGAAATCCCAGATTACTGCTTTGAACGTTTTATCCATGCGGCAGCTTTAGCCTTCCTCAAATCGAGTTTCAAACCTTGAACATTGCTTGGCCGTATCTAGGGTGCCCGTCAATCACATCGAAACTGCAAAGGAATGGCAATCATGGGCGTGCTTGAAGGCAAAACAGTACTCATCACAGGCGGCGGCAACGGTATCGGGCGCGAGACCGCGCTGCTCGCGGCACGCGAGGGTGCCAAAGTGGTTGTCAACGATCTCGGCGGCGGTCTCACGGGCGGTGACGAGGGTGACGCCGGACCGGCCGAGAAAGTCGCCGCCGAAATCCGCGCGGCGGGCGGCGAGGCCGTGTCAAATTCGGAGAGCGTCACCGACATGCGCGCCGTCGAAGGCATGGTCGAACAGGCGAAGGACACGTTCGGCTCGCTCGACGCCATCATCAACCCGGCCGGCATCCTGCGCGACGGCATGTTCCACAAGATGAGCGAAAATGACTGGGACAGTGTCATCGACGTGCACCTGCGCGGCAGCTTCAATGTCACGCGCGCAGCCATCGAGCTGTTCCGCGAAAAGGAAAGCGGGGCCTTCGTGCTGTTTACGTCCACATCCGGCATCATCGGCAATATTGGCCAGGCCAACTATGCCGCCGCCAAGATGGGCATTGTCGGCCTCTCGCGCATCATCGCCATGGAAGGCGAACGCAAGAATGTCCGCTCCAACGTCATCGCACCTTTCGCATGGACCCGCATGATCGCCTCCATCCCGGTCAAGGATGAGGCCGGCGCCCAGCGTGTCGAGCGGATCAAGAATTCCATGCGCGCTGACCAGGTGGCCCAACTGGCCGTCGCGCTGTGCGCCGACAAGGCCAAGCATGTCAGCGGCCAGATTTTCATCGTGCGCGGGAATGAAGTGATCCTCTGTGACCAGCCCCGGCCGGTCAAATCGCTCGCCCGTATGGAAGGCTGGACACCTGACAGCCTGATCGACAACGCCTTCCCTGCCATGCAGGGCAGCTTCACCGATCTCGGTGCATCGGCCAGCGTCTTCCCCTACGACCCGGTCTAGGCACCGCCGCGGCGACCCGCCCTATTGGGGTGGGTCGTCCGCCGCAGGTTCAGGATCAACGACGATGTCGTCGCGCGGACGCAGGTCCACGGGGCCGGACGGTTCGCCGGGCGCATCAGTCCCGGGCCCTGATGGCGAGGCAGGCACGTCCTCGGGCATGGTGAAGGGCTCAGGCTCTTCGGTCACCTCCGGCGCGGGTTGCGCGAAGGACTCGTCCGCTGCATCCAGCACTTCGCTCAGCGGGTCATCGCCCCCGACTTGAGGGGCCGGACCGCTCTCGTCCGGCACCGGCGCCGGCTCAGGCGGCAGGTCCGGCATCACCTCGGGTGGCGGCGGCGGAGTGCCTTTGACGGGCGGTAGCGGCGCAGGTCGCTTGTCGCCGAACACGCACGCATCCAGCCCCTGATTGCGCACAACGCGCATGCGCGCCTGAAGGGTGCCGGCACGGCTGGAGACATATGGCCCCGGCGGATCAACCCGCCACTTGTTCGGGCTGGGCAGTACGGCCGCCAGCAAGGCGGCTTCGCGTTCTGTCAATGCTGCTGCAGATTTGCCAAAGCGCGCCTGCGCAGCTGCTTCCGCTCCGAAGATGCCATCCCCCCATTCAGCGACATTGAGATAGACTTCCATCACGCGCCGCTTGCCCCAGGCATGATCAATGAATGTCGCCATCCACATGTCACCGGCCTTGCGCGGCGCGCCGCCGCCATTCCAGAAGAACACGTTCTTGGCTGTTTGCTGGGTAATGGTCGACGCGCCACGCGCTTTCTTTCCGCGCTGATATTCGTCGATCGCCTTCTCGATGGCATCCGGATCAATGCCGTGATGCTCGCAGTAGCGCGTGTCCTCTGCGGCAATCACGGCGCTGACAAGATGTGGGGAAATGTCTTCGAGCGGGGTGATGTCCCGGCGGATCGTTTCGCCGCCTGCCGCCCGCTGCACCATCAGGATCGTGCCGGGCACGGGCAGGAAGATCAGCGCAGCCGCATACAGGTGCAAGGCCACGAACAGGCCAGCGGCCAGCTTTACCAGCCGCCCGAGCCAAACGCGCACTGGTCCCTTGCCGCCTGTTCCAACCGTCATGCTGCTTCGTCCCATTCCGCCACAACGCCCGGATCACGCTCGCGATCCCGGCGCTCAGACTTCTCGGTCTGAAATCTGTCAGGATCAAGACGGCTGAGCGCCCATACCGCTGCCCCGCGCACCTCCGGCGCCGTATCGTCGAGCAGGCGCAGCAGCGGTGGGACAAGCTGCCTGTCGCCCGAATTGCCGATGGCAATGCAGACATTGCGCACAAACCGGTTGCGGCCGCTGCGCTTGACTGGCGAACCGGAAAACACGTCACGGAACGTGGCATCGTCCAGTGCTGCCAGTTCATCGAGGCCAGGCGCTTTCAGTTCCACCCGCGCATGCAATGCCGACTCCGAGGCCGCAGCGGCAAACTTATTCCACGGGCAAACCGCCAGGCAATCGTCACAGCCATATATGCGATTGCCCATCGCCCGCCGGAATTCACGCGGAATCGGTCCGGCATGCTCAATGGTCAGGTAGGAAATGCACCGGCGCGCATCGAGCTGGTAGGGCGCGGGAAAGGCCGCGGTGGGGCAAACATCAAGGCAGGCCCGGCAAGACCCGCAATGGTCGGTTTCCGCCATATCCGGAACCAGTTCGGCTTCAGTCAGCATCACGCCGAGGAAAAACCAGGAGCCCAGCTCGCGGCTGACCAGGTTCGTATGCTTGCCCTGCCAGCCCATGCCGGCCTTTGCCGCCAGCGGCTTTTCCATCAGCGGCGCCGTATCAACGAAGACTTTCACCTCCGCGCCGGTCTCCGACACGAAGGCGCGCGCCAGCTGTTTCAGGCGTGACTTGAGCAGGTCGTGATAATCCTTGCCCCTGGCATAGACTGAAATATTGCCAAGGCTGCGCTCGGCCAGCATCTCCATCGGATCGAGTCCCGGCCCGTAATTCAGCGCCACAACGACAGCTGATTTCGCATGCGCCCACATGGCTGTCGGGGCCTTGCGCCGCTCCAGCGTCGTTTCCATCCATTCCATCTGGCCATGACGGCCTTCCGAGACAAAGGTCTCCAGCCGCTCGCCTGCCGCCCAGGGCTCATCGGCACGGGCGATACGCACGCTGTCAAAGCCGAGCGCGCGCGCCGTCTCTTTCAGGAAGGCTTCGGGCGAACCGGCGAGGGGATCAGAAGTCGAGGTTGGCATAATGGGCCACCGGCCGGGTCCCGTCGATGCGGTCACCCAGCAGCGGGCGGAAACTCGGGCGGGACTTGATCCGGCCATACCAGGTCTTCAGGTCCGGAACGGCATCCCACTCGACATCGCCGAAATAGTCATAGGCCGACAGGTGCGCCGCAGCCGACAGGTCTGCAATCGACAGCGTCCGACCAGCCAGATTGCCATTCAGTTCCACCATGCCGTTCAGGAATGTCAGCCGCCCCCGCAAGGCATGCGCGCCCCGGCGCAGCTTTTCCGAATCCGGCTGGCGGTCCCGCCGGACCCATTGCATCACGCGCTCTGTCAGCAGCTTGTCTGTCACCTCTTCACACCCCGCCTCGACCCAGGCCCAGAGACGCCGCGCCTCTGCGCGCTCATTGCGGTCTGTGGGCCACAGCGCCGGTGCCGGCTGAAGCTCTTCGAGCTGCTCGCAGATCGCGCGCGTCCCGCAGGCAAACAGCTTTCCGGCTGGCGTGGTTTCGACCAGTGCGGGCGCGACAGCGCCATGTGCGAGGGCCGCCACATCCGGATGGGGCGCCCAGGGCGCAGAAGCATACGACTCAAATGCTTCGCCCTTCTCTCCGAGAACGAGACGCACCAGCCGTCCGGCTGGATCAAGAGGCCAATGATAGAGCCGTTTCATGATGGCGTTCACTCATAGCAGGCTTATCGCGCCTGTTAAGCAAAGCCTTTGCGGCTGCCGTCACCTGCGCTCCGGCCCTGTGTATAACTCGCCAGCTCTTACCGTCCCATGAATTGCCGCACGGCATCGGTCGACAGCGTGAATTTCGCGAACGACCAGTCCTTGCCCTTGGTCAGGGTGCCAAGCGTCGTCAGCAGGTGACGGCGGGCGTCGGTGCGCTCGCTGAGCCAGACATCAACGCCGCCGCTCGCAATCGCTTCCTGCGCGGCGCTGGCCTGCAGGCGCACCAGCTCACTGACCAGGCGCCGTCCGGCCACGCGATCCCAATAGCCCGCCTTGGCCAGGCCTTCACGTGCCGATGCCCGCAGGCGATCCAGCCGCAGGGAATCGCCAATGGCATAGAACGCCGATCCTGCCTTGGGCACGTCAACAGAGGCCGTCTTGGCAAGGTCGATGACGACGAGACCCTGCGAGAAATGGCTCATCGCTGCGGTCCACCGTGCCAGTGCTTCGGGCGCGCCGCGCTTCACGAAGCCACGGGCCGCGCGCTCGATCCTTGCCGCAGGGAACGGGGAATGCACAGTTGAGAGCGCGGTCTTGAATTCGTTCAGCGGCGCGTGTGTCCGGGAAACGGCCTCGCCTACGGAAACGCCCGGCATGAACCGCACATACCATGCAGCCGCCTCGCTCATTGCCTGCATGGCCTGTATGCGCATGTCCGTTTGCAGGTCTGCACCAACCTTGTTGTCGAGCGCCTCGACTTCCCGGCAGAAGGATCCGAAATCCAGCACGGCGCGGGATGCCTCAAGACCGCGAACAATGGCTGCGTTCTCATTGTCAGTCATTTCGCGCAGGCGCAGCAAGGGCACGGGGCCGGCCATGTCGAGCGCCCGGTTGGCAATCACGGTCGCGATGATTTCCCGCTTCAGCCGGTGATTGAGGATGGCGTCTTCATACCTGTCTATCGGGCGGGTAAAGTAGGACTTCAGGACGGTTTCGAAATACGGGTCATCCGGAATATCCGACGCGACCACGTCATCGATCAGAACGATCTTGGTCCAGGCCAGCAGCACGGCCAGTTCCGGCCGTGTCAGCCACTGGCCGGCCTCCTGGCGCACACGCATCTGCGATGAGCTGGGCAGGCCTTCGAGCGCCCGGTTCAGGACACCGCGCTCTTCGAGATAGGCCATCAGGCGTTCGAGCGCATCATGGTCACCGGCGGCTGTGGATTCGGCGAGCGTCAGTGCACCGGTCTGGTCGTAATTGTGGCGCAGAACGTGCGCCGCCACATCATCCGTCATCTCGGCCAGCAGCGCATTGCGATCCTTCGCTTTCAGCGATTTCAGGCGTATGGCCTCCGCAGCGAGAATCTTGATGTTGACCTCATGGTCGGAACTGTCGACGCCCGCCGAGTTGTCGATCGCATCCGTATTGATGCGCCCGCCGCTCAGCGCGAATTCGATACGCCCCGCCTGCGTCATGCCGAGATTGGCGCCTTCGCCGATGACTTTTGCCTTCAGTTCCCGTCCATTGACGCGCAATGCATCGCTCGAACGGTCGCCTGCCTCGGCATGGGTCTCGGTGCTTGCCTTCACATAGGTGCCAATGCCGCCGAACCAGAGCAGGTCGGTTTCCGCTTTCAGCAGGGCATGGATCAGTTCATCCGGCGTCACCGCATCTTTCGACAATCCGGTCAGCGCCTTGGCCTCATCACTCAGCCTGATTGACTTGGCTGAACGCGCGAACACGCCGCCGCCTTTCGAAATCAGCTTGGTATCATAATCCGCCCATGACGATCCCTGCAGGTCAAACAGGCGCTGGCGCTCGGCGAGATTCGTCTTCGAGTCGCCAGGATTGGGGTCAAGAAAGATGTGCATATGGTTGAACGCCGCCACCAGCCGGGTTTCGGGTGAAAGCAGCATGCCGTTGCCGAACACGTCGCCGCTCATGTCGCCAACGCCGATGACCGTGAAGGGTTCGGTCTGGATGTCCTTGCCCAGTTCGCGGAAGTGGCGCTTGACCGCCTCCCACGCACCGCGCGCAGTGATACCCATTTTCTTGTGGTCGTACCCGACCGAGCCGCCGGACGCGAACGCATCGCCCAGCCAGAATCCGTGTGCCTCGCTGATGGCATTCGCGGTGTCGGAGAAGGTCGCCGTGCCCTTGTCGGCAGCGACGACGAGATAGGGGTCTTCCCCGTCCCATATGACCGTATTGTCCGGGTGGATGACCTTCGCCCCGTCAAGGTTGTCCGTCACGCCGAGCAGTGCCGTGATGAACTGCTTGTAGGCGTCGCGTCCGCTTTCAAACCACGCATTGCGATTCGACCGGTCGGCCAGCTGCTTCGGGAAGAACCCGCCTTTGGAACCCACCGGCACGATGACCGCGTTCTTGACCTGCTGGGCCTTTACGAGACCCAGGACTTCGGTGCGGTAATCCGATGGGCGGTCAGACCAGCGCAGTCCGCCGCGGGCAACCGGCCCAAAGCGCAGGTGAACCCCGTCAACCTGCGGGCTCGACATGAAGATTTCCCGATAGGGTTTTGGCTCTGGCAGGTCTTCCAGTTCGCGGCTGGCCACCTTGATGCTGATGAACGGCCGGGGATGGCCGTTTTCATCAACCTGGTAGAAGTTCGTCCGCTGCACGGCGCCAATCAAATCCGTCAGACGCCGGAGTATCTGGTCATCGGCCAGTGCCGCAACATCGCGCAATGCAGTCTCGATGGACGCGCGGATACTGTCGGCCGCCGCACGGCGCGCGTTCAGTGTATTATGGGCGGCAGGATCAAACCGGGCAGCAAAGAGGTCAAGCAGCAGACGGGCAATTTTGGGATGGTTCGCCAGCGCGCCTTCCTGCACCTCCTGGGGCTGTTCGAGGCCGGATTGGCGGCGATAGGCAGACAGTGCGCGCAACAGGGCCGCTTCGCGCCAGCTTGCGCTGGCCGTCAGCACAAGGCGGTTGAAGCCGTCATTCTCTGTCAGGCCGCCCCACACCGCAACAAAGGCATCCTCGAACCCGTGCGCCAGCGTGCCGAGGTCAACCGGCGAGCCGTCGACCGACCGCATGGACAGCGAATGCACCCAGTAAATATCCGGCGCATCCGCTGCCGGCTTTTCAGTCGGCCGGATCGGGTAGCCCGTCTCGAAATTCACGAACAGGCCCATGTGCTCGAACACGGGTACACAGCGCGACAGCGGAATGCTGCCTTCGCGGGCGTAGATCTTCACGCGGAGCTTGTCGGCATCATCGCCGTCGGCCCGGAAGGCGCGGGCGAGGACAGGTGTGTCGGAATGCAGCTGCGCCATGGCGGTCACATCGCGCAAGGCTTCCTCAGGCGTGAACGCCTCGCGATAGGCGGCGTTGAATGCACCGATAAAGGCGCGCGCGCCTTCGCGGTCCGTGTCGGCCAGCGGACTTTCCATCAATGCCTGCCGGAACCCCTGATCCCATGTGCGGGCCAGCTCGGCAATTTCGTTCTCAAGCACGTCCAGGTCCGGCTGGGGATGATTGCGGTCGAGTGAAATCTCGAAATGAACGCGGGCCAAGGGGCCAGTGTCGAAATAGGGCTGGAACTTGACAAGCGATCCCGCAAAGGCGCGCGTCAGGACGTCGGTGATCCGCAGGCGCAACGCCGTATCATAGGCCTCACGCGGCACGAAAACGATGGCCGTGACGAACCGGTCGAACTGGTCGCGGCGCAGGAATAGGCGGGTGCGCGGGCGGCCGACCAGGTGCATGGCCCCGATGATCATCGGCGCCAGCATGCGTGAATGGGTCTGGAACAATTCATCGCGCGGCCAGGTTTCCAGCAGGTTGGCAACGGTTTTCTCCGTATGCCCGCCCGGTGTCGCCCCAGATGCCTCGATCACCTTCTTCACCCGGCGGCGAACGAAGGGAATGGAGCGCGCGGTTTCGTCATAGGCCTCAGCCGTGAACAGACCAAGGAAACGCACCTCGCCATTCACCTTCCCGTCCGCATCATACTTCTTGATGCCGATGTAGTCGCATTTGACCCGTCTGTGCACGCGGCTGACCAGGGTCGACTTGGCCACGAACATCGGGAACGGCTCGGCCAGCAGGTCGCTGATTTCGGGCGTCAAGACCAATGGTTCGCTGTCACGCGACAACACGTTCAACTGCTCGTCACGCAGGATACCGAGGTTCGACCCCTCGACCATGATCGGCTCTTCGGGCAGCACCCGGCCATTCGCATCTGTCTCGAAATGGTATTCCCGGCAGCCCAGGAAAACGAAATGCTCCTCAAGCAACCATTCGAGGAAAGCGATGGTCTCGCGCGTATCATCATAGGCAAGCGTCTTGAGTTGCGCGATGCCGTCAATCTCGGCCCGCATCCGCGCCTTCATCGGCTCGAAATCACGGACAACTTCCTGCACCGATGACAGCGTCTTGCGAACTTCCTGCGACAGCTTTCTGGCTTCGGCAGCGGTCACCAGCGGCAGGTGAATCTGGATGACCGAAACGCGCTGCCCGTCGTCCAGCTTCACGATGGGGTGAAACAGGGTTTTGACCTCGTGTCCCGCAGCGGCGCACTCCGCGAGCATCGAATCGACCAGAAAGGGCATATCGGGACCGGCTGCCTCGAGGATGGCGCGCGGCAGCGGTCCTGCCTCACCCTCCGGCTCAACCACGACCCGGGCGTCCTGCTTGCCCGGCGGGACAGCACTGGCCCATGTCCACATGTCCGTCGCCAGGCGGCGGATATCGCCCCCCGTCAGGCCGGTCAGGTCCTCATTGCTGGATTCCTGTTTGACCTGCTCCAGAACTTGCTGGAGCGGGTCGGTCTTGGTGAGGGTTCGGGACATCGGAAAGGGCTCGCGCAGCAATGGAGGAGACTCAGTTTGGTCTAGCCTGAGCCGACAGCACCATCAATGGCTTGTTGCAAACGAAACCAGTTGGCCAGATCGCATTTGGCACCGCCTGAAAATAAGCGGGCCCGCCGAACGGGGACGTGTCCGACGGGCCCTACAGGCGTTCCGCAGGCTGGGTGGGGGGACGCACGCGGAGGCCTGATCTCTTATTTCGGTTCTCACTCTGGATAAGCAAGGATACCTTCTGTCATTGGTACATTACAAATCATGAAGGCTTCACTGCCCTGAATGCGAAACCTTGGACGATGTTCTTCTGAAGTTGGCCGGATGCCATACTTCAAATCATTTCACCATGATCTTTGGCAGTTGGAACTGCGACTGGTTGCCCGCCCTTCCCTTGCGGGTTTCCGTCGGCCGAAAGCAGGATCGCGATCCATCTGGTCCCATCCGATTGCGCAAACAGGATCATCATCAACACAGTCAGAGGCGCCGACAGGAACATCCCGGGAATGCCCCACAGCACCCCCCAGATAGCAAGCGCCAGCAATACAATCAGAGCGGACAAGTTCAGCGATTCGCCCATCATCCGGGGCTGGATGAAATTGCCGATCGAGAATTGCCAGAAGCTGACAATACCGAACACGATGGCGGCATATACGTATGTATTCTGCGGAGCGGCCACCGGTATCCAGGCTGGCACATCCGGCTGGACCAGCGCGAACAGTGGCGGCACGAGCGCGGCGACGATCGAGCCGACGGTTGGAATATAGTTCAGCACGAAGATCAGGGCCGCCAGGAAGATCGCGTTCTGCACGCCCAGCAGAAGCAGTGAAATATAGGTCAATGCCGTGATCAGTGCCGAGATGACCGTCTGGGTCCACAGATAAGTCTCGATGCTGCGACGCGCCTCATCGCCGATCCCGCGCACCTGCGCACGCTGCTCGTGTTCCGGAAAGATGTTGTCCAGCTTCCGCGTCCAGCCCGACTGGGCAATGAACAGGAACGCGACATAGATGAAGATCAGCACCAGGTCCGCAGACAGGTCACCTGTCGCGTTGGCGATGGTCGCAAAAAAGCGCTGGCCCTGGGCGTTGAACAGGAGATGGGTCAAGGTCGGCGCGTCGCTCATGTTGACGAGGCCATAGGCTTCCCGGATCAGCGCGTTGATCTTCTCCTCATACTCGGCGGCGTCGCGCCCGAATTGCGACATGCCGTGGGCCATCAGGGCGATAAATCCGACGAACCCGCCCAGCACGGTCAGCACCGCAATGGCCCTGGCGGCCCCCCTGCGCATCGTATGCGACCAGTTGTCGATCGCAGTCGCAAAGCCTTCCATCACGAGAAACAGGAACACGGCCATGGCAAACGTGGAGAGAATGCCGCGGCCAACATAGAGAAAGGCCACGATCACGCCTGTGGCAATGATCCAGATACCGGTTTTCGTCGCGCGATCCATGCAAGCCCCTAAAAGCTGCTGCAGGTTGCGAGCAGCCTGCCTTGGCGTCAAGACGCATTTCTGCCTCTTTCTAAAGTCGGGGGCCAAGCTCAGCCGCCCCCTTGCCGAATCCTGCGAAACCACTAGCGTTCCGCCGCAATCAGGGGAGATTTGGCCAGCATGACGGACTCATTATTCATCGGCGGCGCAGACGCGGACGGAACCGGCACCCCAAATGCCGCTCAGGACATGCTGCTGAAAGTGGCCAACCGTCACGGCCTCGTGGCGGGCGCGACCGGCACCGGCAAGACGGTTACCCTGCAGATCCTCGCCCAGGGCTTTTCCGATGCGGGCGTCCCGGTCTTCTGCGCCGATGTGAAGGGCGACCTGTCCGGAATCTGCGTGCCTGGAAGCGCCGACAACAAGCTGCACGAAAAGCTCGTCGCCCGCGCGCAGCTCATCGGCCTTGAGGATTACGGCTACTATGCTTCACCCACCATCTTCTGGGACGTCTTCGGTGAGAACGGCCACCCCATCCGCGCCACGATTTCCGAAATGGGCCCCCTCCTCCTGTCGCGCCTGATGGGACTTACCGATGCGCAGGAAGGCGTACTCAACATCGCGTTCGAATACGCCGACGACAACAACCTTCTCCTGCTCGACCTGAAAGACCTGCGCAAACTGCTTCTCCACCTGTCGCAAAAGGAGGTTCGCGACGAGATCAGCCAGGAATACGGCAATGTCGCTGCCGCATCCCTCGGCGCGGTCCAGCGCAACCTGCTGATGCTCGAGCGCGAGGGCGCAGAACATTTCTTCGGCGAACCGGCGCTCGAACTGGCAGACCTCATGCGCACCACGCAGGACGGACGCGGCTACATCAACGTCCTCGACGCTACCCGGCTGATCAACAGCCCCAAACTCTATTCCACCTTCCTGCTCTGGCTCCTGTCGGAACTCTTCGAGCAGCTTCCCGAAGTCGGCGACCCGGACAAGCCGAAGCTCGTCTTCTTCTTTGACGAAGCCCACCTCCTGTTCAACGATGCGCCACCGGCCCTGCTTCAAAAGGTCGAGCAGGTCGTCCGCCTGATCCGGTCGAAAGGAGTCGGCGTTTTCTTCGTCACCCAGAACCCGCGTGACCTGCCCGAGAGCGTCCTCGCCCAGCTTGGCAACCGGATGCAGCACGCCCTGCGCGCCTATACGCCAGCCGAACGCAAGGGCGTGCGCGCGGCGGCCCAGTCGTTCCGGCCGAACTCGTCCTTCGACACTGAAGAAGTGATTACCCAGCTCGGAACCGGCGAGGCGCTCGTCTCGACCCTCGATACAAAGAGCGCGCCATCCATGGTCCAGCGCACCATGATCCGCCCGCCGGCCTCCCGCCTCGGGCCCGCCACGCCTGCCGAACGCGCTGCCGTTCAGAAGAACAGTCCATGCGCCGGAAAATATGAAGAGGTCATCGATCGCGAGTCCGCCTACGAAATCCTGGAGGCAAAGGAGGCGGAAGCCGCCGAGCAGGCCGAAAGACTGGCGGCAAAGGAAGAGAAGACCAAGGCCGCGCTCGAAAAGAAGACGGCGCGGACCAAATCCACCCGATCCCGGCGCCAGACGCCGCTTGAGGCCGCCGGAAAGCAGGCCGCCCGTACCGCCTCGCGCGAATTCACCCGATATATCCTGCGCGGCATTCTGGGCGGAATGAAGCGATAGGCGGCGCCTGTCCTTGATGAATTCCCTGTTAACACCCAGATTTCCTTTGCGTCAGGACTCGCCGGTGACGTGCGCGTCACCTATAGTCCCGGCAGAACCATAGACATCAAAGGGAGGCTCCGGCCCATGAAAGACTATCTCAAATTCTACATCAACGGTGAGTGGGTCGATCCGGTGGAGCCCCGCACACTCGAGGTCGAAAACCCGGCCACTGAAGAGCCGTTTGCGCGCATCTCGCTCGGCTCGAAGGCCGATGTCGACAAGGCCGTCGCCGCCGCCAAGGCCGCGTTCCCTTCCTTCTCGCAAACTTCTGTCGAATACCGCGCTGACCTGCTCGACAAGATCGCGGCCGGGATCCAGAAGCGCCTGCCCGAACTCGCATCCGCCATTTCCGACGAAATGGGCGCGCCCATGTGGCTCGCCAATGCAGCGCAGGTTCCTGCCGGCATGGGCCACTTTGCCACCACAGCGGCGATCCTTCGCGGCTATGAATGGGAAGAACTCAAGGGCACGACCCTGCTGCGCAAGGAACCGATCGGCGTGTGTGGTTTCATCACGCCCTGGAACTGGCCGCTCAACCAGATCGCCTGCAAAGTGGCGCCTGCCCTTGCCGCCGGTTGCACCATGGTGCTGAAACCTTCTGAAATCGCACCGCTCGACGCGCTGATCTTCGCCGAAATCCTGCATGACGCCGGCGTGCCAAAAGGCGTGTTCAACCTCGTCAATGGCGACGGCCCAGGCGTGGGCGCAGTGCTCTCGGCCCACCCGGACGTGGACATGATGAGCTTTACCGGCTCGACCCGCGCAGGCGTGCTGGTCGCACAGGCGGCCGCACCAACGGTCAAGCGTGTTGCCCAGGAACTCGGCGGCAAGTCCCCGAACATTGTCCTGCCAAGCGCAGACCTGAAGAAAGCTGTTTCTGGCGGCGTCATGCAGATGATGACGAATACAGGCCAGTCCTGTAACGCCCCATCGCGCATGTTCGTCCAGAAAGACCAGCAGGACGAAGCCATCGCGATTGCCAAGGCGACAGCTGAATCGGTCAAGGTGATGATGCCGGGCGAAGCCACGCCGGGCGCCATTGGCCCGATCTCGAACGGTAACCAGTTCCAGAAGGTCCAGGACCTGATCCAGACCGGTATCGACGAAGGCGCGACGCTCGTAGCAGGCGGAACGGGCCGCCCTGAAGGCTTCAACAAGGGTTACTTCACCCGCCCGACCGTCTTCGCGAATGTCACCAACCAGATGACCATCGCCCGCGAGGAAATCTTCGGCCCGGTGCTCTGCATCCTGCCTTATGACACGCTGGAAGACGCCATCGAGATGGCAAACGACACGGTCTATGGCCTTGCAGGTTATGTCCAGGGGCCGGACAAGGAAGCCCATGAAGTGGCCAATCGCATCCGCGCCGGCCAGATCCTCGTCAATGGCGCAAGCCCTGACTTCTCGGCACCGTTCGGCGGCTACGGCCAATCCGGCAATGGCCGCGAATGGGGCGAACTCGGTTTCGAGGAATTCCTCGAAACCAAGGCTGTCATCGGCTACAAGGCCGCCTGATCAGGCTGTCCGGACCAGATACATTCAAGGGCGGCCCGCAGGGTCGCCCTTTTTTTATGCGCACTGCCCCCGTCCGGCCACAGAGGCTGATCCGGAGCGCGTTGCCGGGAACAGATCGCACAATCGTGATTGTGCTGCGACGACCGGGACAGTTGGCCGCCGTCAATTCAACTGGCATTCATGCAGGATATACTCACATATAGAGCAGATGATGTTCTGAGGAGGATTGCCCCATGCACGTGTCCAAGATTGCCGCCGGCTTTGCTGCCCTCGCCATGCTGGTCGCATGTACCACCGCGACCCCCTATCAGGCGGCATATGATTCAGAGCGCGGTTACTCGGAACAGCAGATCGAAGCCAACCGCTTCCGGGTCCAGTTTGCCGGCAACAGCCTGACAGACCGCAAGACGGTGGAGACCTACATGCTGTTTCGCGCGGCAGAGCTGACCCGGCAGAACGGGTTTGACCATTTCCGCGTCCTCCAGCGCGCCACGGATGCTGACAGCCGCGTCGTGCCGACGACCACAGGCTACTCGCCCTTCTACAGCAATTTCTATCTCGACTATCACTATTACGGCCCGCGCGCGGGATACTTCTACAATCCCCACCGCCAATGGGCCTATCCGCGTTCATTCTACGCGTCCCGCTTCGGCTATTACGATCCCTTCTGGGATGGCCCGCAGGAATATCGCGAGATCACCAGCTACGTCGCCTCGGCAGAAATCATCATGGGCAAGGGTCCGAAGCCCGATGATCCGGCCTATTTCGACGCGGACCAGGTGATCTTCAATCTGGGCAGCCAGATTCAGCGCCCCCAGCCCTGATCGACCTTGAAAACGTATTGAACGCCGCCCTCTTCCGGGCGACGTTTACATAGGGCCCCGGTTTTTCTGTCCCGGCCCCTAGGCAAGCCCGCAGGCATGACCCAAATTGGCGCCTTGCTCTCCCACCGCATCTGAAGGAAAGGCGGGTCCATGGCCGACACCGAACCCTCTGCCGTTCCGCCAAAGGGTGTGTTGCCGGACGCAAAGCGTCCGGTGCCGGGGCGCAGCGAACTTGTCGTGATGATTGCCGGCCTGATGGCCCTCAATGCCTTCGGGATCGACATCATGCTGCCGGCACTCAACGAGATCTCCCATGCCGTGGGGCTCACTGCCCCTGGCACCGAGAGCGACAATCGCCAGCAGATGATCATTTTCTCCTATGTGCTGGGCTTCGGCGCCCCGCAAATCATCTGGGGCCCCATCTCCGACCGGTTTGGCCGGCGCGGACCGCTTTTCGTCGCCCTCGTCGGCTATATCGTCACTGCCTTTGCCTGCATCGTCATGCGCGATTTCATGGCCCTTCTGGTCATGCGCTTCCTGCAGGGCGTGTTCGCCTCCGGGGGCCGTCTCGTCGCCGTGTCGATCGTGCGCGACCTGTTCGCCGGCCGCCAGATGGCCCGGTTCATGTCACTCGTCATGACCATCTTCATGGTCGTCCCCATCCTTGCACCGGGGATTGGCCAGATCGTGCTGTTCATCGCGCCATGGGAAGGCATATTCGTCGTGCTGGGCGTTTTCGGCATCATCATGCTGAGCTGGACCTGGATACGCCTGCCCGAGACCCTGCCCGAAGCGGCGCGACAGCCACTCAGCGTCCGCCATGCAGCCAGTGCATACGGGCAGATCATCCAGTCACGCGTCACGTTCGGCTACATGTGCGCTTCAGGCGTCATCTTCGGCGCGCTGTTTGCTTTCATTGCATCCTCCGAACAGATCTTCCGTGAAGTCTTCGGACAACAGGAAACGTTCGCGCTCTGGTTTGCCGGTGTCGCCGGCACGCTCGCCTGCGCCAATTTCCTGAACTCGCGCATTGTTGAAAAGGTCGGCATGCGCCGCATCAGTCACGCAGCGCTTCTGGTCTTTACCGCCGTGGCCGGGATCCTCGCCGTGGTGACATATTTCACGACAGACAATCTCTATGTCTTCTTCCCGATCTTCGCGCTCTGCTTTGGCTGCTTCGGCCTGATGGGATCGAATTTCAGCGCGCTGGCCATGGAGCCGCTCGGCAAGATCGCGGGCACGGCCTCTGCTGCCTATGGCTTCGCCACGACCACGGTCGCCAGCCTGATCGGCATGGCCATTGCCAGCCGGTATGACGGCACGACAGTCCCGCTCATGCTGGGCTTCGTCTGCCTCGGCCTTGCGTCGCTGGTGATCGTCCTGATCACCGAGAAGGGCAAGCTGTTCAGTTCACGTTGATGTGGCGGCGCGGCTTGGCATTGCTCTCGCGCACCTTGGACAGCGGCCGCACCTGACGCTCCAGGTGTTCGATAATCATGCCTGCAATGTCCTTGCCGGTCGCGCCTTCGATTCCCTGCAGGCCGGGCGAGGAATTGACCTCCAGCACTTTCGGGCCGTCATCGGTGTGCAACAGGTCCACACCCGCCACACGCAGGCCCAGCACACGCGCCGCATCGCGCGCAATATCGCGCTCGGCCCGCGTCAGCTTCACCGCGCTGGCCGTGCCGCCGCGATGCAGGTTGGACCGGAACTCCCCCTTGGCCGCCTGGCGCTTCATCCCGCCAACCACCTTGTTGCCGATGACGAAGCACCGCGTATCGGCGCCCGCTGCCTCATTGATGAATTCCTGCACCAGGAAGTTCGCCTCAAGGCCCCGGAAGGCATCGACAAGGCTCTCGGCCGCCTTGCGTGTTTCGGCCAGCACCACGCCCTTGCCCTGCGTCGAAGACAGCAGTTTCACCACGACCGGCGCGCCGCCGGCCAGCGAGATCAGGTCCTTGGTGTCCTTCGGGCTATGCGCAAAGGCTGTGATCGGCATGCCGATCTGCGCCCGCGCCAGCAGCTGGTGCGCCAGCAGCTTGTCGCGCGACCGCCCGATAGCCCCTGCCCCGTTCAGGCAGAACGCGCCCGTATTGGTGAATTGGCGCAGCACCGCCATGCCATAATCGGTGATCGACGCTCCGATGCGCGGGATAACCGCATCAAACCGTGCCAGCGCCTTGCCGTCATAATGCACTTCCGGATCAATCGTCCCGATCTGCATGTAACAGCGCGCCGTATCGATCATCTCCATGATGTGCCCGCGCGCCTCGGCCGCTTCCATCAGGCGCCGGGAAGAATAATTGTTCGGCTCGCGCGTCAGAAGTGCAATCCGCAGGGGCCGCTTCACGGGCGTGCGCTTCGGCAGGCCGCTATAGCGGGCATAGTCCAGCAAGGGCTGGCTGAACGAGACGTTCGGGTTGACGATCATGTCCGGCTGGATGGCGCCGCGCCCGAACAGCATCCGGTAGGTCATGTTCTCGCGGTTCGACAGGGTCAGCTGGATCGGCCAGCGCCGCCCACCCATCTCGGCCTCGGTCTCGATCACGTAACGCAGTTCGGTATCGCCGTTCGAACTCGTCACCTCGCGCCGGTCGATGACGCGCGCCGAACAGGTCACTTCGAGGCCGGGATCGTTCGGGTCCGGCTGGATCAGGAAGCGCACCTGCGGCTTGGTGTTCGGCCCGAACGGCTCGATCACGCTGGCATGCAGCGCCGAGGTCTTCGCCCCGGTATCCACTTTGGCCTTGATCGCAGGCAGGCCAAGCTCCGGCAGCGCCAGCCATTCTTCCCAGCCGAGTTCAAACTGTCCCATGCCGGCTCCTGATTGTTCTGAATTGTATGTATTCGCCGCCCCATAACCGGGTTGGCAGCGCACCGCAATCTTGCGCGCGCATCAAGCGCCCCCTCCGGCCCATTCGGGCCCACCTCCCCCGCGTTACGAGGGAGGATAAGGCAATGCTAAGCCGGCGCCAGCCAGGCCTTCTCGACCACTTTCACCACATCACCCATGATGCCGGTGATCTTGAAGTCCTTCGGCGTGTAGATGCGGGTCACGCCCATCTGGCCGAGGGCGCGTGCGTCTTCCGGCGGAATGATGCCGCCGACAACCAAAGGCACATTTTCCAGCCCCACCTTGCGCAGCTCCGCGATCGTCTCGCGCACCAGGTCCAGATGGCTGCCCGACAGGATCGACAGGCCGACGACATGCGCATTGGCCGCTTTCGCCTGCGCCGCAATCTCTGCCGGCGTGAAACGGATGCCTTCATACACCACATCCATGCCCACTTCGCGCCCGCGCGCCGCAATCTGCTCGGCGCCATTGGAGTGGCCATCGAGGCCCGGCTTGCCCAGAATATAGGTCAACCGGCGGCCCAGCGCCTCCGACACGCGGTCCACATCGGCCTTCACCGCCGCGATGTCCTCGTCGCCGCCCCCGCTGATAACCATGGCCACGCCCGTCGGCGCACGGAATTCGCCGAACACTTCGCGCAGCACACTGCCCCATTCGCCGGTCGTCACGCCCGCCTTGGCGCAGGCAATGGACGGCTCCATGATGTTTACCGAACTCGCCGCCGCCGCCTTCAGATTGACCAGCGCCGCCTCAACCGCCGCAGTGTCGCGTTTCGCGCGCCATTCCTTCAGGTCACGCACCTGCGCGGCCTCTTCGGCCGGGTCGACCGTCATGATGGCGCCATCGCCGGTGCCCAGCGGACTTTCTTCCGTCGATGTGTATTTGTTGACGCCCACAACGCTCAGCGAACCGTTCTCGATGGCCTTGATCCGGTCGATATGCGCGCCGACCAGGCTTTCCTTCATATGGGTAATGGCATTGGTTGCCCCGCCCAGCGCGTCGATCTCGGCCAGTGTGGCGCGGGCCTTCGCCTTCAGCTCCTCGGTTTTGCCATCAATCACATGGCTGCCATCGAAAATGTCCTCGAACTCCAGCAGGTCTGTCTCATAGGCGAGGATCTGCTGCAGGCGCAGGCTCCATTGCTGGTCCCATGGCCGCGGCAGACCCATGGCCTCGTTCCAGGCGGGCAATTGCAGCGCGCGGCAGCGGGCGCGCTTCGAGAGGGTCACGGCCAGCGCCTCGATCAGGATGCGGTAGACATTATTCTCCGGCTGCGGCTCGGTCAGGCCGAGGGAGTTCACCTGTACGCCGTAGCGGAACAGCAGCGCCTTCGGGTCTGTCACGCCATAGCGTTCGCGGCCAATTTCCTCCCACAGGTCCACGAAGGCCCGCATCTTGCAGAGTTCCGTAACGAAACGCACACCCGCATTCACAAAGAAGGAAATCCGCCCGAATACGGTTTCAAAGTCTGATTCCGGAACCTGCCCCCCGGCTTTCACCCGGTCGAGCACCGCAATCGCCGTCGCGAGGGCATAGGCCAGCTCCTGTTCCGGCGTCGCGCCGGCTTCCTGCAGGTGGTAGGAGCAGACATTCATCGGGTTCCATTTTGGAACTTCGGTATAGCACCAGCTGACCATGTCCGAAATCAGCCGCATCGACGGTTCCGGCGGGAACACATAGGTGCCGCGAGACAGATATTCCTTCACGATGTCATTCTGCGTCGTGCCGCGAAGCTGGGCACGGTCGTCGCCGCGCTCATCGGCCAGCGCCACATACATGGCCAGCATCCAGGCTGCCGGCGCATTGATCGTCATTGACGTGTTCATCTCTTCCAGCGGCAGCTGGTCGAACAGTTTCGCCATGTCGCCCATATGCTTGACCGGCACGCCCACCTTGCCGACTTCGCCGCGTGCCAGGATATGGTCGGCGTCATAGGCCGTCTGGGTCGGCAGGTCGAAGGCGATGGACAGGCCCGTCTGACCCTTGGCCAAATTGCCCCGATACAGCTCGTTCGATTTCTGCGCCGTCGAATGGCCGGCATAGGTCCGGAATATCCAGGGCGCGTCCGGCGCGTGCTGGATCGGTTTCTGTGTGTCGGCCATGCCGGGGCTCCCCAATTGTTTTGTTGCGGCGCAACATGCCGTGTGGCGTTCGCGAGTGCAAGCGGCCAGACCCCCGCCCTTGTGCTATCGTGTCATCATGGCCACATCTGACCAGACTCACCACACCCCCGCCGCACCCGGACTCCACCCTTGAACCACCCCTCCTCCCCCCTTCAGCTGGCGCTCGGCCTGCGCCTGGCCACATTGCTCGCCTTCCCGTTCGGCGTGGTCCTTGTGGCCCTGATGCAGCGCAGCTTTCTGATGATCTTACTGCTGGCGGCCGCGATGGTTGGCGTCAGCCTGGTCGAACGCGTCCGCCTTGCCCGGCTCACCGGATTGCCTGCCCCCCTGTCACTGGCCGCCATCCTGCCCGGCTTCGCCGTGCGCCTCGGCGGGCTTGCGGGCCTGTTCATCGTCCTGCTCGGCATGCTCGCCCTGTTCCGCGACACATCGCTCGCCCGCAGCTTAGGCCTTGAAGATGCAGCCATTTTTCTCGGCGTCACCGGGTTTGCCCTCGCCGCCAACGCCATCAGCGCCCGCATCGCCACGCGCGAAGTCGGATCGGCCCTGTCAGCCCTGAACGCAGCGTACGATCAGGCCGGACCGGGCCCAGCCTCCATGGACGGCGAGATCATTGAGGGCGAGTTTGCCGAACCGTATAACGGGGCCGATACTTCCGCTCGCTCCTGACGCAGGCTTGCTGTATATAGCGCGCGTATCCTGGCGGAGCCTCCCCTCAAATGACTGAATCCATTGGATTTTTAGCAGCAATACTCACCACGTTCTCGTTCGTGCCGCAGGCCGCGCATATCCTGCGCACCCGCCAGACAGATGGCATTTCCCTGCTGATGTACGCAATGTTCACCGTGGGAATCGTCACCTGGCTGGTCTACGGCCTGATGATCGCCAGTCTTCCGGTCATCCTCTCCAATATCGCGACCCTCGCGCTCGCCGCGACGATCTTGTTCCTGAAGACACAAGCAGTCATTGCCGCGCGCAGACCTATCCCTCAGCCCATCGCCCAGGGCGCATCTGTGGACGGCGGCCCCTTGGCAAGAGATTTTTTGGCGGTCATTTGCAGTTTGGCCGATAGCGGGCATCTGTTCGGCCTATTTGGGCGGCTTTCAGATGCCGCTGGCCATCATGCGTTCCGCAAGATGAGGTCCCTTACAAAAGCCCGCACTTGAAGGTGCTTGCGCCCAGGTGGGTTGTCCTCACTTGTTGAACCTACGGGTCTGCATGACCTCCTTTTGCTCTCACCAATCTCGTTTTGCGCCTTAGCGGCTCGGCGACCTTATGCCGGCATCAACTTTGCCGGATTGAACTTCTCCCCTTTCACCATCAGGGCCCAGATCATTCGGCCCATCTTGTTGGCCATCGCGATTGCGACAACCATCATGGGCTTACGCTCCAGCAACCGGCTGAGCCAAGGGTGGCGCGTAAATCCGAGTTGCTTTGCTCGGATGATCATCGACATTGCACCTGCAACCAACAAGCGCCTTAGCTCCGAATTGCCCTTCTTGGTGATGCTCCCGAGCCGCTCTCGTCCACCGCTTGAGTGTTGCCTGGGCACGAGCCCGACCCATGCAGAGAAGGCTCGACCGGACTTGAACATGGCGGGG
>NZ_LADU01000038.1 GCF_000961795.1 Hyphomonas sp. BRH_c22
CCGCCATTCCACACGATCTTGATGTCCATCGGGCAGAGGATTTCCCAGCCGGTGGAGTTCGCCATGGTCAGCGGCAGGCAGCGATAGGGGTGGCGGTCCGGGAAGGCATCCATCCATTCGCGCTGGCTGCGGCCCGGCACGATCTCCGGGGCAACATCATGTATCTTATAGCATTCGAGACGCATGGGGATAAATCTTTCCGGAAGGCTTGACGCTAAAGGAAAGTCTTGGCCCAAAGTGCTGGATGACTGCAAGCCCTGAAGACCTGCTCACCTATCTCGATGGCCTCGCCATTGCACACCGCACGCACTGGCACGCACCCGTCTTCACCGTTGCCGAGGGCGCCGATCTCAAGGCGGCCATGCCGGGCGTTCACACCAAGAACCTGTTCCTGAAGGACAAGGACGGCGCTTTCATCCTCATCTCGGCCGAGGCGCACACGCAGATCGCCCTCAACCAGCTTCACCGCCATATCGGCACCAAACGCCTCTCCTTCGGCTCTCCCGGGGACATGCTGGCGCTTCTGGGCGTCACGCCGGGCTCGGTCACGGCCTTCGCCCTGATGAATGACACGGGCCGCAAGGTCCGCTTCATTGCCGATGCCGCGCTGTTCACGGCCGATCCGGTCAACTTCCACCCGCTGACGAACACCGCCACGACGGCCATATCGCGGGATGATTTCAGGCGCTTTGTCGAATCGACGGGCCATGCATGCGACGTGTTGGACTTCGCGTCCCTGCAGGAGATCCAGTGAAAAGGCCGCCCCCAGAGGCGGCCTTCCGGTTCCTTGTGTCGCTGCGGGCTACTTGAAGCTGTAGTTCAGGCGCACCCCGATCGTGCGCGGCGCACCGACGAAAGTGTAGAACGTGCGCACATAGACCGGTCCGCCATCATCATCGGCAAGGACCTGGTTGAACAGGGGCGTGCCGACAACGCCCGTCTCATAATACTCGTCGAACACGTTGTTCACGAACAGGGTCGCCTGCCACGGGCCGGTATCATACACGGCCGAGGCGTTGGCCACGCCATAGCTGTCCAGCGTAATGCCGTCGCCAAGGCCGCCGGTGCGTGTCAGCACGTCGCCCTGCCAGGCATATCCGCCGTTGAACGTCAGCTCTTTCCCGTTGGCCAGTGCATGAACATAAGTTCCGAACACCGCAAACTGGTCCTCCGGCGACCCCGGCAACCGGTCGCCGTCGCGACCGTCAAGCAGCACACTGCCGAAACCCGGTGGTGAAATCGTACCGACCAGACCGGGGGCCGGCGCTGTGAGCGATGCTTCGGTATGGCTGTAACTGCCGCGAAGCGACAAGGCATCGCTGACCAGCCAGGTACCGTTGAATTCGACACCTTTGGACTCGGCACCATCCGCGTTGACCGTGATCGGAAGCGACGCATTGATCGTGGCTGACGAGAGCTGCGGGTCGCTCCACTCGACATAGTAGAAGGCGCCATTCAGCGTGATCCGGCCTCCATCCAGGGTCGACTTGAAACCGACCTCATAATTCGTCGTCGTGTCCGGAAGGAACTGTGTTTCATCGCGGGTCGAGACATCGTTCGGCCCAGACCCGAATTGCTGGCCCGGCAGCAACGCACAGGCGCCCTGCTGATTGTCCAGCGGATCGAACTCCGGACAGACACCAATGCCGTTCGAATCGCCGATCCGGTAGCCTTCAGAAAGCGTGAAATAGGTCAGCAGGTCGTCCGTCACCTGATAGGATGTATTGAACTTGAACAGCGTGCCATTGTCCGATTGAGACGTACGCTCCGTCCCATTCGGGCTTCCTGCGGCAAAGTCAGCTTTCAGGCTGTCTTCCATGGCGCTAAGGCCCACCGGCATGAGATAGTCCGGCCCCGCGTCAAACAGCGGGAAATCCACGTCGCTGAAAGATTCAAGGTCATACTTGTAGTATCGGCCGCCGACCTTGACGCTCCATTTGTCGGTAATGTCATAGCCAATCTCGCCGAAAATCGCCGATTCCTTCAGCTTCGAATAGAATTGGGAATAGTATTCGAGATCGTCCGGGCGGTCGAAACCGACATAGGCAGCATAGCCCGGCGTATATTCCTGCGAATAGGATGTCACATCCGCATCATTGTAGAACGCGCCGACAATCCAGTTGAACCGGCTGTCGGTCGTCGAAACGAGCCGGATTTCCTGATTGAATGTGTTCTCCCTTCCCTTCTCGTGCGTGAAGGACGTGAAGGTCGGGAAGGCCTCGTAACTGTATTCGAGCGTAATCAGCAGGTCGCTCTGGTCGCGCTGTCCATCATCGTCAAACCGCGAAAGACCGGTCGCCGATGTAAGCTCGGCAAAACCGAGATCGGCAGTTACTTCCAGTGCAAGCAGCTGGTTGGTTATCTCGTTCGGCTCTTCGACCCGTTTGGCGAGTTCATATTCGCCAGCCGGCACGGTCGACCGCGCGCTCGAACCGCGCCGGCCCTCGATGTCCGACTTCTGGAGATAATAGGTCAGCGTGCCATCGAGCCAGGAAGTCGGTTCCCAGCGCGCCGCGATACGGCCCGAGATGACTTCCTCACCGTCGGCATCATTCACCCGGCGAAGGTTGGCGGCCACGTCCGCAGGGTCGCTGAAGTCCGGGTCGGCGTCGGACACACCGATTTCCCGCACGATGAAAGGATAGTCGGTAAAGCCTGAATCGTTCTCAAAATCGACCGAACCGCGGATCGCAAAACCTGGCGCCAGCGTCTTGTTGAAGGTCAGACCCGCCTCGTAACTGATATCGTCTGCTTCGGAATATTGTGAAACCTCGGTGCGGACATCGAGCGAATCGCCCGCGAAATCCGGCTTCTTCGGAATATAGCGAATGGCGCCGCCCAGCGTACCGGCACCGTAGAGCGTGCCCTGGGGTCCGAGCAGGACCTCGACCCGTTCAAGGTCGTTGAGCTTCAGGTCGACATAGAGCGGAATCTCGCCGACATATGTCGCAACCGTACCGCCGCCATTATTGTTTCCATCACCCGAGCCGAGACCATCAGCGTTCAGGCCGCGCACGATGATCGGGTTGCCCTGGCGGCCACCACGATCAACCACGTTGATGCCCGGGACATATGCCAGCACGTCGGCCAGCTCGTCGAAACCCTGTTCCTCGATCTGTTCTCCGCCAACTGCTGCGATGTTCAGTGGAATGTCCTGGATGCTCTCGGCACGGCGGGTCGCGGTAACGGTAATCGTCTGCGCGCGAAGCTCCGTATCGTCGATCGTTTCCTGTGCCTGGGCGGCAAGGGCCGCGCCGGCAACAAGCACCAACGCGCTCGTTGTTTTCAGAAGTGACATTTTCATTGTTCGGTTCCTCATCAGTCTTCCTCGCCTCACGCATAAAATTGTCTCAGGCGCCTCACTGGGTGCAAGCCGCCGTCACAGCAGGCTTCTCTTTTTGGAAAACGCGCGCCAAAATGGGCATAGTCGGAAAAATCTGCCCAAAAACAGGACAACCGCCCTGCTCAACACATCACGCCCTCAAACAGGAAGCGCCCGTCTGGCAGAGGCAGAGCGTCTTCTCGCCGCAAAAGCGTACAAACCCGCACACGCACTTTGCCTGGAAGAACTGAACCGCAATCCGGAATCGGCGCAGGCCTACTATCTCCTCGGCATACTCACAGCCGATCACGGCAATCATGCAAAGGCGGTTGAACTGTTCACCCGTGCCACCCTACTGGACACGCATCATGCGCCGGCATTCGCCCAACTCGCGCGAAGCGAGATTGCACGTTCGCGCCGGGAAGAAGCGCTTCGTGCGGCGAACGCCGCTGCGGCGCTTTCGCCACCAGACGCGCACACTTTGGACACGCTCGGCGTCGTCTACAGCCGGGCTGGCCTGCACGCCCGCGCCACGCCGTTCTACGCGTGTGCGACGCGAACAGCGCCGGACGTTGCCAATTACCACTACAATCACGGTGCAGCCCTTCAATTCCTTGGCGACATGGCTGCGGCGCGAGAAGCCTATCGCAAGTGCCTTGAAATCGATCCGCTGGAAACGCGCGCGCTGTCCTCGATTGTCCAGATCACGCGCCAGTCGGAGCAGGAAAACATGGTTTCCGAACTTGAGGCTGCGTTTGAGGCAACCCGGACGGATCCAGACGATGCCCTCCGCATCGGGCACGCCCTCGCAAAGGCGCATGAGGATCTCGGCCATTCTGCCGAAGCGCTCGATTGGCTGCACCGCGCCAAGGCCGCAAAGCGCGCCACGACCCGGCATGATCCGTCCGCCGACGCCGCCGTGTTTGCCGCTGCTCGCAGCCTGCCCGCGCAGCTGGCGAACATATCCGGTTACGCATCCGCCGAGCCCATTTTCATCGTCGGCATGCCACGCACCGGTACCACGCTGGTTGACCGTATCCTGTCCAACCACAGCGAAGTCACATCTGCCGGAGAGCTGACGGATTTCGGCCTCCTCCTGAAGCGGATGGCCGCGACAGGATCGAACCATGTGCTGGACCCGGAAACCCTGATCGCCGCTTCCGGGGTGGACCTTGCCGAGCTCGGCAAGGCCTATATGGACGGCGTGTCGCGCACGCAGCGTCTGTTCGGCCGGTTCATAGACAAGATGCCGCTCAATGCATTCTACGCCCCGATCATCCTGGCTGCCCTGCCGAACGCACGGGTCATTTGCCTGAGGCGCCATCCGGCTGATACCGTCCTGAGCAATTACCGACAGATGTTCGCGACAAGTTTCTCCTACTACAATTACGCCTACAGCCTGGCAGCGACCGCTCACTATTATGTCGGCTTCGACCGCATGATGGCCGACTTTGCCAGCACGTTGCCATCCGATCGCTATTGCGACGTCCACTATGAAAATGTCGTGGCTGATATCGAAGGCGAGACCCGTCGCCTGCTGGACTTTTGCGGCCTGCCCTTCGAAGCCGCCTGCCTCGATTTCCACGAAAACACGGCGCCCGTTGCAACCGCCAGCGCGGCCCAGGTGCGACAACCGCTCTACATGGGATCCGTTGCGCGCTGGAAGCGCTACGCCCCTGGCATGGCGGAGGCACTCGACATTCTTGAGGCTGCCGGCTGCATTTCCGCTGGGGAACGCACATGCTGAGGGTTCCAGGCTATGGTGCCAGCGGAAATAGCCGTTACGCTTGCCGCGAAACCTGACATTCCGGGGAGGAAAACATGAAAACACGTCGTCTTGGCAAGAGCGCCATCTATGTGTCCGACATCTGCATGGGCACAATGACCTTCGGGTCCCAGACCGACGAGAAGGAAGCCATGCGCATTCTCGACGAATGCTATGATGCCGGCATCAATTTCTATGATGCGGCGGAAAACTATCCCGTGCCGCCGGATCCGAAATGGGCCGGGCGCACCGAGGAGATCGTCGGAAAGTGGATGAAAACCAAGGACCGGGACTCCCTGATCATCGCCACCAAAGTGTCCGGCCCCTCGCACGGCTGGATCAAGAGCTCCCAGCGCGCCGGCATGACCGCCATGGACCGCCACAATATTACCCGCGCCGTTGAGGCCAGCCTCGAACGCCTCGATACGGATTATATCGACCTCTACCAGACGCACTGGCCCGATCATGGCACCGGCTTTGACGAGACAATGGAAACCCTGGACGAACTGGTCCGCGCCGGTCTCATCCGCATCATCGGCTGCAGCAACGAGAATGCCTGGGGCCTGATGAAAAGCCTCGCCACCGCCGAGCGCCTTGGCACGGCACGCTACCAGACGATCCAGAACAATTTCAGCCTGAACAACCGGCGCTTCGAAGAC
>NZ_LADU01000015.1 GCF_000961795.1 Hyphomonas sp. BRH_c22
GCCCCTGCGCTGCCGCCGCTGACCGCAAAGGCCGCCCCGGCAAAACCCACCAGCGTGATCGCGAAGGCGCGCAGCGACACCGCCTCGCCCAGCACCACCCGCGCCACGAAAGGCACCATCAGCGCCGCCGTGAACCCGATAATCGTCGCCTCGGCCAGCGCCAGCCGCGTCAGCGCAAAGAAGAAAAGGATCGCGCTGACCAGCTGCACCACCCCGCGCATCGCATGGAAGCGTATCGCCTCGCCGCGCGGCATCGCCCGGCGCTGCACCACGAACACCGCCGCCGCAATCATCGCCCCGAACAGGAAACGCCACGCGACCAGCTGCATCAGGCCCGCTTCCGGGGCCGTGCCCTTCACCAGCGCATCAATGCCGGACCCCATGCCAATGGCCAGGAACACGATCAATAACGGGGCAGACAGGAGACGCGCAATCATGCGCGCAGCTAACCAGCGCGGCTTGCGAAGTCCACCATTCCCGCGCGTCCGCCGTGCCGGGGGTCAGCCCGCCCGCAGGAAGGCGCCGGGATCAGGGTGCATCGCCCGGTGCAGGATGCCCGCGAACTGCGCCTCGCTCAACGGCTCGGCAAACCGCACGCCCACCACATTGCCCACCTGCCAGCGTTTCTCGCAGGTCTGCCGGATCGGCGCGGCATCAGGCCCGGCTTCCAGCAGCAGGTAGAAGGCGCGCGGCGCCTCCGCCGGGCCGGACAGGCGCAGGCACGCGCCGCGCACCGACACGTCCCGCACCGTGACATCCCAGGTCTCGCTCAGGCTGGCCAGCACGACCCGCCCGGGGGAATCGATCGTGGCACGGGGCACTTCCCGCTTGTTCTCGAAATGCGTCATCCTCGCCTCCACCCGCGATATCCTGCCGAGATACGCCGATTTTAATCCGCCCCCCTTGGCCAAACCTCTCAAAAACCGCGCGAATTTTCGCGGCTTGGGCAAGGGGCGGTTAACCGGGATGGGGGGCGGGTAAGGAGATGAGGGGGAGTAGGCAGAGTTACGCTCAAGTCTAGCGAAATCCAAATCTACTTGACTGAGCGCCAACTTCATCCCTTGCGCGAAAGTTAACAAGTCGTAAAGATTACATCTTGGGGGGCGTAGTAAGATGGGCGCAGCCGAAAATCCTAGGCGCTGGAAAGCACTTCGCAAATCCATCAACTTTTTCAGCCGATGGGGATTGATAATTGCCGGGCTGCTAGCAGCTGCGCTTGGGCTTGCACTGCTGGGATGGATCACTGCCCCCGATCTCTTTTCATTTATTGATCGGCAAGAGCTGGAAAGTGATATCTGGCTAGCTTTAGGTCTTATTATCGGTGGTTTCTTCACAGCCAATTGCTCTCGCGCACTACAGATTTGGAGCAGATTGAAACCTGTAACTCAAATACAACCAGCCAAGCGGGTCGCCGCTCAACACCGCATTGCCGACCAAGGGTTTCGGGAACTCTTCACATATCTGTTCACGGCGTTGACCACGCTGACCGCATTGACATTCCTGTCAGATGAACCTGGGGTTCTACCTTGGCCCTCGCTCAAATTGCACAACTCAGATATCGGCGTGAACGACGCCAGCATAGTTCAGGTGTCTGTTTTGATTGGCTGCCTGCTTGTGAGCTTGGTGCCGCTCATACTGGTCTTTTTTCTTCAAGCCCGAGCCGAACGAGAAGCATTTGATCGCGAAATTCTTAGAAGTGACGCCGTTCCTCCGTCTTCATTTTGGTTGGGCACCGCCCTGCTCGCTGGAATTATTGCGCTGGCTGTGTGGGCAGGAAAAGTATCCGCAAACGAAAAGGAGGGGGTCGAGGCCGGACTTTCGTACTGGATCACATTCGCTGTTGTGGCCCTGTTTGTAGCGTTCATCTTTCTCCCGCACATCCAACGCTACATTGATCAGTTAGCAGACAACGAACAAGATCCAACGCAACCAAAGGCAAGCACGCCATTACTGGTCGGAGCTCCGGCAATCGCCGCCAGCTGGATAGACTCGCTTATGGTCCGATTGATCGCCCCCTTGACCGGTGCCACCCAACACGGGCCGCTCGTGCCACACGGATTTGTCGTCCTGTCACTCTTGCCACTTACAGCCTTGGGCTTTGTCCTTCCGCAGCCCTTTGGTCTTGTTCCAATCGGCCTTGGAGCCTTGATGATTTTCGCTTTGGGTCGCCGGTGGGCATGGATCGAAGAAGACCGTGAACTCGCTTCTCGACTATTGCGTACCGACGCTCGTGAAATTCAGATTGGTTTCGAAAATGACCTCAAAGACGAAGCGCTTCTTGGCTACGCATTTCTTTTCATTTTGGTCCCTCTAGCACTTCACCAGATTAATGGGGTCGCAGGTGCCTTCACCGGCACAGATGGCAACGCAATATCAAATCCATTTTTTGCCTGGCTCAGCTTCTTTGGGGGAGAACTCGCCAAAGCAGTGCCATTTGTCGACTGGTGGGAAATTTACAATGTAAATATCGACACACCCATCATCGGCGACGCACCCGTTGCGAAGCACCTCACTTTTGCCGCCCGTGCAATGGTTGACCTGGTCATCATGGCAGCATTGCTTCAGGCAATTGGCATCTGGCAACGAAGCAGAGCCCAAGACCGCCTGTATGACGCAGGTCAGGTCGATGCATTCGATCCCTTCACAGAAGAACACTTCTTCAGACGAGGCATGAAGAAAGGGAAGGACGGGCATCTCCCACGGAAAAAATTCGAAGAGCGTATAGAAAAGCATTTGGAACTACGCCGGGACCTCGGTCTTCCGAAGAACCCCTATAATCCATTCCGACTAGGCGAATTGCTGCGCCATCCTGACAAGGAAATAAGCGACGGCGCTCTGTGGATGCTGGAACATTTCAATATTCTCGCTGGCACACCACTCGATCAGCTCATGCAGTTGTCGCAGCAATGGTACAGCGCGTGGTATTTTGGAACCGCCGAAAGTCCGGCCATTTCGACCCAACACGAAATAGAGCAAAAGGCATGGCGGCGGTTCGAAAAACTCAGGCTTGAATCGCTCCTGGCTGAACTTGTCGACGATGAAAAGGAACTCATTGCATACTCTATGAAGCGAGACGACATTGCACATCTGATGACCCTTGTAGCTTTGTCCGGAAGCGCTGTTGAATTTCACTTTGCCCGGGTCTTGTGCATGGAACTTCTGTCCCAAGCTCCCCACCCCTCAGCTTTCTGGGCTTTGGCGGCACAAGTTTGCCCAACGGGCGACAGCTTCGAAAACTACCGAGAGGTCATCGGCAGTGAATTTGGAGAAGCCGTGCAGAGCCCGGAGTTGGATTATCTGAACAGCCGGCACGGGCGATCTGAGATGCGCTCACTGTGTTATCGCGCAATCTTAGACCACTCTCATGCATATGAGGATGGCGACCTTATGCTCAATCAGATGCTGGAATTTCTCATGAATGTTGATGCCTCAGGAGAAGCGCTGGGTGCCGAATTGGACCTTCGACGGGCAATCACCATTTTGTCCGCCAGAGTGAGGCGATCACGCGATCACTGAAACCTCGTCCTCCGCACCCCTTTTCATGTCAGCAGCAACAGCAAACAAACCAAGAACACCCTAGACACTCCCCCTGCCCCGCGCCATATCTCTGGGCATGGCCCGCTCTCCCTCCAAATCCTCCGCAAAAACCGTCTCTGAAGCCCCGTCCGTGTTCACGCTGGACGGCCCGGCGCAGGGCGCCATCGAGACGCTCGCCCCGTCGATCTGGACGCCCCACCGGCCGGAGCGCGAATGGGACAAGCTGGAGGGCGGCAAGCGCTTCAAGGTCCACGCCCCCTATGAGCCCGCGGGCGACCAGGCCACCGCCATTCCCGAACTCGTCGCGGGCATCCAGGCCGGCGAGCGCGACCAGGTGCTGCTCGGCGCGACCGGCACCGGCAAGACCTTCACCATGGCCAAGATCATCGAGGCGACCCAGCGCCCCGCCCTCATCCTCGCCCCGAACAAGACCCTCGCCGCCCAGCTCTATGGCGAGTTCAAATCCTTCTTCCCCGAGAACAGCGTCGAATATTTCGTTTCCTATTACGACTATTACCAGCCGGAGGCCTATGTGCCCCGCGCCGACCTCTATATCGAGAAGGAATCTTCCATCAACGAGGCCATCGACCGGATGCGCCACTCGGCCACCCGCGCCATTCTCGAGCGCGATGACGTGATCATCGTCGCCTCCGTCTCGTGCATCTACGGCATCGGCTCGGTCGAGACCTACACGAGCATGACCTTCAAGCTCACGCCCGGCGACCTGATCGGCCCGCGCGCCGTGGCCGAGCGCCTCGTCGCCAACCAGTACACGCGCAACGACATTGCCTTTACGCGCGGCACGTTCCGCATCAAGGGCGATGTCGTCGACATCTTCCCCGCCCACTATGAAGACCGCGCCTGGAAGCTCTCCTTCTTCGGTGACGAGCTGGAATCGATCACCGAGTTCGACCCCCTTACCGGCGCCAAGATCCAGTCCCTCCCCGCCATCAAGATCTACGCCAACAGCCACTATGTGACGCCCCGCCCGACGCTCCAGCAGGCGACCGAGAAGATCAAGGCCGAGCTCAAGGCCACGATCGCGCACTTCGAGAAACACGGCAAACTGCTCGAGGCCCAGCGCATCCAGCAGCGCTGCCAGTACGATATCGAGATGCTGCAGGCCACCGGCTCCTGCAACGGCATCGAGAACTACAGCCGCTACCTCACCGGCCGCAAGCCCGGCGAGCCGCCGCCCACCATGTTCGAATACCTGCCCGACAATGCCCTCGTCTTCTGCGACGAGAGCCACCAGACCGTCCCCCAGATCGGCGCCATGTTCAAGGGCGACTTCAGCCGCAAGTCGACGCTCGCCGAATACGGCTTCCGCCTGCCCTCCTGCATGGACAACCGCCCCCTCAAGTTCGAGGAATGGGACGCCATGCGCCCGCAGACGGTGCATGTCAGCGCCACGCCCGGCAAGTGGGAAATGGAGCGCACGGGCGGCGTGTTCACCGAACAGGTCATCCGCCCCACCGGCCTGATCGACCCGCCCGTCGAGGTCCGCCCCGTCTCGAAGGACGGCGCCAACCAGGTCGATGATGTCATGGCAGAGGTCAAGGCCGTCGCCGCGAAAGGCTTCCGCTCACTGATCACCACGCTGACCAAGAAAATGTCGGAAGACCTCACCGAATTCCTCCACGAAAACGGCGTGCGCGTGCGCTACATGCACTCCGACATCGACACGATCGAGCGCATCGAGATCATCCGCGACCTGCGCCTCGGCGTGTTCGATGTCCTCGTCGGCATCAACCTGCTGCGCGAGGGGCTCGACATTCCGGAATGCGCCTTTGTCGGCATTCTCGATGCGGACAAGGAGGGCTTCCTGCGCTCCGAGACCAGCCTTGTGCAGACCATCGGCCGCGCCGCGCGCAATTCAGAGGCCCGCGTCATCCTCTATGCTGACCGTATCACCGGCAGCATGGAACGCGCCATGGAGGAAACCGCCCGCCGCCGCGCCAAGCAGGAGGCGCACAATTTGGAACACGGCATCACGCCCACCACGATCATCCGCGGCGTGCAGGACATTCTCGGCGAGCTCGGCGAGAAACCCGGCACCAAATCCCGCGCCCGCCGTGAACGCGACAAGGGGCTCGCCGAAGAAAAAGCCTTGCCACTTGCGGGCGAACCCGGCCACAACCTCAAATCAGTGATCGCGGATACAGAAAAGCGGATGCGCGAAGCCGCCGCCAACCTGGAATTCGAACAGGCCGCGAAACTGAGGGACGAGTTGAAGCGGTTGAGGGAAGTGGATTTGGGATTGAATTTGTAGGGTGCATTAAGCGAAGCGCAATGCACCGCAGCGGAACCCGCCTGGTGGGTATCGCTCCGCTCACCCTACACCCCCCTACGCCTCCGGCCGGGCATAGCCCATGGCCGCGTCATGCGCCGCGTAGTCCGCCAGCCCCTTCGCCTCGTCGGCGAGCCTTCGCTCCAGGTCATCCGCCAGCGTGTCATTGCCCATCACGCGCAGCATGCCTACCGCCTCGCGGATATGCCCGCGGAAGCCGATGAACCAGCCCTCCTCGGCGCGCAGGTAGATGTCCTCCATCAGCATCGCCTCATATTCTGGGTCCGGACCGAACAGCGCGAGGTTCACATCCCGCACCATCTGGCAGCAGTGGATGTACGTCGAATCAAACCGCATGCTGCCGTCGCGCACCGGCTCCATGTCTCTCAGCCCGTCATGCCAGGCCTCGCACACTTTCAGCATCAGCCGCCATTCGAAGGCATAGGCCCGCGCCTCCTGCGCCGCCTCGTGCGCCGCCTTGAGGCCGTGCGTCACCGGCGCGGCAAAGCTGATCAGGCTCTGCAAGCGCCGCGCCCCGCGCATGTCGGCTTCCGCCTCGGGGATCAGCCCGGCGTCCAGCAGCGCGCC
>NZ_LADU01000012.1 GCF_000961795.1 Hyphomonas sp. BRH_c22
GAGCTGAGGACCAAGAATCGATTACACTTCCCGTAAGTGATTGAAAAATATGGATAAAAAATATGGAATGTGGCACGTCACTCGCGCCAAACTAAACTATATAAGCCGTTGATTTGCAAGCGGAAAAAACCCGACGATCTGTGCTGCTTCGGGTTAGGCGCGACATTCGGGGTTCGAACCTTGAACACCTCGAATAGGCATCCCGCGCTTTCGTCGTTAGCCTGTTTGGTAACAAGCCTGACGATGAATATGCGATGACGTTTCTGCTCCAGCCCGTGAAGAATGATGAGCGTGCACTTGCCGGTGCGCCCATGATTGGCGCGGCTCAGAAACTTCTGGCGTATCTGGCCGAACATGATGCGATCGGCCTGACGAAGGGCAAGGCGTTTCGGGCGCATCGAACAGCATTTCAGCCATTTGCGCATAGTCAGATCGAAGTGCGGCCTCAAGTTCAGGCGCTGGCGCGAGTCTGAGCGTTGGCGGTCGGGCCGTCTCATAATTTGCCCAGGCCGCCCGGAAGAAGACGGATTTGTGGAGCGCCACAGCTTCAAGAAGCGCCAGATCGCTCAGGGCCTGAGGCCTTGTTTTGGATCGGGCGAGTTGCGCGAGGTCGTAATAGTGACGCGACATCCTCTCACCGAGCGGCCTCGCCGCATCCCGGTGCGCCAACATGTGAAGGATGGTCGCCTTTTCCCAGAATGTCCGGGCAGCTGACAAGGTCTTCACCGATACGCCTGGCTCTGAGAACAGGTCCGGAAACTGTTCGTTCACAAAGGGAAAGATGTCCCGCTGCTCTGCCGGTAGGTGATCCGAGCGTGCGCCGAATTCGAGGCGAACGAACGAACGCACATAGGGCAGGGCGGCTGTCGCAGGCAGGCTTTCCGGATAGGTGAAGATCAGCGTTTGCGGGTCATCATCTGAAGTTTTCAGAAGGACCGGTTTGCCAAGCGCTTCGCTCATCGCTTCTGACAGAGCGGCTTTGACCGAACCGCCGACTGCCTCAATGGCGCAGGCTTCGAGTTCGTCGAGCAAGGCCTTTCGGGTCTTATTGCTTGTCGCGTTGGCCGGGTCGCGCTCACCGGTGAAACCGAGATCATGGCGGTCAAGGCTGAGATCGATGTCTTCGGAGAAGCGGCGGATCAGGCCATAGGCTTTCGAAAGAGACGTGCCGCCTTTGAAGATCAGGCCGGGAATCCTATCGCCAAGTGAGAAAGCGCGCTTGATCGTCCAGCAGACCCAGAAGTCTTTCTCGACAATGGCGGCTTGCACGCCCATCCGCGCAGCCGTCTCCTGAAAGACCTCCGCGCGGATGGTTGCGGTTTCCTGCGCGAAACCATCCACTGTCAGGCCGCCGCGATCTGCTGAACCACCGGGCGCATCCATCCTGGTGCCTGAAGGGCATCTTTAACGAGGGCGCGGCGGGTGTCGGCGTCAATCGTCCTGGAGAGGCGCGCTACGACGCTTGCATCCACCCCATCCTTGCCGAGATAGCGCAGCGCCTGGAACACTGCACCGGTCGGTTTGCCAGCGCCGACAAGGTTCCTGGCGGCGGCGTTGCGCATGATGATGGTCTGCGCCCCGATCTGCTTCGTGCGGCTTGGTCCATCTGTCAGATAGACAGCCTTCGCCGGAACCTGTGTGGTCAGGCCGAGCATGTTCGCCGCGCGCGCCGGCGAGACCTGGACGACGCGTCCATCCTTTCGGGCGATGGCGGCGGCGACAGCATCAGGATCGGGCGACAGGCGGCCCAGACGAGGACTCGTCTTCGGGTAGTCATAAATGCCCCGGGCGAGTCGACGGATCACGCCCTGATCGGTCAGTCGCGACAGCGTCTGATCGACAGAGGCGCGCGAGCCGAGATCAAGGAAATCCGCGGGGGTAAAGACAGCCCCGCGTCCCTTGCCGATGATGCGGCGTTTGATCTTGTCGATGGCCATAGCCGGCTCCTTTATGTCAGAAAATAGGGCAAGTATTTCTGACAGTCAAGGGGCTGATTGGTGTGTGGTTCGCCACATGGTAATGTAGGCTTGGGGCGCGTGAAAGCTAAACGGCGAGAGGACCGCGATCCGGCGTGTGCGTCGGTCAGGGGGCTGGTAGCTTGAGGTATGTTTCAAACCCTCGGACAAGGCGCGCTTCTGTCCGATGAAATGTAACTTGCCGAGCTTTGTGTTGAGCGTCCCGCTACTTAAGCCCAGTCCGGCAGTGCTGAGGTCAGGGCGAACTGGAGCCGACACCGTAATTCGGCTACGCTCAGGCCGTGCACCGGAATCGTGTCAACTGCAACGATACGTCATGCGTGCATCATTCAATTTGCCTACGGAATGATATTGCCGGAATCGGCGACGGTAGTTTTCCACAGGTTTTTTGCAAGGTATTGATTCAATACAAAAATTGCAGTTCTTTCATCATCGAGTGGGAGTGATTTAGAGTCCTCCAGAAGGGGCCGGAACTTGCCAGAATACACCATGAATGCCTGGCCACATTGGACACCTGGCAGGCCGAAGGTCAGCCGGTCCGATGTTTCCAAGGTGGGTTCTCCTGGCAACCTCAGCGCCAGAACCGCTTCATGTCGATCCAATCCTCATGGGCCTCGGCGGCCGCCTTAAGCAGCGCTTTGCGCTTGCCCCCAGCTAACAGCCGCGAAGCACCCGGATCATCGGCAAGCCCGAGTTTGCCCAAGACCTCCGGAGCGGTCGCAAAGTCGTTGAGCGCGCCAAGCTGGTCCTGAAGGACTTCCAGCCCAGCGACAAATTTCTTGTGCCGCCGCCGCTCGCGCTTGTGATCGAACAGGCTGGCGAAGAATTCCGACGCATAGCGCAGCTTCTTGGCATCCTTACGGACCTGGTGGCGGGCCTCGTCATCTACATGGGCGAGTTCGCGCCCTGCTTTTTTCACCTTGCGACGAAATCTGTCGAGCGCGGTAATGGCGAAGTTTCGCGCGGGCTGATGGGGATCGTGCGTGCCTCCGGGCGCCTCCAGCCAGTCGCCGCTCGCGGTCCATTCCGTCAGATCGAGCGCAAGCGCCCGCACCCTTGCCTGTGCCAACACGTCTCCAACCCTGTCGTAGGCTGCCTCGCGCGCAGCAGCGATACGGTCGTGCAACGCGCCGGGTTTGGCGCGTTCGAGCAGCACGTCGAGATTGCGGGCATCACCCAGCTCAGCGGCTAGCCAGCGCAGTTCCTCACGCAGTGACACATGGACTTCACCGCTGATCACCGGCTTGAAGATGGAAAAGGCGGAGCGTAAACGACGCAGCGCCACGCGCGCCTGGTGCAGTGCTTCCGCGTCTCGGCCAGCCATCAACAACGCTTCATTCAGCCGAAACTGCCGCAGGCAACTCTGGACGATATGCCGGAAGGCGTCGGCCGCCGTCATCTCGTTGCTCAGCGTAACCGGCTCGGCCTTGACCTTCGTCCCGTCCGGCCCGGCCAGCCGATAGCCCCGCTCGGCCTTGCTCTGTACACCGAGGCGAACTGGCGCGACCGCATCAAGGCGGCGGGCGAGCGCAAACAGAGCGGCAGGTTCGCCCTTCTTCAGTTCAAGCTCGATTTCGCAGATCGTGGAGTGTCGTTCGGCCGCCACGGCCTCACCGCGATCCAGCGCCAGCTCGATCGTTGCGGTGCCGTCGCTGATAATCCAGCTCCTCCGTTCGATCCGCACCTCGAATGCGGGGCCAATGGCATCCGCCGCATCACCGAGCCGTACCCGGATCGGGGTTGTGCCGTCGAGGACCGGCGTATCATTGCGGACAGGGCGTTCCCATTCGGAGCGCACGAACAGCCCGGCGGCACTGGCACCGTTCGCCTTGACAGTCTGGATGCGCTTCTTGGCCGATCGGCGGATACGAAGCGAAAGTCCCAACTTCAACAGGACGTGATCGGGCGTATCGAAGTAGATCGCCCGTTGCTCGGCGATGTCAGGATTACCCGGAAACAATGCGGCGGCTTCGACCGCATCGGCCGCCTCCGTCGTCAGATCGAGCTTCAATTCCATTTCGTCCGCCATGCACGTCCTCTTGCAACGTCTCGCTATTCAGCACGGCCGATATCGAATTATCAGCGCCAATCCATAATGCAGGACGATGTTTAATCACCCCAGATTGATACAACGTTCCGAAAAATGTACGCTAAGTCGCGGTTCCGGGAAATGTGTGTTATTTATTGAATGAGCTTTCGTACCATTGATTGCCAGTCTTCGTTCCAGAAGAGCTCACAAATGATGTCTTGAAGAGGGGGGCATATGAAGTGGCGTTCTTTTGTCTCTGCTGGGCGCTGCTTGAAAGGTGTCGTCCACTCCGCTTCCGCGCCCAACCTGCAGGGCGCAACCGATGAATGATGTTTCGTTTGGCGACTTCTATGAGGCAAGTCCTGACGCGGTCGTCGTCATCGACCAGACAGGCAACGTCCTGTTCGCCAATCGCCGGGTTGAGCCGCTGCTCGGTTATGTCCCGCAAGAACTCGTCGGGAGGCCACACAGTGTGCTTTTGCCAGCGCGGTACCACGACACTCATACCGCTCATATTCGACGTTTCATGATTGATCCCGAGCCGCGCATGATGGGCACGGAGCTTGACCTTTACGCAAGACGCAAGGACGGGAGCGAGTTCAAGACCGAGATAAGCCTGAGCCCATATGCGGCCCCAGACGGCTTGGTCGTCATCGCTGCCATGCGGGATCGCGAGGCGTTGCATCCCATCAGGAGCGTTCTCGAATCTGATGTTGACGCACTGAAGGATATGCTGGCGCAAGTCCGGCACGATTTCGACCGGGTGCGTGCACAGGCCGGGATCGCAGCGATCGAACATGAGAGTGCCCAGCGGTTGCAGCGTCTCATGATCGAAGATCTGCATCATCGTATAAAGAACATTTTTGCGATGGTCATCGGCATAACCTCGCAGACCCTGCGCACCGTTGATACCCTGGAACAGGGGCGAGTGGCTATTTCCAGCCGTCTGATCGCCATGGCCAAAGCGCAAGACCTTTTGCTGCGGGCGAATGAATCCAGCACCGGGCTGGTTGACCTTATCAGTGCCGCCATAGAGCCATACGACAGTCAAGGTGCAGGGCGGATTATGGTCCAGGATACGCATATCGAGATCGGGCCGGAGGCGATCATGCCGCTCACCATGTCCTTCAACGAGTTGAGCACAAATGCGGTCAAGTACGGCGCCTTGTCCAACGAGACAGGGCGTGTCGACATCACCTTCATGGTCGATGAAGCGAACCAGCTATGTTCGCTCACCTGGACGGAAACAGGCGGTCCAACGGTCCAGGAACCGGTTCAGCGCGGTTTCGGCAGGCGTTTGCTCGGCGCCCTTGCCGCTCAGCTTCACGGCGACGTCCGGATGCGATATGAATCAGCTGGACTGGTTTACCAGCTCGACATTCCCCTAGCCTTAATACGCAGCTGAGATACTCGCAGCGGCGTTTCAGTCGAGGAGCCAAACCGGTATGACGAAAACGCCTGAAACTTCCACGCAACAGGATGACGCCGAAGCCGACGTCGAGGGCTTCAAAAAAGATCTGGGACCTTTCGTCGTCGCGGCTGAAACCACCCGAATGCCGATGGTTTTCACCGATGCAAAGCAGGCCAACAATTCCATCATCTTTGCCAATGACAGCTTCGTTGATCTCATCGGATACCAACGCGACGAGATCCTGGGGCAAGGTTTCAACTTCGTCCTGGCAAGCGATACCGATGCCGACGCGCTGGCAGCGATCGCTTCCACGTTTGAAGACGGGTTCTGTGGGTCAGTGGAGATATGTTGCCGCAGAAAGGATGGCAGCCCGTTCTGGGCCGACATCTTCCTCAGCGCGGTGCAGGACGAGAGCGGCGACACCATCCAGCATTTCGCATCGTTTGTGGACCTCACCCGTCACAGGGAGGAGCAGGCACGTTCGGGGATGCTGATCGATGAATTGAACGATCGCGTCAGAAACATGCTCGCGGCGGTTCAATCGATCGTCTCTCAGGCATTCCGAAAGAATGTTGATCCAACGGCAACTCGCGACTTTATCACGCTGCGTATTGCGGCGCTGTCCCGTTCCCATGCCTTGTTGTCCCATGGCGACTGGGGAAGGGCCGGACTGCGCGAAATTGTCGAGAACGCATTGCAACCGTTTACCAGCAGCGACGTTAAGACAGGACGATACGTGGTGACGGGGGACGATGTCCGTCTTTCACCCAAGCGCGCATTGGCTCTGGGCATCGCGCTTCACGAGCTTGTGCTGAACGCGGTAATTCATGGTGCTTTCTCCAATGATGCGGGATCGATCATCGTGTCATGGTCTAAGGAGCCGAAACCGGATGGTGATCGTTTGATACTGGTTTGGCGCGAGAAAGACGGTCCATCCGTCACGCCATCCCCGAAACCCGGCTTCGGCTCACGTGTGATCGAAGATGGCCTTGCCCATGAACTGGAAGCCGAGGTGCACATGGACTATCTGGAGGACGGCGTGATCTGCACAATCGACATGGCAGCACCCCGCGATGGCCGCGATGAGTAAGCTCCCCGCCGGTCTGCGGATTTTGGTCGTCGAGGATGAAATGCTCGTCCTTATGGGAATTCAAGACATGCTTGACGGTCTCGGCTGCGACTCCGTCAGCGCGGCCGCTACGAATGAGCAGGCCATAACCATTCTCAAGGCCCAGCATATTGATGCTGCCCTGCTGGACCTGAACCTCAATGGCGTCAGAAGCTATCCGGTGGCAGACTTGCTGGCGGAGCGCGGCGTCCCCTTTGCTTTCGCGACCGGCTATGGCGGGCATGGCCTGCGGGACGTGGACCGGGAGCGTCCCTTGCTCACAAAGCCTTTTGTATGTGATGATCTGGAGAAGGTGCTTACCGGTCTGCTGGCTATTGCAGAGTAGCCGGAATTCGGAGGACGAGCGATTCCCTGTACGCTGTCAGGCTAACGGCAGCGCCGAGTTGCCAAGAATCGCATTGAGCTATGACCAAACGAAACAATGAACGGTCTTCGCCATCAGTATCCCCATGCTACCAGCGCCAGATGTGCGTTGATCCCAGGAGTAGCGCACCCGTGATCTCTGGCTTGACCGTATGCTGGTACAGCCCTTTACCGGACCGGCCAGTGCCATGCACGGGGATACCCCCTCATTCGGAAGCAGGCAGGATACCCATGGAGTTCCAGGCATGAAACACCTCATCATCCTCAACGATCCGCCCTATGGCAGTGAGCGCAGCTATAACGGCCTGCGCATGGCGCACGCGCTGGCCAAGCACGATACGGCTGGCGAAGTTAGCGTCTTCCTGATGGCGGATGCTGTACTCTGTGCAAAACAGGGACAGACTACACCGCACGGCTACTACAATCTCGAACGCATGCTGCGGCGCGTCCTGTCGGCACGAGGCTGCGTCCTGATGTGTGGAACCTGCATGGATGCGCGCGGCCTCGCTGACACCGACATGCTCGAAGGCGCCACGCGCTCAACCATGGATGAACTCGCCGAAACGACTCTCGCTGCGGACAAGGTGATCGTGTTCTGACTGAGGGAGACACGCGTCCATGAACTCCAGAATAAGCTGGCTCATCATCGACTGGGAGCAAGCGTGAGCCCGATTACGTCACAGCCGGTGCCTGCGGGTTTTTGTTACGGCTGCGGCAGATCCTTGGTGACCGGCACCTGGTCTGAGAGCACGAGCAGTTCGAGGTAAGCTGCCTGTCGCAGGGCGCCTTGTTCCGCGACGATGCGCGCGGCTTCCACGACGCGGCGGCGCACAGTCATGAGATTGTCGATACGGATTTCACCGAGCGCATAGCCTGCCTCGAGGCGGTCAAGCGCACTCACGGTCAGTTCGAACGTCGCTTGCGCACCAGCCAGGAGCCGGTCTGCCCGATCAAGCCTGAGCCGGGCGTCGGCGCTGGTCTGTTCAAGACGCCACAGGACACGGCGCTGGTTTGCCGCTGCGATCCTGGCCTGGGCCGTTGCCTCGTCCGCACGGCTGCGCCTCGCCTGCCCGCCGAGCGGGATGGAGAACGTGGCAACGACCGCTGTCTCGTCACCGCCGAATTCATTGCGCAATCCTACGCCAAAGGTCGGGTCCGGCAGCCGGTCCGCTTTTTTGCGGCGCAGCTGGAGGCGGGCGCGCTCTGCTTCGAGCGCCGTTGGCCGCGTCACTGTGACCGCGGCAAGAGGCGCGGACATGATGTCATTGAGTTGAGGCCCGGTGATTTCGAGTTGCGGAGGCGCGTCCGGCAGGGTGATGCCCGGATACCGCTGCAAAAGGCTGGTGCGGGCGGCCTCGGCGCGAAGGCGATCGTCTTCCGCTGCCAGCTGAGCGCCCCGTGCTTCAGCGGCAAGGAGGTCGGCTTCAATCTGCCGACCTGAGCCTGCATCAGCCTTGTCCTGTTCAAACCTTGCGAGCCGTTGTGCCGATTCGGCCAGCTGAAGGGACGTTTCGGACAGGGCCGTCCAATGGTACCAATCGTTCCATCTCGTGACGAATTCCAGCCGCTCCGCAACATGCATGGCGTCTCGCTGTGCTTCGGCGATTTCGAGTTCGACACCGGCCAGCGTGCTATCGATACGCCGTTTTTCCGGCAAACGGACAGTGCGGGACAGATCGAGCGACCATTCGTTGAATCCCATGTCCGGCAGCAGGGGGTCTTCCACCCGCCGATGTCCGCCCGACGCGGCAAGCTCGAACTCATAAGGGCCCGCCGTCAACTGGTTGCCGACGGCGCGTGCCCGGTCGACATCAGCGCGTGCGATCTCCGTTTCCGGTGTGGCAGTAATGGCCTCATCCATGAGACGAAATATTTCGGCCTCCTGCGCTGTGGCCGAGGCGATTGCAGAGAGGACGGCCATGGCCGCCGAGACAAAAAAGCGCGGTTTCATTTCAGGCGTCCAAAGTCGAGGATTGGCTCGACCCAATAGGCAATATTGGGCCGGGGGCAGGCTTGCCTGACCGCTTCGAGTATCGGAGGGATCTCGCGCTCGGGCAGGATCATCAGGACAGTGATCACCCGCATGGCGCCGCGCACGCGTTCGGCCGGGCTTGGAAGGTCTGCGCTTGCCCCGCGCCCCTCGCCGGACAGGGTGGTATAGCCGGGCAGGGCTGGCTCCATTCCGTCTAGACAGTCGATCAGGGCCGACTCGATCGCGGCCGGGCCAACTAGCGTCAGCTTGCGTAAGGTCTGGTCCATTGGACATCTCCCTCATGATCGGATGCGGCTGACTTGTCTGCGCCAAACTGGCGATAGAGCACCGGCAGGAGGAACAGCGTCAGGAGCGTTGATGAAACAAGGCCCCCGACAACAACGATGGCGAGCGGGCGTTGCAGCTCTGAACCTGGCCCATTGGCGAACAGGAGCGGTGCGAGGCCAAAGGCTGCAGTCATCGCTGTCATCAGCACGGGCCGCAACCGGCGGTTTGAACCAAGCCGCACGACTTTTTCGAGCGGATGTCCCAGCGCGTGCAGGTCGTTGAAACATGTGACGAGGACCAGCCCGTTGAGCACGGCGATACCGAGAAGGGCGATCAGGCCGACTGATGCCGGTACGGACAGATATTCCCCGGACAGGCTGAGGGCAATGAGTCCGCCGACAAGGGCGAAGGGGATGTTGAAAAGGATGAGCAGCGACTGGCGAAGCGATCGGAGTGTCGCGAACAGAACCACGAAGATGAGCACGATGGAGACGGGCACCATGAGCGAAAGGCGCGCAGAGGCCCGGCGCTGATTTTCGAACTCGCCGCCAAATTCCAGACTGTAACCCACTGGCAGTTCCACCTGATCGCTCACAGCCTGCTGAGCGTCATTCACGAAGCCCACCAGGTCGCGTCCTTCGACGAAGGCCTGCACCACGGCGTAGCGTGACGCGTTCTCGCGCGCGGCCGAGGCGAGGCCGGCCACCCGCTCGATGCGTGCAATCTCCGTCAAGGGAACGCGAATGCCTTGCGAATTGACGAGACTGATCTGCGAGAAATCGGGGACGCTGCCGGATTGTTCGGGATCGGTGCGGATGAGGATGGGCGTGCGCCGTCCCGGTTCGATGATCTCGCCTGCCAGGACGCCTTCGAGCCTTGCCCGAAGTTCGTCCTGTATGTCGACCACACTGAAGCCGTAACGTCCCGCGCGCTGCGGATCGATGTCGATCTGCAGGTATTCCGACACGTCATTGGACGTTGTGAAAACGTCTGACGCGCCGGGAACGGCCGCAACGACAGCTTCTATCTGCCCGGCTGTCTCGGCCAGCGTGCCGTAATCGGGCCCAAAGATCTTGATGGCAAGATCACCACGCGATCCTGTCAGAAGCTCCGAGACGCGCATCTCGATCGGCTGGGTGAAGGCAGTCTCGATGCCGACGAAATCATCCATGACGGTCCGGATTTCACCCACAAGCCAGTCGGTGTCGGGGCCCCTCCAGGTCTCGCGCGGGGCAAGCTGCAGGAACATGTCGCTTTCATTCAGCCCCATCGGGTCGAGACCCAGCTCATCCGAGCCCACCCGGGAGATGACGTGTTCGACCTCCGGGACCGCAGCAAGAATGGCCGCCTCGATTCGCAGGTCGTCTGCTTCGCTCTGGTTGAGCGTGATCGATGGGAGGGCTGCAACCTGCATCACCACATCGCCCTCGTTCATCGTCGGCATGAATGTCTTGCCCGTATTCTGGTAAGCCAGAACTGCAAGCACGGCGCTGACGGCGGCAACCGTATAGATGGCGGAGGGACGACGCAGGACAATGCCCAGCAGGGCTTCGTATCCCGGTGTGATCAGCCGCATCAGAAATGTATCGTCTCCGGATTTCGGCTTCAGGAGATAGGATGCCAGCATTGGGATGAAGGTAAACGCCAGCAGCAGAGCCGATCCCAATGCGAACACGATGGCGAGCGCCACGGGCGCGAACAGCTTTCCCTCAAGCCCCTGCAGGGTGAGAAGGGGAACGAACACGAGGCAGATGATGAAAACACCTGCGGCCGTTGGCAGGGCGACTTCGCTCGTGGCCCGGTAAATCACGTGCAGACTATTGGCCTTGCGGTTTTCGCGAAGGCGCTCGACCGAATTCTCCGTCACGACGATGGCGCCGTCGACAATCATGCCGATGGCGATGGCCAGCCCGCCGAGGCTCATCAGGTTCGCCGACAGGCCGAACAGGCGCATCAGGAGGAAGGTAGCCAGAATGGCAGCCGGAAGGATCAGGCTGACGACGAGCGCGGCGCGCCAGTCGCCGAGAAACAGGATCAGAAGAAGGACCACGAGGCCAATGGCGATGAGAAGCGCCTCGCTGACGGTGCCAACGGCGGTCTCGATGAGCTCGGCGCGATTGTAGAAGACCGATACGGTTACGCCTTCGGGGAAACTGCTTTCCAGTTCAGCCAGCTTTGCCTCGGCACCGCGCACGACCGTGCGGGCGTCGGCGCCACGCAGGGCAACAATGATGCCTTCAACCGCCTCACCCGTTCCGTCGCGCGTTACCGACCCGTAGCGCGTCAGAGACCCGGTTTCGACGCGGGCAACGTCGCTGATCCGAACGACCGTGCCGTTCACTTCCTTGACCACCAGCCCGGCGAGATCCTGCGTGCCCGATGCCGCGCCGACCGTGCGGACCACGAGGGCTTCTTCCCCGTCCGAGACGCGGCCGGCACCATCATTGCGATTGTTCATTTCCAGGGTTTCGCGGAGATCGGACAGACTGACACCGGCCGCCGCCATGGCCGCTTCATCCGGAACGACCATATATGTGACGACCCGGCCGCCAAGCGCGTTTACATCGGCAACGCCGGGCAGGCTGCGAAGCGCTGGCCGGATCGTCCAGTCGAGTAGGCTGCGCTTCTCTTCCAGTGAGAGCGTGTCGCCCTCAATGGTGAACATGAAGACTTCAGATAGCGCGGTAGAAATTGGCGCAAGGCCGCCCTCGACTGTCTCCGGCAGACTGTCGCGGACAATGTTGAGGCGCTCGGAGACCTGCTGGCGGGCCCAGTAAATGTCCGTGCCGTCGGTGAAGTCGATTGTGATGTCGGCAATGGCATACTTCGCGCGGGCCCGCATCACGGTCTGGTTTGGAATGCCGAGCAGCTCCATCTCGAGCGGGCGCACGATGCGGGATTCCACCTCTTCCGGGGTCATGCCCGGGGCCTTCATGATGATCTTGACCTGTGTCGGCGCAATCTCGGGAAAGGCATCAATGGGCAGTTTGTAAGCTGAGTAGAGGCCGGCGAGGATCAACACGAGCGCGGCACCCAGCATGAACACCCGCTGAGTAAGGGAGAAGGCGATCAGTCGATCAAGGAAGCCCATCAGCCCGCCTCGACCAGGTTCTTGAGCGCAGCGAGACCCGAAACGACAACGCGGTCTTCCGGTTGAAGGTCGCCTGAAACAATCGAGATGGAACGATCCTGAGACACAATCTCCACGAACACCCGCTCGACCCCGCCTGCGCGCTCGACGAAGACGGCCGTGTCCGGGCCAAAGCGCACAATCGCACGTGCGGGAACGCTCAGCGCACTGCCTGAAGCGCCGAAGGAAAATACGGCATCGGCAAGCTGCCCGACGCGCCAGGCCGGCCCCTGCGGCAGGTCAACATAGATGTTCACCGACCGCGTGGCCGGATTGATTCCCGGGTCCATGGCGACGATCTCGCCTGTCTGATCCGAGGCCGAGAGATCGACCTGCGCGCCGATCGCGAGATTCGCGGCCAGGGCTTCGGGGACAGGCAGTTCCAGCCAGTAATCATCATCGGAGCCAAAGATGACGAGAGGCTCTGCCCGGGCAACCGACTGTCCAGGGGCGACGAGGATCTGCATGACCTGGCCGTCCCGCAGCGCGGTCAATTCGAATTCGCCGGATCCCGAGCCTGCGCGCACAATGGAGAGACTTCTGCGGAGCGTTGCCAGTTCAAGTTCGGCGGAGGCGGCGTCATGCCTGGCTTCATCGACTTCCTGTCGGGACCGCAGCCCCATCGCGCCGAGTTGCTCTGCGCGTCTGGCAATCTCGCCCATATGCGCGGCGGCCAGGCGCCGGGTCTCAAGGTCCGTGCGGCTCGCTTCATAGTCCGGACTGTAAAGGCGGGCGACCGGCGTTCCGGCGGTGACGGTCATGCCCGGAACGACGCGCATTTCGATGAGGACAGCGTCAAACGGCGAAGTGACGGGCGAACTGCCGCCGGGCGGGATCATCACCTGGCCGGTGAAACGGCGCGCCTCAGGGCTGTCTGATGCCAGCGAGACTGCAGCGGTCTCTATTCCGAGGGCCTTGCTCTGGGATGCGGAGAGATCAATCTCCTGGGCAAGGCTTGCGCCGCTTCCGGCCATTGCAAGCATGCCAATCACAAGAATGAATGAAGTAAAGTGCATCGTCACGCAAAGCCCCAAACATGGCTGTTTCCTGCGCCGAGCCATACCGGCTCAACCTGACAACACACTGACAGTGATCAGACTTTTGCATGCGCCGGAAAGACCAGGCGCAGTCCCCGCGCATCCGGCAGGCAGGTCTGCAACTCGCCGCCATGTGCCTCGGCGATGCGGTCAGCGATGGCCAGTCCGAGACCAGCCGATCCCCCGGGCGCACTGTCTGCGCGCACGCCACGCGCCTTGAGATGGTCAAGTTCGATTGCATCCAATCCCGGGCCCTGATCTAGAACACTGATCACTGGCCCTGGTCCGGCTATTACTGTGATCTGCCCGCCTCGCGGGGTTGCCCTGATGGCATTGGTCACCAGGGTGCGGACCGCAGCGGTGATGGCTTCGTCCAGTCCTGTAACCGGATCTGGGTTGTTGGTTTCGCAAGACAAGACGCGGCCCGCATCAATGGCGGCGGGAGCAAGGTCTTCAACAACGCGGCGGGCCAGCGCGGCGGGGTCGATCTGCATTCCCGACCCGCCAATTTCCACCGTGTTGCTTCTGGCAAGCAGCAGGAGTTGGTCGATCATGTTTGACAGTGACAGGATATGTTCGCGCAGCCGGGGCGCGTCCTGCTCCGGGAGTTTGTCAAGTTCAAGGGCCAGCATGGCGAGCGGTGTCTTGAGCTCATGCGCGGCGTCGGATGAAAACGACTCCTGGCGACGGGCATGGGTCTTGAGGCGGCTTGTCAGATCGCTGACGGCCTGCACGAAGGGATGGAGCTCGCTCGGAAACTTCCCCAGGTCCGGGGCATAGCTGTCAAGCCGCGCGGCCGCCGATTCGACTTCCCGAGCTGTGTCAGCAAGGTCGCGTTCGACCCGTCTTACGACGAGAAATGCCCCGGCGGCAAACAGCGCGAGAAAGACCAGCAGGGGCTGCACGACATGGTCGAGTATCTCCGCGCGAGCCTCTGCCTTGGGCAGCGGGGACGGGCCAAGAAGATCATATTGCTTCACCACGATCATCGCCAGCACGCAGGCGCCGATCAGGCCGGAGACCGCGAAACCTGCCAGAAGGCGAAAACGAATGGACCTCATGATGGTTTCCGGTGGCCAATAAAATAGCCGACGCCCCTGACTGTATGGAGCACATTGTCTGCGCCTGCTTCTAAGAGCCGTTTTCGAAGGCGTGATGCAAGGGCTTCGAGTGCATTTGGTGTGACCGGTTCTCCCGCGCCGTAGATTGCTGCCTCCATGCGTTCGCGCGGCACGACACGTCCACAATTTCGCAGCAGCGTTTCCAGCATCTCGGTCTCCTTGCCACCAAGCGTGATGAGCTGTTCATTACACCAGACCTCACGGCTGGCGAGGTCCAGCGAGAGTTCATCACATGTCAACCGAACGCTTTCGCGATCCCCCGGCCGGCGTGTAATCGCGCGCAGTCGTGCTGCGATCTCTTCTGCCTCTGCGGGTTTGACCAGATAATCGTCAGCCCCCGTGTCGAGGCCGCTGACGCGCTCATGAAGTGTTCCCCGCGCCGTCAGGACAAGCACGGGCGGGCGTGATTTTGGCTGTGCAGCCAGCCAGATCAATCCATCGCCATCGGGCAGGCCAAGATCAAGGAGGAGCGCATCATAGTTCACGGTCTGCATCAGATGCTCGGCGTCCTCCAGGTTGAAAGCCTGGTCAGTCTGAATACCACGCACGCCAAGTCTCTCCACCATGAGAGCTGAGAGGGCCTGATTATCTTCAATGATCAGTACGCGCATTCGAGACCTTTCGCCGTATATATGCATGTATTTGCTGACATGGCGCTGACATCCGAGTGACTGGCCCAATCCCTGATCGTGCATATTTGGAAAACCGGATTCTTGCGTGAGATCGGCCACAATCTCGCGCAGGTGGCAAGTCTCGTGCGTCCGGCCACTTTCCTCGCATCCCTGGGGCAGGGTAAGCCAGAGATCCTCCGCACTGGAAACCACCTGTCTCCCTAGTGGTTGCAGACTGGTGTTGATCCGCTCTGCTTGCGAGCAATTTCGCCGGAATCCATGATCGTATTTTTCGTGAGCATTATAATCAGCAGGGCTTTTTGAATCGTTCAGGGTCTTCATCGACGAGTGGGAATGGTTCCCCGTTTCTCGCGGCTATGCCTCACGGTATTGCACGATACCAAACGGCGCATGGCCCCCAATCGTGGCATTTCACTGGGGGGGACTGCTTGTGTGCCGGTTCCAGCGCCAAACGTGCGCTGATCCCAGGAGCAGCGCACCCGTGACGGTAAGGGGTGTCTCAAGGTCGTGCAGGGCAGGGGCAAAGGCTGCTGATACGAGCAGCGTGAGGCCGAAAGCCGCGAGCAAGGCGAAGCCGGTCCCGCCTCGCGATTTCCAGCTCCGTACGATGGCGAAGCCTGACAAGGGAAGCGCAGCCGCGACAAACGCCTTGTGCACCCATTCTGCGTCAGCGAAGACCCCCGCGACCGGGAGGAAAGCTGCAATCAGGGGCAGCGCCATGCAGTGAATCAGGCATAGGCCCGACAGGGTGACGGCCGAGGCGTCAATCGCGGCTGTACGGGCGGTCATCAAAAGGCGACCCTGATGCCGACCCGGATGTTCTGGCCCGGAGCAGGGGCAACATCCTTCAGGACAGAGGTGGAATACCGCACTTCCTCGTCGGTCACGTTACGTGCCTCGATGAAAGCTTCCGTGCCATCGGCACCAAAGCCAAAGTCCGACAAGTCCACTTCGGCCCGCAGGTCGAGCGTGGTGTAGCCATCTGTCGGCAGCTGGCCGGCGCCAGGATCGTCCTGATCGCCCGCAAAGGTTATGGCCGTGCCGACTTCCCATGCGCCCCATTCCGCGCTGGCGCCTGCATTCAGGGTGACCGGCGGGATGAACGGGACATTGCCGCCTCCATCAAGGTCTGCGCGCACAAGATCCACGCTCGCATCGAAGGTCCAGTCAGCACTCAGCGGACCATCGCGGAACGTGTAATCGGCATAGATCTCGCCGCCAATGAAGCTGGCATCATCCTGGACGAAGGCAAAGACCGGCAGGCCGTCGGCTTCGCTGACCTCAACGCCATCTTCCACGATGAAACTGGGCGTCAGGAACGTGAAGTCGCTGAATTCGGTGACAAAGAGGTTGATGCCGATGCCGCCATTCTCCCCGCGCCAGCGGGCAGTGCCCTCAAGGTTCAGCCCGCTCTCTTTTCCAAGCTCCGCGTTGCCGACTTCGAACTGTTCGGAGGCGAGGTGCGGACCAAAGGCGAACAGCTCACTCTCATTGGGTGCACGCTCGGTGTAGGAAAGCTGGCCACCGAAAAAGACGCCGCTGTCAAAGTGCTGGTGCAGGCCAAAAGAACCGCTCAGGAGATCGAAGTCCACCGATCCGGATATGACATTGGCGAGTTCGACACTTTCGATGCGCAAACCGCCTTCGACACCAAATCCGTTATCCCATTCGCGGGTCTCGTAGAGGAAGGCACCGACACTTTTCGTTGTTGTGGGGGTAATAAACGCCTCATCCCCGAACGCCCGAAGTTCCTTGTCGAGATACTGCACGCCGAAGGCGCCCTCGAAGCTGCCAATGGCATGGCCGAATTCGACGCGCCCTTCAACGCCATCGGATTCGTAGACGGTGCCAGGTTCGCCGGCCGCTTCAAATTCCGTATGGGTGTAATCGCCCACGGCGAACGTGCCGACAATGTCGGTAAGGAGGCCGTTATTGACGGAGACCCCGCCGCGCAGATCGACGCGGGTCTGTTCCAGGTCGATGAAGGGCGATTCGTCAGCTTCGCCGGGCAGGCCATAGGTCGCGGTCTGCTGTCGTATGGCGGCCCCGAGGAAGGCCGATGCGCCGACCCAGCTGGCGCCGCCCGCCAGCGACTGCGTTTCAGCAAAGGAGTTTGGCAAGCTGTCCTGCGGGCCATCCTCGCCGTCTGCCGCGCGCCGCAAGGCCGACCTGGCGAAACCGGGTATGTCATAGTCGCCGAAATCGCGTTGCGACCCGGTCAGGGTAAAGACGAATGGCCCCTTTGCCATTTGCGCTCGGCCCGCCAGTTCAGAACCCGCATTCACACTGTCATAAGCCCCGAACAGATCTGCCGAGACGGGGTCATCCGGAAGGTCTTCAACGATCAAGCCGTCAATCACGTTCACCACGCCGCCAATCGCCTGACCGCCATAGGCGAGCGCCGCCGATCCTCGCAGGATTTCAATCCGTTCGGCATCAATGCCATCGGCAGCAACCTGATGGTCCGGCGAGGCTGCCGAGGCATCAATCACACCGATGCCATTTGTCAAAACCTGTACCCGTTCGGCGCCGAGCCCGCGCAAGACCGGACGGCTCGCTGCCTGGCCAAAAAAGGTGGTGGACACGCCGGGCTGGCGGTCGAGCGTGTCGCCGAGCGATCCGGCAAGTATTTCCAAGATCTCTTCACGCTCGATCACCGTAGCATTGCCGATGAGTTCATCTGCATTGCGATCCGGGCCAGGTGCGGTGACGATGACGGTTGACGCTCTCAGTTCCTGGTCTTCGACTTGTTGCGCATGGGCCATTGTCGCCAGCAGGGGAGCGCTGGCGACCGCCAGGAGGAGGAAACGCGGCATAAGATGGGATCCTTCAGTTACGTTACGATATAACATCTGATTAGAAAAGTTGAGGCGCGTTGGCAAGCGGTTTTCACGGGCCGCATAGTCTGGTGTCCTTCGCGTTGCCTCCCGGCCACACGATCCTCACGGTGATGGCAGCGTGCCCCGAAAATGGCCGCGACGCGGACGCAACGGAAGGGTTGAGACGCTATTTCATCGTCACAGCAGGTCGCTATGGTAACCGCGTGAGCAAAGTTGAAGCGGAGAGACCCATATGGAACAGGCTAAAGACTTTCTGCAAGAGAGCCTGGCACTTCATGGCCTTCTGTCCGAGCGGCCGGATTCGGACTTTGAGCTGATTACCCAGTTCAAGGCGTGGACCATAAATGATGTGCTGAGGCACCTTCACTATTGGAACTGGATGGCGTGGCTGCAGCTGAATGACGAAGGGCTGCTTATTGCCCAGATGAGCGCGATCGCCCGCGCGGGCGGCATGCAGCCGGTCGAGCGCGCACATGTCGAAGGCGCCGGTGGACAGGCGCTGCTGGCCTTGTGGAAGACGCAGGCCGAAGCGACGGCGCAGGCCTTCAGTACCGCCGACCCGAAAGCGCGCCTGAAATGGGCAGGGCCTGACATGAGTGCGCGCTCGTCCATTACGGCGCGCCTGATGGAGACATGGGCGCACGGGCAGGAGATCTACGACCGGCTTGGAGCGACACGCGTGGAGACAGACCGGATCCGCAACATAGTCGTGCTGGGAATAAACACGTTTGGCTGGACGTTCCGCAATCGAAAGCTGGACGTGCCCGCCACGATGCCTTTTGTTCGCCTGATCGCGCCTTCGGGCGATGTCTGGGCCTATGGGGATGAAAGTACGGCAGAGCGCATAGAGGGCAGGGCAGATGAGTTTTGCCAGGTCGTGACCCAGACACGCAATATTGACGACACACAGCTCCAGGTTCAGGGCCAGACGGCGGAAACCTGGATGGCCTATGCGCAATGCTTCGCCGGGAATCCGGAAACGCCTCCGGAAGCTGGCGCGCGGACAAAGCATTCGTCCTAGGGGCAGGGGGAGTGGACAAACCCGCCTGCGCCTGACAGCAGAGTAGGCAAATTCAAACTTTCAGGGACAAAGAACCATGTCGATCCTCCTTCTCGAAAAGCGCGGCCCCATTGCAGTGATGACGCTGAACCGGCCGGACATGATGAATGCGCTTGGCCAGGAGGGCGACGGCCCGGCAGTCGCGAAGGTCTGCGCCGAAGTGGTGGCCGACAAGTCGATCCGCTGTGCTGTCCTGACGGGCTCCGGCCGTGCCTTTTCGGCAGGTGGGGACGTGAAGGCGATGAAGGAACGGTCCGGCGCCTTTGGCGGCAAGCCGTATGACGTGCGCGGTGGGTATCGCGACAATATTCATGTGATCGTGCGGTCGCTCTACAATCTCGAAGTCCCGCTGATTTCCGCAATCAATGGCCCGGCCATTGGCCTCGGTTGCGACGTGGCCTGCATGGCAGACATCCGGCTTGCAGCCGACCATGCCAAGCTGGGCGTCACGTTCCTCAAGTTGGGACTCATTCCGGGCGATGGCGGAGCCTGGCTGTTGCCGCGCCTGATCGGGTCGTCGCGTGCGGCGCAGTTGCTGTTCACCGGCGACGTGATCGACGCGGCGACCGCCAAGGAATGGGGCCTCGTGTCCGAGATCTATCCGGCAGACCAGCTGATGGATGAAGCCATGAAACTGGCCGAGCGGATCGCTGGCCAACCGCCGCAGGCGCTGCGTCTTGCCAAGACATTGATGCGTCAGGCCAATACGGCCTCGTATGACACGATCATGGAAATGTCGGCCGCCGCTCAGGCACTGATGCACGAAACCGAAGACCACATGGAGGGGGTCAACGCGATCCTGGAGAAGCGGAAACCCGAATTCAAGGGCCGCTAGATTTCGCCGCGCACATCCTTGATGACGCCGGAAAAGTCGAGGCCGCCAAAGCCTTTCTCATCGAGCTTGCCATAGATCGCCTCGGCCATCTCGCCGAGGCGAATGTCGGCGCCTGACGCTTTTGCTGCTTCAGCAGCGAGATGCAGGTCTTTCAGCATCATCGCGACAGCGAAACCAGGCTGGTAGTCGCGATTGGCCGGGGATGCGGGCACGGGGCCGGGGACCGGGCAATAGGACGTCATTGACCAGCATTGCCCCGAGGCCGTTGAGGAAATGTCGAAGAAGGTCTGCGCGTCGAGACCGAGCTTTTCGGCAAGGTTGAAGGCCTCCGAGGTCGCGATCATCGAAATGCCGAGCAGCATGTTGTTGGCGATCTTGGCAGCCTGGCCATTGCCGCTGCCGCCGGCGTGGAAGATGTTCTTGCCCATTTTCTCGAGGAGCGGTCTGGCGCGCGCAAAACTGTCCTCTGGTCCGCCGCACATGAAAGTGAGCGTTCCAGCCTCGGCGCCCGCGGTGCCGCCCGAGACGGGCGCGTCGACCATCGTGAAACCTGCCGCTTCAGCCTGTCTCGACGCTTCGCGCGCATCTTCGACTGCGATGGTGGAGCAATCGAGGAAAAGCGTGCCCTTTGGCGCATTCGCGGCGACGCTGTCCGACCCGAAATAGACACTGAGGACATGCTTGCCCGCGGGGAGCATGGACACCACGATCTCTGCATCGCGCACCGCGTCAGCGACGCATGCCGCGCCTATGGCGCCAGAGGATTCTGCTTTGGCGATGGCATCCTTGTTGAGGTCGAAGGCGCGGACCTGATGGCCTGCCTTCGCGAGATTGGCGCACATGCCCGCGCCCATGTTTCCGAGACCGATGAAGGCGATACGTGTCATGTGTGGCTCCTAGTGGTCTTTGAATTCAGGTGCGCGCTTTTCGGTGAAGGCCGTCATGCCTTCCTTCTGGTCCTTTGTTCCGAACAGACCCTGGAACAGGCGGCGTTCGAAGCGGACGCCTTCAGTCGTGGGCAGCTCCAGCGCGCGGCCGACCATTTCCTTGGCAGCCATGAGGGATGGCAGGGAGTAAGAGGCGATTTCATTCGCGGCCTTCATGGCCTCGTCCATCAGTGAATCATGTGGAACGACACGGGAGACGAGCCCGATGCGATCAGCCTCGGCGGCGTCGATCATGCGGCCGGTGAGGACCATGTCCATGGCCTTGGCCTTGCCGACGGCCTTGGTGAGGCGGATGGAACCGCCCATGCCGGGGGTGACGCCAAGCTTGATCTCGGGCTGGCCGAACTTGGCCTTGTCGGAGGCAATGATCAGGTCGCACATCATGGCGAGCTCGCAGCCGCCGCCGAGGGCAAACCCGTTGACCGCCGCAATGATCGGCTTGCGCGATGCGGCAAACCTGTCCCAGCCGGCGAAATAGTCCTGCACATACATGTCCGAGAAGCCTTGCGGCTGCATCTCCTTGATGTCGGCGCCAGCGGCGAAGGCCCGGCCCTCGCCTGTCAGCACCGTTACGGCGACGTCAGGATGCCGGTCGAGCTCGGCAAACAGGGCCGCGATCTCGGCCATGGTCTCGGCATTGAGGGCATTGAGGCTGTCCGGCCGGTTCAGGGTGACGAGGGCGACCCGGCCGGTATGTTCGAAAGTGATCGTGTTGAAGTTTGCCATGTCCGTTTCCAAATGAAAGTTTGCTTCAGCGCATATGCGCTGAAGGGTAGGCTGACGGCTTATCAGCGGCCAGTGTATTACGTTCAAGCGATCACATCGGCCCCGGCGGTGGCGGCGGGAAGGCGAGCCCATCCGTTCCGGCGACGATGCTGCCCGCTGTAGCTGACTCGTAGATTGCCGCTCCCACGGGCGAAAAGGCGAGCACGCGCGCCAGCACCATGACCGCGATGAGCACGCCCGTGCCCCAGAGCCAGGCCGGGTGCGGCCGGCCGTGGACGCGCCAGTCGCGCAGCATGCCGATGGCCGGGACGAGGAGCGCGACCAGGCCCGCAGTTTCGAAGGCATAAGGCGTCAGCAAAGGCATCGGAATGAGGCGGCCGAAGCCCGGCCCCATGAGCATGACGAAAGCACCGACCTGCAGGCGCGCATGCCAATCCGTCTGCTGGCGCAGGGCAATGGCCGCGATGAGCAGGCCGGCGAAACCCAGCAGCGTCATGGGGTTTGCGATCAGGAAATGCTGGGGCTGGAAGAAGAAGGGGGTGCGCCCGGTCTGCGTTGCCGCCAAGGTCACAAGCGTTCCGAAGACAATCATGGTGATTGCCCAGACGAGCGCGAGCTTTCCGAGCTGGCGATGCATTGCGATGTTGCCGCCGGTGGCGAGCCAGGACTGGGCCAGCACGATGCCGACCCAGCCCATGAAGACGACGGCATGAAGGTGCACGATCAGCGGTGCGTTGAAGCTGGACCTGCCGAGTGCCAGCTGGACCACAAAGCCCGACACGAGCACGAAGGCCATGGCGGTGAAACATGCCCGGAAGAACTGGCGGTCGCTGGCGGCAGGATGTGCGAGTATGGTAGACGTCATCAATCCCTCCCCGATTTCGATGTCTAAACCTGAGCAAAATACCTGACCTCTGAATTCCGGACAAGCCGCCGCGCGGCAGGCCTATCCCATAGTCGGAATGATGAAGGCCTGGTCGCCGATTTCGTCGCCTTCGGGCCAGCGCTGGGTGACCGTCTTGATCTTCGTCCAGAAGCGAACGCCTTCAGGGCCATGCTGGTTGGTGTCGCCGAAGGCCGAGCGCTTCCAGCCTCCGAATGTATGATACGACACCGGCACAGGGATCGGCACGTTGACGCCGACCATACCGACATTGACCTGCGCGGCAAACTCGCGCGCGGCCCGGCCGTTGGACGTGAAGATGGCGCACCCATTGCCATACTGGTGGTCGGAGGCGAGCGCAGCAGCCTCTTTCAGCGTTTCAGCACGAACCACCTGCAGGACGGGACCGAAGATCTCTTCCTTGTAGGATTGCATGTGCGGTTTCACATTGTCGAACAGGGACGGGCCGATGAAGAAGCCATTCTCGTGGCCCTGCAGCGTGTGGCCGCGGCCATCCATCAACAGGTCGGCGCCTTCATCGACGCCCATCTGGATATAGGACTCGACCTTGGCCTTGTGGGCGGCTGAGACGACGGGGCCGTAATGGGCATCCGTGTCAGTCGAGATGCCGACCTTGAGTGTGCGGGCGGCGTCCAGCATGCGTTCAACGAACTCGTCACCGGTCTTTTTGCCGACCGTGACAGCGACGGGCAGGGCCATGCAGCGCTCGCCGGCTGAGCCATAGGCGGCGCCGACAATATCCTTCACGGCCTGCTCCATATTACAGTCCGGCATGATGATGCCGTGGTTCTTCGCGCCGCCCATGGCCTGGACGCGTTTGCCGTGGCTGGTGCCGAGGCTGTAGACGTATTGGGCAATGTCGGAGGAACCGACAAAGCTGACGGCCTTGATGTCAGGATGGGTCAGGATCGCATCGACCGAGACCTTGTCACCATGCACGCAGTTGAGGACGCCAGCGGGCGCGCCGGCTTCGAGCATCAGTTCGGCGAGGCGGAGCGGGACCGAGGGGTCTTTCTCGCTCGGCTTGAGGATGAATGTGTTGCCGCAGGCAATGGCGACAGCCGACATCCAGCAGGGGATCATGGCGGGGAAGTTGAACGGCGTGATGCCCGCCACGACGCCGAGCGGCTGGCGCATGGAATAGACGTCGATTCCGGGGCCTGCGCCTTCGGTATATTCGCCCTTTTGCAGGTGGGGGATGCCGCAGGCGAATTCGACCACGTCTATACCGCGCTGAACGTCGCCCTTTGAATCGGCGACGACCTTGCCGTGTTCGGATGAGAGCAGTTCAGCGAGTTCGTTGATGTTCGCTTCCAGAAGGCGCTTGAACTCGAACATGACACGGGCGCGGCGCTGCGGATTGGTCGTGGACCAGCCGAGGAAAGCGGCCCTGGCGCTGTCAACGGCCGCACCGAGTTCGGCCTCGGTTGCAAGCTGGACCCGCGCCTGAACCTCACCCGTGTTCGGATTGTAGATGTCGCCGAAGCGGCCGGACGTGCCGACGACTTGCTTGCCATTGATGAAGTGATGAACGTCGCGCATGGGCTGTGATCCCTTTGATTGCCATTTGCCCCTTACTTACGACCAGTGTTTCTTCTGGTAAATGAAGATAAATGCAGCTTATACCTGTGTTTTTGCAGGTTGACTGGAATGAACTGGGATGACCTGAAGCTGTTCCTGGTGGTGAGCCGCCAACAGAAGCTGGATCTGGCAGGCGCTGTCCTGCATCAGGATCCGACGACGCTCAGCCGCCGGTTGCGTCGGCTGGAGGCGGATGTTGGCCAGACCCTGTTCGAGCGAACGCGCAGGGGACATGTACTCACGCCTGAAGGCGAAGCCCTTGCGGAGCGCGCTGAAGCGATGGAAGCGATCACACTTGGCATTGGCGATACGGGTGAAGGCGGGCGGTCACTCGTCGGGAAGGTCAGGCTGGGTGCCACAGAAGGGTTCGGCACGGCCTTCATCGCGCCCATTCTGGCGCAGTTCGTCAAGGAGTGGCCGGGGATCGAAATCGACCTGATCGCACTTTCAGGCCTGGTCAGTGTTCCGAAACGCGAAGCCGACATGTCTGTGCTGCTGACCCGGCCAAAGGCGGGCCGGATGAAGGTGCGCAAACTGACGGATTATTCGCTACGACTCTATGCCAGCCGTGAATACCTTGCTTCGAGGGGACCTATCATCACCGTCGATGCCCTAAGCGACCACAGGCTGATCGGCTATGTGGACGACCTGATCTATTCGCCCCAGTTGCGCTACTTCGACGAAGTCCTGCCGGGACTGCACCCGGGGCTTTCCAGCCCGAGCATCATTGCCCAGCTGGAGATGACGCGGGCGGGTTCCGGACTGTGCATCCTGCCGAAATTCATTGCGAACCGGCACGCCGATCTTGTACCGATCCTGACGGATGCCATCGAGGTAAACCGGTCCTTCTGGCTGGCCGTACATGAGGACCTGGCTGATCTGGCGCGGATCAAGGTCTTGTCGGAGTATCTGGTCCATATGGTCAAAGCGCGGCAGGATGAATTCTGATCCGCCCTGCCGCCTGCGACAATCACGCGACGACTGACGAATCATACATGGCCTGAATATCGGCTTCGGTGATTCCGAGCGACGCCAGGACCTCCCTCGTATGCTGGCCCATCCTTGGAGATGGCCCCTTGGGGCCGTCATCCGCGCCGGGAAACCGGACGGGTGAGGCCGGGGCAGGGTAGGTTGAGCCGTCGCCCTTGGCACTCGGCGTCTGCACAATTGCACCGGACGCAAAGGCCTGCGGATCCTGTGCAACTTCGGCGAGTGTCTGGACCGGCGCCCAGGCGATGGAATTGGCGTCGAGGCGCGCGGATATTTCCTCGCGGGTATATTTAGCAAAGCCCTCGTCAATGATTGCGACGACGTCTTCCATATTCTGGCGGCGCCCCTTCGCTGTCACGTAGCGCGGGTCGGTTGCGAGGTCCTCGCGGTCGATCACCTTGCACATGGGGACCCAGTCGACATCGCCCTGACGGGCGACGATGCATATCCAGTGATCGTCTGCAGTCTTGTAGAAATTCGATAATGGGACGATTTGCTCGGTACGGCCCTTGGTCGATGCAATGCGTCCGAAGAAAAGCTGGATCGCAAAATCCGATCCCATTGCATAGAGACCAGTCCGGAACAGGGATGCCTCGACGAGGCGGCCCTTGCCGGTGCGCTGGGCTTCCACCAGAGCGGCGCAGATACCCGCCGCGGCGGACATCGACGTCGTGTGATCGCCAAAAGCGGTGCGCAGTGCGAAGGGATCCTGGCCCTTGGGAATGGTCAAACGGGCGACACCTGTCCGGCTCCAGAAGCTGGCAATGTCAAAGCCGGGCCGGTCTGCGTCGGGGCCTTCGAGGCCGTAGCCTGTGAGGGAACAATAGACAAGTTTCGGGTTGAGGCTGCGGAGGCTGTCATGATCCATGCCCGAGCGTTTCAGACCGCCGGGGCGGACGTTGGTGAGAAAGACGTCAGCGTCAGCGGCCAGCTTGCGGACGATTTCCTGTCCCTCAGGCGTGGTAGTATCGACGACGATTGATTTCTTGCCGCGATTGTCGAAGTCAAAGACCGGGTTGTCCTGGTAATCGGTGCCAATGGAGCGGAAGAAGTTGCGGATCGGATCGCCGCCGGGTGGCTCGATCTTGATCACCTCGGCGCCCCAGTCTGCGAGAATACACCCTGCGCCCGGCGCGGCCATATAGGTGGCGTATTCAACGACTTTCAGACCTTCCAGCATGCCTTCAACCTCTTCTCAGACCATCCATATTCTTGTGGGCAAGGTTGGACTCTGCGGGGGCAAAAGGGAAGGGGGAGTCAGGGGCCATTCCGGACCTGACGTCGGGACAGCGGGCCGAAATGTCCCTCTTTTTGAAGGCTTAGAAACTGAAATTCGGAAGCTTGTCGATGGCGGCCTTGAGTGCCTCACCCCAACCAGAGGAGATGGCTCGGAAGTATGGGTCGTCCGATGGCACCCGGCGCTGAATGCCGGTCTCGAAACTGCCCGCACGGTAGGCATGCATGTCCAGAGGCATCCCGACGGCCAGATTGGCCTTGAGTGTGGAGTCAAAGGACACATAGAGGAGCTTGATCGCATCCTCGAAGCTCATGGCAGGGTCAAAGGCACGCAGGATGATTGGCCGGCCGTATTTGGTCTCGCCCGCTTGAAAGAAGGGGGTTTCATCGCTCGCCTCGATGAAATTGCCCTCGGGGTAGACCAGGAAGAGCCGTGGCTCCATGCCCCTGATCTGACCGCCGACAATCAGCGTGGCGCCGAACGTGCTTTCCGCCGACTGGCCCTCTTCTGCCTGCGTGTGGATGACTTCTTTCAGCGTGTCGCCCACGAGGCGGGCGACCTGGAAGAGGGTCGGCGCTGCCAGAAGCGTCTGCTTGCGCTCTGCGGGTATCACGGATCGTTCGTCAAGCAAGCTGATGACAGCCTGAGTCGTTGCCAGGTTTCCAGCGGTCATGATCGTGATTACACGGTCACCTTCGACGGACCAGGTGAACATCTTGCGGAATGTGGAAATATTATCGACGCCCGCATTGGTCCGGGTGTCCGACATGAATAACAGGCCTTTATCGAGACGAAGCGCGACACAGTAAGTCATGCAGTTTCCATGAATTCCCTTGTTGAACCGACCAGCGTTACTGCTGGACCTGAAGGGACACAAGCAGGGATTCCTTGCTGTCACCGAAGACAATGCCCGAGATCGGCGCGGCTTCGTCATAATCGAGTCCCGTCGCGATTCTGACGTAGCGTTCGTCGGGCGAGATAACATTCGACACGTCGAACCCGACCCAGCCGAGATCAGGAACATGCGCTTCCGCCCAAGCATGGCTGGCTTCCTGGAAGACGCGGTCGTCCATCATCAAGTAGCCGCTCACATATCGGGCGGGATAGTTGAGGAGGCGCGCTGCGCTTACGAACGCATGGGCGTGATCCTGGCAGACACCATGTCCGGCGCGCAGGGCCTCTTCGGCAGTGGTACCCGAATCGGTGCGGTCGGTTTCGTAAACAACCGCCTCCCGGATCGAGGCTGACAGTTCGTGAAGGCGCGCGATAGGGTCGGGATTTTCCTTCAGGTCGCTGGCGAGCTTTCGTATAAGCTTGCCCGGCTGGGTCAGCGCGGTTTGACGCTTGAAATACCAGAGTGGCGTATAACCACTATGGGGCCCTGTGACACCCGCTGTCGCGATTGTATCGATATCACCCGAACACGTAATCGTAATTTCGGTCTGACCGCCATCCAGACTGACCAGGTGGACCCTGTTACCGTGCTGATCGTCGAAAGCGCACTCTACGCGGCCGCCATCAATGCCGATATCCCAATTCACGACGGCCTGGCATCGCCCTGATTTGGGGGTCAGGCGGACTTGCTGCAGCGCGTAGGGAACCGGCTGGTCATAGGCATAGTGCGTCTTGTGGTTGATGTGCAGTCGCATGACTATTCGTAGAACCTGTAATCAGTTTCTATTTGCGCCGCGAGTGCGGCGTTGGCCCGCAGGAATTCGCGGATGAATTCATGGAGGCCGAAGTCGATGATGTCATCAATTGACCGCCCTGTCAGGCTCGCCTCCAAGCTTGCCACAAGATCATGACATGGCCTGCGATCACCGTATTCGGATTCGAGCGCAGCAAGATGGCCAACCAGTTCGTCATAACAATAGGCGAGCGAGCGCGGCATGCGGGCATCGAGGATCAGGAATTCAGCGATGGCTTTCGGGTTGGCATTACCGGGGTAGAGCCAATGGAACGACTTGTCTGCTGATGCCGAGCGCAGGATCATTTCCCACTGAACATTGTCCAGCGAAGAGCCGACGGACGCGCCGGTCGGCAGGAGGACATAATACTTTACGTCAAGAATGCGGGCGGTGTTGTCGGCGCGCTCAATCAGAGATCCGATGCGGGAGAAACTGAATATATCATTGCGCAGCATCGTCCCCTGAAGTGCGCCGCGCACCAAAGCGCTCAGTTGACGGACGGCTGTCAGAACCTTGGGAAGTTCCGCTTGCGATACCGGCCTCTTCAGCATCTCCTTGAGCTGCATCCAGCCGTCATTGACCGCTTCCCAGACCTCTCGGGTCAGCGCGGTTCGCGTCGCTCGCGCATTGTCCCGCGCGGCGCGCATGACGGAATAGACACTCAAGGGATTGGTCTTGTCCCGCAAAAGGAAGTCGACGGCAGCATTTGGAGAAATCGTGTCGTGACGGGCATAATAGGCATCAAGGCAGCCAACGGTCGTGAGGACAGACGCCCATTCATCCTCACCAGCCGCCGCGCGGGTCAGCGCCATGCGAAACCCTGCCTCGACGAGACGCGCGGTGTTTTCGCTGCGTTCAAGATACCTGGACAACCAGAGCAGCCCGCCTGCGGTCTTGCCTAGCATGAGGTCATTCCTCCAGCACCCAGGTGTCCTTGGTGCCTCCACCCTGGCTGGAGTTCACGACCAGTGAACCTGCCTTCATGGCTACGCGCGTCAGGCCGCCGGGTGTGATATCGATGCTATCAGGCGAAACCAGAACGTAGGGTCTGAGATCAACATGCCGCGGGGCCAAACCATCGCGGGCGAGGACGGGAACGGTTGAAAGCGCGAGCGTAGGCTGGGCGATATAATTTGAAGGATTGGCCTCGAGCTTGGCGCGAAATGCTGCCAGTTCCCGCTTGCTGGCCGCGGGACCGACGAGCATTCCGTAACCGCCGGAGCCATGGACTTCCTTCACCACGAGTTCGTCCAGGTTTTCCAGGACGTACTTTAATGCATCAGGCTCAGCGCACCTGTGCGTCGGCACGTTCTTCAGGATCGACGTCTGGCCGGTGTAAAACTCCACAATGTCAGGCATGTATGAGTAGATCGCCTTGTCATCAGCGATGCCAGTACCCGGCGCATTTGCAAGCGTGATTCCCCCCGAGCGGTAGACGTCCATGATCCCCGGAACGCCAAGGAGCGATTGCCGGTTGAAGTTGAGCGGGTCGATATATTCGTCATCGATGCGGCGATAGAGGACGTCAACTGGCTGGTAACCTTGTGTCGTGCGCATGGCGACGCGGCCATCCACGACGCGCAAATCATGCCCTTCGACAAGTTCGGCACCCATCTGATCGGCGAGGAAAGCGTGCTCGAAATAGGCCGAATTGTGAAGGCCGGGGGTGAGCACCGCGACCGTCGGACTGCCTGTGCAGCGATCGGGTGCGCACTTGCCGAGAGACCGGCGCAGAAGCGACGGGTAGTTGCTGATCGGCTGGACCTTTATCCGCGAGAAGAGTTCAGGAAACATCTTCAGCATCGTCTCCCGGTTCTCCAGCATGTAGGAGACCCCGGACGGCGTTCTGGCATTGTCTTCGAGAACGAAGAACTCGTTCGCCCCCGTCCGCACGAGATCTGTTCCGACGATATGCGTGTAGACGCCGCCTGGCGGCGTCACGCCAATCATCTGGGGCAGGAAGGCTTCATTCTGGGCGATGAGGTGCTCGGGAATGCGTCCGGCGCGGATAATTTCCTGACGGTGATAGATGTCGTGGAGGAAGGCATTTATGGCGCGAACACGCTGTTCGATGCCTCTCACGAGAAGGCGCCATTCCTTGCCGTCGATAATGCGGGGCACCAGGTCGAACGGAATCAGGCGCTCGTCGGCATCCTTCTGGCCGTAGACGTTGAACGTGATGCCTGTCCGGCGAAAGAATATTTCTGCCTCGCGGGACTTCTTGCGAAGGTCGCTCAGCTTCACGGTATCCAGCCACTCGCAATAGTCGGCATATGGTGGCCGCGCCGTACCATCGGCGCGTTTCATTTCGTCAAAAAAGATTGGCTGATCGCCCATGGGTTTGACGTCGCACGAATTTTCGCAGACTTGCAAGGGGGTAGGTGCCGTCGCTTCCCGTGGCGATGGCCCTGCGCAAGTTTTCAGCGGTGCCTGAAAAACCCGCCTGCAGAATCGTCAATTCGGCACGAGTTTCCGGGCTTTCGCGGCGAAGCGCTTGTCGTGAGGCGACCAATAAAGGGTGCGGCTTGCTATCGGAAGGCGTTCCCCGGATTAAGACCCAGCGCCTTGAAAACCATCGCGGCGGGACAGAACCCGGTGAATGCCGCCTGCAGCATGTTCAAGCCGGCAAAGGCAGGTAGCAGGAACCACCATGGTGACATGAAATAGCCGAGGCCGAGGCCAATGAGTACGACGATGCCGGCAAAGGCGAATACTGCGCGATCAATGTTCATGGTGTTTATCCTCTTCGTGTTGGTTGCGTTACTTCAGGTTTTGGATATCGCGGACGAGATCCAGCGATTGAGGGCGGGGCCTGTCTGGGCGCCTGACTGGTGGGCGACTTGCCGGCCGCCCCGATAGGCAATCAGGGTCGGCACGCCCCTGATCCCGAGACTGGCGGCGCTGGCCTGGTTTTCATCCGAGTTCAGCTTGAACAGGCGGGCCTGGTCGACAAAGGTGGCCGCCGCGGCCTCATAGGCTGGCGCCATCATGCGGCACGGCCCGCACCACGGCGCCCAGACATCGACGATGAAGGCCCCCTTGTCATGCGCCTGAAGGCGGGCGAGTTTTGCGCCATCAATGTCTACCGGGTGCGGTGTGGAAAGCGAAGCCGAACACTTTCCACATTTCCCGGAGGAAAGCGCCCGGCCGCCGGGGGCGCGGTTGAGTGCCCCGCACTGGTGGCACATGATGGTTACAGTCGGGCTGACCTCAGTCGACATGGCAATATCTCTCAGTCCTTGATCTTGTGGGTCTTCAACAGAGCCAGCGCCGCATTTTCGTAGAAGGTCTCGGCATGCCCGGTTCGGACCTTGCGCAGGAAGTATTTTTCAAATGCGACCTTGGCCGTGTGGACCCATCCACCGGATACCGACCAATTGACATTGCGCGGAGGAATTTGGGGCTGAGCGATAAACGCGACACCGCCATCGCCGAAATCAGCAATACAGATCGCATTCCAGGTCGCTTCGTGTGTCGGCTGCTCACCCTTGCGCAATGCGGCAATGTTTTCAGCGACAGCATTCACCATGGATTCGATCATGAATCCTGTCTTTGGAACGCCTACTGGAACAGGTGTCTTTCCCACCGGGGGAATGGCTATGCACACGCCGAGCCCGAAAATATCCGGATAGGTCGGGTTGCGCTGGTGCTTGTCGGTGAGAATGAAGCCCTTGGGGTTCACGAGGCCGTCGATGTCACGAACGGCTGAGACTCCGCGAAAAGCCGGAAGCATCATCGAGAACTTCATCGGCAGATCGTGTTCGGTCTTGACCGAGCCGTCCTCGTTCAGTTCCTCGACCAGCATGCGGGTGGCCTCGACCTTCTTCACCCGGGCATTCGTGATCCACTTGATGTGGCGATCGCGCATTTCGCTCTCAAGGAGGCCTTTCGTGTCTCCGACACCATCAAGACCAAGATGCCCGATATAGGGTTCTGACGTGACGAAAGTCATCGGAACACGGTCGCGAATCTTTCGCTTGCGCAATTCGGTTTCAATAATCATCGCCGTTTCGTAAGCGGGCCCAAAACATGAAGCCCCCTGCACGGCACCAACGACGACAGGTCCCGGTTCATCGCACAGCGCCTCGAAGGCGGCATATCCCGCTTGGGCATGATCAATGTGGCAAACCGACTGGGTGAAGCCTTTTGGTCCCAGGCCTTCAATTTCATCGAAGGCAAGTTCCGGACCGGTGGCGATGACAAGATAATCGTAAGGGACGGAGGTTCCGTCCTCCATCAGCACGGCCTTGCCCTTCGGATCGACCTTTTTCGCGGCACCGACAATGAGTTCTACCCGGCGTTTCTTCATGGGTTTCGCAAGATCGACCAGAATGTCTTTACGTTCCCGCCAACCTACAAGGATCCACGGGTTGGAAGGGACGAATTGATAGAAATCATTCTCGTTGATGACGATGACTTCGTCCTGCCGGGGGATTGTCTTGCGGATATCGTAGGCCGCGATGACGCCGCCCAGACCCGCTCCAAGAATTACCACGCGTGCCATTGACCTCTCCTTTGTCTTATAAGAGAAGGTCGAATATATTAGCGTTCTCTTAAATACGCAATTGTACGGATAGGGGCCTGCCAGCTATGAAACTATCCTTTCCACTGTTGCGCACATTGCGCGGTACCATTTCCGGAAGAGGGGCACCCATGACCGACGAGCGAGACATTGCACCAGCCACGATTTTCGAAGACCTGAAAGCTGGTCGGGTCTTGCTGGTGGACGTCCGGGAGCCTGCGGAATTTGCCAACCAGCGAATTCACGGTGCGGTACTGATGCCCCTATCGACATTTGAACCAAAGGCGCTGCCGACTGACGGGTCCCGCCGGGTCATATTCCAATGCGGATCGGGCAAGCGTTCCCGCAATGCACTCGACACCTATCTGGCAACCACGGGAGCGGACGCCGCCCATATGGCGGGTGGCATTGCTGCGTGGAAGCAGCAGGGCCTGCCATGCGCCCATATTGATCCAGCAACAGGCCGGGTGGTCGATAATGGGCATTACTAATGTAACATCGGCTCTGGCGATTTTTGCCGCGAGCGTTGCGTTCGCTGTGCAGGCGACTGCGCAAGTGATGACTGTCGAAGAATCCGTGATTGTCGATTTCCGGCCCGTGGTTGCGAGAGTCGAAGCAGGCGATACCGCGACAGCACGGTCGCGGCTGCAGGGCGTTGTCACGAGGCTGCTGGTTGATGAAGGCGATGTGGTGAAAGCGGGCGACCTGGTGGCGCTGGTGACAGATGCAACGCTCGACCCGCAACTTGCAGCACTGGATGCACGGATCGGCGGCATGAGATCCCAAATCAAGCAGAATCAGGACGACATCGCGCGCGCTGAAGCCCTGGAAAAACAGGGGTTCTATCCGAAGGCCAGACTGGAAAGTGAACGTACGACACTCGACGTCATGCAGCGCAGCCTTACCTCGGCAGAAGCGGAGCGGCGAGCCCTCGCGGCGAGGAAAGCGGAGGGCCGCATTCTTGCTCCAGCAGATGCAAAAGTCACTTCGGTCAAGGTCGTGGCCGGTTCAATCATTTCTCCCGGCGAGGTCATCGCCAGTTTCGCAACCCTTGAAGGCGTCGTCCGGCTTTCCCTGCCTGAGCGTCATGCTTCGGAAATGGCAGAAGGGGAGACAGTCGCCTTGCGTCTTCCCGCTCGCGGAGGCGAAGTGCGCACGGCCACGATCATGAAAGTGTATCCCGAGCTCAGGGATGGTGCCGTGGTGGCGGATGCTGTCGTACAAGGTGGTTTGGAGGCCCTGGTCGGCGAACGTGTAGACGTGCTGGCGCCTGTCGGTGAACGCCGGGCCATGCTTGTGCCGGCAGATTTCGTGTCGACCCGGTATGGCGTGGATTTCATTCGCGTGAAGGTGGGAGAGCGATTCGTTGATGCGCCAGTGGCTCTGTCAGCGCCCCTGCCGAATGATGCCGGCCAATACGAGGTGCTTTCCGGATTGAAGAGCGGCGACCAGATCGAAAAGCCGGAGTAGGGACCATGAAACCCGATCTCTCAGGTTCGATCACCCGGGCGACAATCCGTTCGCCACTCACACCACTATTCCTGCTTACGGCGCTCGCAGTCGGACTAATCGCGCTGATGACCATTCCGCGCGAGGAGGAACCGCAGATTTCGGTTCCGATGGTCGACATGATTATCGAAGCGCCCGGGCTGCGGGCGCCAGATGTCGTGGAGCAAGTGACGGAACCGCTTGAGGAAATCATCAAGGCGATACCGGATGTCGAACATGTCTACTCGCAAAGCCGCGATGATGGCGCCTTGGTGACTGCGCGGTTTGATGTCGGCACGGACGCTGACGATGCCATACTCCGCGTCCACGAAAAGATCAGGGCGAACCTCGACAGGATACCCACAGGCGTGCCGATGCCGCTGGTGGTTGGCCGGGGCATCAATGATGTGCCGATCGTGACGCTGACGCTTTCGCCGGAACCCTGGACCGGTGACGTCTGGAACGACACAGCCCTTCGGATGCTCGCTGAAGAACTCCAGAAGGAGTTGATCAAGGTCGATGATGTCGGTCTGACCAGCGTCGTCGGGGGTCGTCCGCTCGAGATGCGGGTGGAGCCTGATATCCACGCCATGGCTGCTTATGGCGTGCCGTTGCAGACCCTGGTCGAAACGGTAGGCCAGGCCGCCAATGTCAAACCGGTTGGCACTGCGCGACGGGATGGAGAATCCCTGATTGTGCAGGCGGGTGACCGGATCAATGCACTCAGCGAGCTCGAGCGCCTGGAACTCCGCGGTGCGGACGGACGCACGGTCTATCTCTCAGATGTGGCAACCATACGCGTCACGGGAGCCGAGACCGAATCCAGAGTGTGGACGCTTGACCGCAAGGAGGACGGGTTCGTTGCCATTCCGGCCGTGACCGTTTCGCTGGCCAAGCGCCCCGGTGCCAACGCCGTGAAAGTGGCAGAGGCCATCCTTGCGCGCGCTGAAAGCTTGCAAGGCGCCCTCGTTCCGGAAGGCGTGCGACTGGAAGTGACGCGCAATTACGGCGAAACCGCCAACCACAAGGCCAATGAACTCCTTTACCATCTGGGTCTGGCGACCGTGTCGATCGTCATCCTCATCGCCTTCGCGATCGGCTGGCGCGAAGCGCTGGTCACGCTGATCGTCATTCCGACAACAATCTTGCTGACACTGTTTGCATCCATGATGATGGGATACACGATCAACCGCGTCAGCCTGTTTGCACTGATCTTCTCGATTGGCATTCTGGTCGACGACGCGATCGTCATGATTGAGAATATTGCGCGCCATTGGGCGATGAATGACGGGCGCACCCGGGTTGAAGCGGCCATCAATGCGGTCTCTGAAGTCGGCAACCCAACAGTGATCGCGACATTGACCGTCATTGCCGCACTCTTGCCGATGATGTTCGTGTCGGGATTGATGGGGCCGTACATGGCGCCGATCCCAGCCAATGCGTCGGCCGCAATGCTGTTTTCATTCTTCGTTGCAGTCGGAATCGCGCCCTGGTTGCTGATGCGCATAGCAGGTGGTGTGAAGGCCACAGAACATGCTGCGGGTCATGAAGAGGGCGAAACGCGGCTCAGCCGGTTCTATCGGCGTGTCGCTGCTCCGGTTGTAGCTTCCAGGCGAAATTCCTGGATTTTCCTTGGCGTGGTGGGTGTCGCAACCCTGCTATCTGTCAGTCTTTTCGCCACCCAAGCCGTTACGGTCAAATTGCTGCCATTCGATAACAAGTCGGAGATCCAGATTGTTCTGGACCTTCCGGAAGGCGCTTCCGTCGAAGACACCGAGCGCACACTTTTCGCAATCGCTGACCTGATACGCGATGTGCCGGAAGTCCAAACGATTCAGGCCTATGCAGGCACTGCTGCGCCCTTCAACTTCAACGGCCTGGTTCGCCACTATTTTCTCCGGAATGCACCGGAGCTCGGTGATTTGCAGGTCAACCTGTCTGAAAAATCCCATCGCAAACGCGCCAGCCATGCCATTGCCCTCGATATTCGCAGCCGCATGCAAGGCTTGGTGCTTCCCGTTGGCGCGAGTGCCAAGGTGGTTGAAGTACCGCCTGGTCCGCCCGTCATTGCCACGCTGATGGCTGAAATCTACGGACCGGATCCGGAAACACGCCGGCAAACAGCGGGTATCGTGCGCCAGCTTTTCGAAGAGACGGACTTCATTGTCGATGTCGACGATTCCATCGGCGACCCACAGCCAAGGATGATGATCGCGATCAACGAGCCGCAAGCCGCCGACTATGGCGTGATGCAGCAGGACATTCTCGACACGATCGCGCTGACCTTTGCGGGTCAGACAGCCGGAGTGAGCCCGCGCGGCGAGGGGCGTAATCCGCTCGACATCCGAATTCGGCTGCCTAAGTCCGAACGCATCTGGTCACAGGAGACTGCGGCAATCCCGGTACCGCGCCGGCTGGCAGGGGCAGGCGCCTCTCCGATCGAACTGGGTGCGCTCGTCAATGTGTCCGAAGAGCAGGGCTCTCCGATCGTGTTCCGCCGTGATGGCCATTTCACGGATATGGTGATGGGAGAACTGGCGGGCCGATTCGAGGCGCCGATCTATGGGATGTTCGATATCCAGGATCGTATGGATGCCTTTGATTGGGCGGCTGCTGGACTGATCAAGCCAACCGTCCGCATGTATGGTCAGCCAGAGGACGAGACACGGCCGACCCTGTTGTGGGATGGAGAATGGGAGATCACCTATGTGACTTTCCGCGACATGGGTCTGGCGTTTGGCGTGGCCCTTGTAGGGATCTACATCCTCGTTGTGGGCCAATTCGGAACGTTCCGGGTTCCCCTCATCATCCTGACGCCAGTTCCTCTGACTTTGATCGGAATCATGATCGGACACTGGATATTCGGGGCGGCGTTTACAGCGACATCGATGATCGGATTCATCGCATTGGCAGGCATTATCGTGCGAAATTCGATCCTGCTGGTGGATTTCGTGCGCCACCGTCAAGACGCTGACACCCCGCTGAGGGATGTATTGCTTGACGCTGGCGCCATACGGTTCAAGCCGATTGTCCTGACGGCGCTCGCCGCCATGATCGGCGCCTCCGTGATCCTGACTGACCCGATTTTCCAGGGATTGGCGATATCGCTCCTCTTCGGACTGGCTTCGTCAACGGCCCTCACCGTGCTGGTGATTCCGGCGATCTACATAGCCCTCAGAGGGCCGGACTGGACTCCAGCCGGCGTGCCCCCGTCTGTGGATGACAATTCCGCGCTTTTGAAGGAAGCCTCGACGTGATGTCACGCACAAAATCGACAACTCCCGAAGCATTCAACCTGATGTCGGAAAGGGTGACCGAAGCCACCGGGATTTTGAAAGCCATGGCCAGCGACACACGGCTGAAAGTGCTGTGCGCACTCAATGACAGCGAAATGCCGGTCAATCAGCTGGCCGAACTCACGAACCAGTCACCGTCAGCTGTGTCCCAACACCTCGCGAAGCTGCGGGCTGCCGGGCTGGTCGAATCGCGGCGCGATGCCCAGACGATCTATTATCGCTGCAGCGGTGGCATTGGCAGCGAGCTGGTGAAGACGCTTTGCGATTTTTACCGGTAACCAGCTAATCCAATGAGCGGCTCGAGACATAGGTGACAGATTGTACCGGACACATGGGTAACACTTTCCGCTTTGGCGGGAGGTTACGATGCCATGGAAGGAACAATCGAAAATGGACGAGAGACTGCGCTTTGTCGCCCGCCGGCTGGAGGGTGAATCGATGACGGATCTTTGCCGGGAGTTCGGAATTTCGCGCAAGACCGGCTACAAGATCTTCAATCGTTACAAGGAAGAGGGGCTGATTGCCCTTGAGGATCGCTCCCGACGGCCGGTGCGGTATGCCAACCAGCTGCCGGTGCCCATCGAGCGGGCGATCATCGATGCCAAAAAGGACAAGCCCCACTGGGGCGCCCGCAAGATCAGGGAGCTCCTGGTGCGGCGCCTGGCAGGTGACGTGCGCATTCCCGCCCGCTCGACCATTCATGCTGTCCTTGACCGCTACGGCCTTGTGAAGCGGGCAGGCAAGAGGCGCCAGAGGGCATTGGGAACCTCCCTTTCATCCGGATCGGTTCCCAATGCCCTCTGGTGTGTCGACTTCAAGGGAGAGTTCCGTCTCGGTAATCAGGCCTACTGTTACCCGTTGACCGTGACCGACCATGCTTCGCGC
>NZ_LADU01000032.1 GCF_000961795.1 Hyphomonas sp. BRH_c22
GTCAGGGATGCGATCATCCTGATCATCTGCCAGTGTGTCGAGGATGGCTTCAACGCCCATCCGACCCTTGGAGGCTACGATCCCAAACTCAGCCAGATAGCCACGCAATGTGTTGATCAGCCTGGTCGACAATCGCACCCAATGATCTCGCACCCCGTGTAGAGCAAGAAGGGCTTGCTGATCGGGTGTCTTGATAGGCACGAACCGCATCGTCGGTCGCGTGACCGCTTCGCAAATCGCTTCGGCATCGCGCATGTCATTTTTCTGGCTCTTCAGGTAAGGCTTCACGAACTGGGGCGGCATTAGCTTAACCTCATGTCCGAGCGCTCTGATCTCTCGACCCCAGTGGTGCGCTGTCGCACACGCTTCCATGCCGACCAGACATGGCTCCAGCTTGCTGAAATAGGCGAGAACTCTCGACCGGCTCAGCTTGCGACGGACAACAACTGCGCCCTCAGCATCAATGCCGTGAACTTGAAAAACGGACTTGGCCAAATCCAATCCAATAACTGTGATAATCTTCGTCATAGGCGTGCTCCTAATGTTGGCGGTGTGGATACCTTCACATTACCAGCTCAGCAGAGCTGGGTGGGGCACGCCGTCCACAGCATCAAAAGCGGCCCGGAAAGGCCGGAATGCCTATTTCTTGGGTGCCAGGCGGATGATGCCATCGTCTTCCGCGGCGGGTTCACCGGTCGGGGCCGCTTCCAGTGCGGCGACGTCATCATCCTCTTCAAGACCGAGGTTGAGGTCGACTGCGGGGTCGCTGCCGAAATCGCCGCCGCCAAAGGCGCCCGACCCGATCAGGCGGGTTTCGCCCGTATCGCCGCCAAGGTTCAGGTTCAGGCTGCCTGAGGCTTCATTCGGTGTAGCGGTCGTGCTCGGAAGCGACAGGTTGAACGTGCCGGACGCGCCGTCCTCCGCTGCAACCGTCTGAACTTCGGCGGACTGGGTTTCGGTGCCCTGCGAACAGGCGACACCGGCAAGGGCGAAGGACGCGAGGGCGAAAGCAGTGATCGATTTCATGTTCATGCACCTGATCTTGCAGCGGCCATCAGTGGTCCGCAAGCTTCTGTTGCACAACGTCCCAGAAAATGGCGGCACTATCAATGCCGGACAGGGCCTTGATCGCCTGTACGCCGGTCGGCGAGGTGACATTCACCTCCGTCAGGCGCCCGCCAATCACGTCGATTCCGGTCAGGATCAGGCCGCGGCGCTTGAGTTCCGGGCCGATCGCCTCGCAGATTTTCATGTCGGCATCGCTGAGGTCTGCCTTTTCCGCCGTGCCGCCAACCACGAGGTTGGAGCGTACCTGGCCCGACTGCGGCCGGCGGTTGATCGCGCCGACCGGCTTGCCGTCGATCAGCATGATTCGCTTGTCGCCTTCGCTGACGGCCGGGAGGAAGGCCTGCACCATGACCGGTTCGCGTGATCGGGTGAAGAACACTTCCAGCAGGGAATCCATGTTGGAATCATCCGGCTTCAGGCGGAACACGCCCGCGCCGCCATGGCCATAGAGCGGCTTGACGATGATGTCCTTGTGGGTGGAACGGAAGGCGGTGATGTCACGGATATCGCGCGATACCAGCGTCGGCGGCATGAGCTCGGGATAGAGGAGCGGGAAAATCTTTTCCGGGCTGGAGCGCACGCCTTCGGGATCGTTCACCACCAGCGTCTCGCCCGACACCAGCTCCAGCAGGTGGCAGGCCGTGATGTAATTCATGTCGAAGGGCGGGTCCTGGCGCATCAGGATGACGTCGAGATCCTTTGCGAGGTCCAGCCTGACCGTCTCGCCGAAAATTCCCGGCGTGCCCTTGACCCGCTGCACCTTCGCCGGACGCGCCCAGGCCGTCACACGGCCCTGTTCGAAGGACATATGGTCCGGGCCATAGACGAAGAGTTCCGCGCCGCGCGCCTGCGCCACTTCGGCCAGCGCAAAACTTGTATCGCCGTCAATCTTGACGTCTTCCAGCGGATCCATCTGGATCCCGACTCGCAATGCCATGAAATACCCGCTCCCGTTCGCAACCGGCCAGGCGGATCAGGAGAGCGCCTGCCCGGTCAGTAATCCACACCGAGCAGTTCTGCATCGGTCTCGGTTCCATATGCAGGATCGGGCGCCGGATTGTAAGAGGGGGCCGCTTGCGTCGTCGGGGCCGGGGGCGTGGCGAACGGCTCGCGGATGCGGACATAGGAGACGACCTGTTTCACGCCGGCCACGACGCTCGCTTCATGGGCGGCGCGCTTCAATTCTTCCGCCGACCGCGCCGTGCCCATCAGGTAGACGACGCGGTCATAGGTCTCGATATTGTAGTTCAGGCTTTTCACCGTGCTCGACCCGATCAGGCGGGCGCGCACGCGGCCGGAAATGATCTCGTCCGACATGTTGGCAACGAAACCGCCCGCCGGCTCGATCTTGATCTCGTTGGCCACATCATGTGCCCCGACGGCGGTCCAGGCGATGCCCTCAGCCTCGACCCGGTCTTTCGGCGAATCCACGCGGCCCGACAGCAGCACCAGGCCGTCATTCACCTCGACATCGACTTCGGCAAAGCGGTTGAAGCTTTCCGACAGGAGCTTGGCCTTGATCTCGCCGGAGGTCGTCGTGTCATCGACCGTTTCGCCGAGGGTCTTGTCCTTGGCGGCGGCAAGTCCGACCGCGCCTGCAGCGCCAACGGCCGCAACGGCGCAGCCGCCCAGCGGCAGGGCAAGCAAGAGTGCAGCGGCAGCATAGCGCAGGGTCATGTCAAACACTCCAGTGGCAGGCGGTCCGGAACTCCGAAAGAATCACACTTGTCCAGACTTACGGCGAAAATCTGGCGGCGGCCAAGAAAAATGCCGCCGGAACTGCAATTCCGGCCGGGAATTGCGCCCCTGCGGGTTTGGGCTGGCTGTGCCCCGGCATGCGTGGTAGTGTTGGGCAGCTCATAAAAGAAGGAATTGAGACCCTGACTTCCAGCGCCCCGCGGACACTGCCCGCAAAGAGTGCCACACTTGAAGACATCCGTGCTGTGGCCGAAGCTCTCGCCAAGGCCCTTGAGGATGACAAGGCAGAAGACCTCCTGTTCATAGACCTGGACGGAAAATCCTCCCTCGCCGATTTCATGATCATTGCATCAGGCCGTTCTGGCCGGCATGTCGCTGCGCTTGCAGACCATCTGTCCCATACGGTGAAAAAGCTCACGGGCCGTCCGGCCAATGTCGAGGGCATGCCGAATGCCGACTGGGTTCTCATCGACACGGGCGACGTGATCGTCCACCTGTTCCGCCCGGAAGTGCGCGAGTTCTACAATCTGGAAAAGATCTGGGCGTCGGATTCCAGCGCCCACCGTGCCGTCCAGCACTAGGCGCCCATGCGGCTCACCATCCTGTCCGTCGGACGCCTGAAATCGGGCGCCGAACGCGACCTGTTTGACGAATATGTCAAACGGGCCCTGCCGGTCGCCCGCATTCTCGGTTTCCGGGGCATTGACGCGATCGAAGTGGCAAGCGGGGGCGGGCTGGATGCCGAGGCCGAGCGCATCCTCGCGAAAATCCCGTCCGGTGCCAGCGTCATCCGTCTCGACGAATTTGGCCGCAACGCGCCATCGGCCGCCTTCGCGGACCGTCTGGCGCGCCTGCGAGACCAGGGCGTCCCGGAACTCGTCCTCCTGATTGGCGGAGCAGAGGGCTATGGCGAGGCCGTGCGTCATGCCGCGCCCGACACGATGGCATTTGGCGCGCAGACATGGCCGCACAGGCTTGTCCGGGCCATGCTGGCCGAACAGGTCTATCGTGCCGTCACGATTCTGGCGGGCATGCCCTACCACAAGGCGTAATCTGAAATTTGCGGGGAAGGACTAGAAGAAGCCCCGAAGCTGAAATGGGGGGACGCAGCTTCGGGGCCCCTTGGTCAGACGGCTGGCTCTTGGGAGGGTTCAGTCGGGAGGGACTTCTCCAGCCATCTTGAAAACATTACGCGGTGACGCGCCTGTTGGTTCCCGGAAGTTGCAAAAATTCTTAACCGGCGAACAGGGACGGGTTTGGGGCCAGTGCCATGACCAGCATCACGGTTGCAAAAAGGCCCAAAGTGGCGACCGATACGGCTTTCGCTATCGCGTTTGAATAACCCATAACCGTCTCCTTCTTCTGTCCTGCACCGCAGATGGGGCGCCCGGCCCATGGTGAACAGTTTCTAAACGGAATAGGTTCTATGCGCGGCGCGTATGAGGCATTTTCGGGGCGCCGGGGCAGAAGCGATTGATCCGGCAGGGATGACAGCCTAGACCAGAATCCGGGACGGATCTGACAGAAGGCGGGGTGCTGCATGATTACGGCGGCAAAGGATTTCCTCAAAATCTACTGGCCGCTCGTCCTCGTGGCGATTGGCGGGCTTGTGCTCACGCTCATGTTGATGGATCCGGCCCCGCCGAAGACGATCAGGTTTGCCGCCGGTGCGCCGGGCGGCGCCTATTATGCCTATGCCGAGCGATACCAGCGCCTGCTGGCTGAGGAAGATGTCACGGTCGAGCTGATCCAGACGGCCGGGTCGGTTGAGAACCTGCGGCTTCTGGACGAGGGGCAGGCCGATGTGGCGCTTGTCCAGGGCGGCCTGGCCACGCGGGGCGACGCGGAGAAGCTGCGCTCCCTTGGCGGCCTCTTCCACGAACCCTTCTGGGTCTTCGTGCGCGACGAGACTGGCGCTACGCAATATGGCCAGTTGCGCAACAAGCGCCTCGCCATCGGTCCGGTCGGATCCGGCACGCGGCTGCTCGCCATCGAATTGCAGGAAGAATTTGACGGCGTTTGGCCGGACGCGGCGCGCAATACCCTGTCGGGAACTGCTGCGGCCGAGGCGCTCATCGCCGGACAGCTGGATGCGGCGGCCTTCTCGGCCTCGCCCGATGCGCCTTATGTACAGACCCTTTTGCGCGCGCCGGGCATCTCCCTGATGCCCTTTGAGCGCGCCGAGGCCCTGTCGCGCCGCCAGCCGGCCCTGGCGGCCGTCACCCTGCTACGCGGCGTGGTCGATATCGGGGCCGACCTGCCCGCCCATGATATTCCGCTCGTCGCCCCGGTGGCCCAGCTTGTGGTCGACAAGTCGATGCATCCGGCGATCGAGGCGCTGCTGGTTGATGCGGCCGCCGCCGTTCATCAGGATGGCAGCCTCCTTGCCCGCGCGGGAACCTTCCCGGACCCCGATGCGACCGACCTGCCGGTCAGCCGCCAGGCGGAGCGCTATTACGAGAACGGGCCGTCATTCCTGCGCCGCTATTTCTCGTTCGACGTGGCGAACTTCCTCGACCGCGCCTGGATTCTCGCCATCCCGCTCCTGACGCTGCTCTTCCCGCTCGTCCGGGCCGCGCCGCCGATCTACCGCTGGCGGGTGCGGCGCAAGATCTACATCTGGTACAAGGACCTGCGCGACCTTGAAGCGCGCGGCCGGTCGATGCCGACCAAGGAAGAGCGCGTCGCGATTACCGACGAGCTGGAAGACCTGCAGGCCGAGATCGGGGAACTCGATGTGCCGCTCTCCTATACCGACGACCTCTACCGGCTCCGCAACCATGTCGAATTCGTCAAGCATCTCGTGATGAACACGCGCCCGACACCGGGCCTTGGCATCTAGCTGAGGCCGGCGTCGCGCACGGCGGGAGCGTAGGTGCGCGAGACGGGCGCTTCGGTGCCGGATTTCAGCACGAGGACAAGCTTGCCCCCCTCCCGGCGCACATCGGCCACGCCGTCCTTCGCCACCCACCAAGACCTGTGCGTCTGCAGCCCGTCTGTGCCGCCGAGATCGCGCATCGCATCGGTAAGGCGCATCAGGATCAGTTCTTCGCCGAGACTGGTATGCACGCGCAGGTAGTGATCCTCCGACGATACGGCCCACAGGTCGGCGGTACGGTATTTCACCGGCAGCCGCTGCATGAAGCGCGCAATCACGTCCTGCGCTTCGGCCGCTTCCAGCAGTGGCGCCGCCGCCTGCGCCCGCGACACGACAAGGCCGCCGGTCACGATGACCACGCACACGGCATAGACGTAGAGATACTGCATCGGCAGCATGCCGGCATGTACCCGGCCGCCCAGCACAAGGTAGAAGGCGATCAGCGAGGCGGTCACTGGCAGGGCGATCAGTCCGGATGCCAGCGCGACCTGCAAAACCACGTTCTGCTGCGCAAAGTGCCGCTCGAACACCGCAGGAATGACCCAGACCGCTGCAACACCGCCTGCGCTCATCGTCACCAGCCACATGACGAAGCGCAGGGCGGCAGGCGAGTCGGATTCATACACGCCGAACCAGGTGAACAGGACCGAAAGCCCGGCCAGGATGGCGGCGGATCGCAGAAATTGCCTCACTCGCTCCGTCATATCGGCAAAGCCCCCTCGCATTTCGCGCTTCGTGAAGTGTTCTGGCTGCATTTCGCGAAGGATTCCAGTCACTCCATGCAAACGCGCTGGCGGCCGGGCAAGGGCGGCGGCACCTATGGGTCAGTACCCGACCGACAGGAGCACCCCATGACCGACACCGCCCTCACCAGCCCCTCCCGCAACACCCTTCGCGCCGCTGTGCGCGCCCGCCCGCATACAGTCACCCTGGCCATTGCCGTCATCCTCTATGGCGCGCTCAGCTATGCCATCCTTGCATCGTCAGGCAATCCGCCTGTGCAATTCCGCCTCGACCTGTCGCCACTGCTGCGCGCCTCCTGGGTGCTGCAGGCGCATGTCCTGGGGGCAGTTGCCACGTTTGCCATCGGGACTGTCCTGCTGCTCGGCGTCAAGGGCCGGGGCATGCACCGCATGCTCGGCTATGGCTGGGTCGGCACGATGAGCCTGACAGCGATTTCCTCCTTCTTCCTGATCGGCCTCAACGGCAACAGTTTCAGCTTCATTCATGCCCTGTCGGCCTGGACCGTGATCGTGCTGCCCATGGGCGTTGCCGCCGCCCGCCGCCGCGACATCAAATCCCACCGCAAGCACATGACCGGCATGTTTGTCGGCGGCATGGCGATTGCGGGCCTGTTCAGCTTCCTGCCGGGCCGGGTGATGTGGTCGATTTTCTTCGGCGTTTGATCTTTTCGTGCCTTACTGCCAGTCCCGAAGCCCGCTACACATGCAGAAAGCGGCAACAAGGGAGCGGAGACATGAAGCGCGCAATCGTCTTGATCGGCCTGATGGGGCTTGCGGCATGCCAGTCGTCCGGGCCGATCTCCATTCCCGGTATTACCCGGGGGCCGTCCAGCGCCGAAGAGGCGCTTGAAGCCTATTACAAGACGCTGCCGGATGATTTTTACCCCCGCGCGCCCGCTGGCCTGCCCCTGCCGCCGGCTGACCAGCCCATCACGCGCGTCCTGGTCGCCTCATGCATGGATGAGGAAAACAGCGCTGCGCCCGCGATGGACGTCATTGCGAAGGAAGACGCCGACCTGTTCCTGATGATCGGCGACAATGTCTATGGCGACCGTGACGGCAAGAATTATGTGAACAACCAGGCCGATCTCGACGAGCTCCGCGAGAGCTTCGGTGACCTTGCCGCCCGGGCCGAGTTCCAGGCCGTGCGCGCGGCCCACCCCATGATGGTGGCCTGGGACGACCATGACATGGGCGCCAATGATGGCGGCAAGGATTTTCCGTTCCGCCGTCTCGCAGAGCGGATCCATGAGCGCTTCTGGGGGCTTGAGAAGCAGGATGTCGGGGCATGGCCGGGCACCTATTACGCCCGCACGTTCGGCCCTGAAGGCCAGCGCACGCAGGTCATCATGCTCGACACGCGCTTTTTCCGCACGGCGCTGACGCCGACCGACGAATGGGGCGTGAAAGGCAAGGAACGCTACATTCCCTCCGCCGATCCAAGGCAGGACATGCTCGGCACCGACCAGTGGACATGGCTTGAAAACCAGCTGCAGCAGCCGGCCGACCTTCGCCTGATCCTCTCGTCGATCCAGGTGCTGCCAACGGATGCGCATGGCTGGGAAGACTGGTCGCGCCTGCCCATGGAGCAGGAACGGCTCTACAGGCTGATCAATGAGACAGAGGCGAATGGTGTCGTTTTCGTATCGGGCGACCGCCACACGGCGTTCCTGTACCGCAAGGAGGGCGTGCTCTCCTATCCCGCCTACGAGCTGACGGCCTCGTCAATCAATGTGGCTTTCTCGGAAACCACCGAGGAGATGGACAGCGCGCAGATCGGCGCCGGTTACCCGCCAGAGAATTTCGGCGCCATCGACATTGACTGGGCAACTGGCACCGCCGCCTTGTCCATCAAGGCCAATGATGGTGCAACTGTCCGCGAGACCTCGGTCAAGTTCAAATAGTCAACGTGTGCCGGCCGCCCGGCTTTCCACGTATCCAGGTAGGCGATGTCCGATACGCGTAATGTCTTTGTCCTGATCCTGTCCGTGATGATCGTCCAGATCGCGGGCGGGCTGCTCAGCATGCTTACGCCGCTGGGGCTGGAGTCCATGGGCACGGGGCCGCAGGTGATCGGTGTCATCGCGGGCTTCAACGCCGCCGGGTACATGATCGGGGCCTGGACGGCACCGCGGGCGCTGGGCCAGGTCGGCAATATCCGCCTGTTCGCCGCCGCGTCCGCCGTCAATGCCGTGACCGTGCTGTCCCTCTCGCTCTGGCACGATGCGACCTTCTGGGCGCTGCTGCGGATCGTGCAGGGCATCTGCTTTGCCTACATGTTCACCAGTATCGAAAGCTGGATGGGCGAAGCCGTGCCGGACAAGTCGCGCGGCAATGTCATGGGCATCTACCATACCGGCGCCAAGCTTTCCCTCATGCTCGGCCCCTTCTTCGTGGCGGGCATGTCCCCGCTCGACAGCCGGGCCTATGCCTGGGCGGGCCTGTTCCTGGCGCTCGCGCTGGTGCCGGTCTGCCTGACCCGCCAGAAGGAACCGCCGCCGCCCGACCGCAAGTCCATGCCGGTATCGGAACTGTTTTCCCTTGCGCCGGCCGCCGTGTTCGGCGTCTTTCTGGCAGGCGTCATCAATACGGGCACGCTGGCGCTTCTGCCGGTCTATTTCGAGCGCTTCGAACTTGCAGGCGGCGGAACGGCGGCAGTCGCGATTGCGGGTGCGGCGGCCTGGATGGGTGGCCTGGTCCTGCAATGGCCTGCGGGCGTCCTGTCTGACCGGATCGAGCGCCGCCTCGTGATTGCCGGCATGTGCACCATGTCCGGCATCGCCGCCCTGCTGATCGCCATTTTCGGTGTCGCCCTGGGCGAGATCGGCGTGATCGCCGTGCTCACGGTCTGGGGGGCAGGCGCCCTGTCATTCTATGGTCTCTGTGTCGCCCACGCGATTGACCGCGCACCGGGCGGCCGAGTGCCGCAGGTCATGTCCACTTTGCTGTTCGTCTGGGCCGCCGGGTCGATTGTCGGCCCGCTGATGTCAGGCTTCGCCATGCGCGTGGCCGATCGCGTCGGCCTGTTCGGGCTGTCGGGCGTCCTGCTGCTGATACTGGCCGCGATGATGATCATTCGCGTGCGCCAGAGGGCTGCGCCAAGCGAAGCCCAGCAGGAGGAGTGGAGCCCTGTCACGCCCACCTCGCTGGCCGGTGTGGAGCTGGATCCGCGCAATCCGGACGTCGAGCCCTGAGGCTGCATCCCGTTTCGCGTACCCAGCCAGTTGTCGGCACGAATAACCCTGTTATACAGCCCGCACTGATAGCGGGGCGGCGCGCGGCCTTCCTGCACGCGACGCAACCATCAAGGCATTCCATATGAACATTCACGAATACCAGGCCAAAGCGGTGCTGAAATCCTTCGGTGCCCCGGTCGCCGAAGGCGTACCCGTTCTCACCCTCGACGACGTCCAGAAGGCGGTCGACACGCTGCCGGGGCCGCTATGGGTCGTGAAAAGCCAGATCCACGCCGGCGGGCGCGGCAAGGGCAAGTTCGTGGAAGCCGAAGCCGGCGAAAAAGGCGGCGTACGCCTGGCATTCAAAAAGGAAGATGTCCTGGCCCATGCCAAGCAGATGCTCGGCCACCACCTTGTGACCGCCCAGACCGGTCCGGACGGCAAGCAGGTCAACCGCCTCTATATCGAAGACGGCGCTGACATTGACCGCGAACTCTACCTCTCCATCCTGGTCGACCGCGAAACCGGCAAGGTCGCCTTTGTCGTTTCGACCGAAGGCGGCATGGACATCGAGGCCGTCGCGCACGACACGCCCGAAAAGATCATGACCCTGCCGGTCGATGGCGGCGTCACCGCAGCCGACGCAGCCAAGCTCTGCGATGCGCTGAAGCTGGAGGGCACGGCGCGCGAAGACGGCATGAAACTCTTCCCGATCCTCTACAAGGCCTTCACCGAGAAGGACATGGCGATGCTGGAGGTCAACCCGCTGATCGTCATGGAAGACGGCCACCTGCGCGTCCTCGACGCCAAGGTCAGCTTCGACGGCAATGCCCTGTTCCGCCACCCGGACATCATGGAACTGCGCGACAAGACCGAAGAAGACGAGAAAGAGATCGAGGCTTCCGAATGGGACCTCGCCTATATCGCCCTCGACGGCACCATCGGCTGCATGGTCAACGGCGCAGGCCTCGCCATGGCGACCATGGACATCATCAAGCTGTATGGCGAAGAGCCAGCCAACTTCTGCGATGTCGGCGGCGGTGCCGGCAAGGAGAAGGTGGCAGCGGCCTTCAAGATCATCATGAAGGACCCGAACGTGAAGGGTATCCTCGTGAACATCTTCGGCGGCATCATGAAATGCGATGTCATTGCCGAAGGCGTGATCGCGGCGGTCAAGGAAACCAACCTCGCCGTGCCGCTGGTCGTGCGCCTTGAAGGCACGAACGTGGAACTCGGCAAGAAGATCATCGCCGAGTCCGGTCTCAACGTCATCCCTGCCGACGATCTCGACGACGCGGCCCAGAAAATTGTCAACGCGGTTCGCGGCTAAGGAATATTCATGTCCATTCTTATCAATAACAATACCAAGATCCTCACCCAGGGCATGACCGGTAATACCGGTTCGTTCCACACCAACCAGGCGCTGGCCTATTTCGGCACCAAGATGATCGGCGGCACGCACCCCAAGCGTGGCGGCGAGATGTGGAAGGCCGACAATGGCCAGGAGCTGCCGATCTTCGCGACCGTCGCCGAAGCCAAAGACAAGACCGGCTGCGACGCCTCGGTCATCTATGTGCCGCCAGCCGGCGCGGCGGCCGCCATCGAAGAGGCCATCGACGCGGAAATCCCGCTGATCGTCTGCATCACCGAAGGCGTGCCCGTGCTCGACATGGTTCGCGTCAAGGCCAAGCTCGACAAGTCCAAATCGCGCCTGATCGGGCCGAACTGCCCGGGCGTGATCACCGCCAATGAGTGCAAGATCGGCATCATGCCGGGTTCCATCTTCAAGAAGGGCAATGTCGGCATCGTCTCGCGTTCCGGCACGCTGACCTATGAAGCCGTGTTCCAGACCACGCAGGTCGGCCTCGGCCAGACAACGGCTGTCGGAATCGGCGGCGATCCGGTCAAGGGCACCGAATTCATCGACATGCTGGAAATGTTCCTTGCCGATGACGAGACGAAGTCCATCATCATGATCGGCGAGATTGGCGGCGGCGCTGAAGAAGAAGCGGCGCAGTTCCTGATCGACGAGGCCAAGAAGGGCCGCAAGAAACCGATGGTCGGCTTCATTGCCGGCCGGACGGCGCCAAAAGGCCGCACGATGGGCCATGCCGGTGCCATCGTGTCCGGCGGCAAGGGCGATGCAGAAAGCAAGATTGCTGCGATGGAGGCTGCGGGTATCCGGGTTTCGCCTTCGCCAGCGCGTCTCGGCACCACGCTTGTCGAGGTTTTGAAGGGCTAAGGCGCCCGGAATTTAGAAAGCCAGGGCGGCCGGAAGGCCCGTCTGGCGAGGCCAGGTTCTGACCGCGTCGGCCGTCCTGCTAAAAACTGTTCCTAGCGATAGGAACCGGCAAGGTTTCGTTCCTATATGTCGGGGAACGATTTGGTCCAGAGGACGGATGATACATGGCAGACGATGGCAGCCCGATGAATGGCGCACGCAGCAAGGGCAATGCTGCAATGCTGGACACGGCATTCCTGTACGGGGGCTCGGCCCAGTGGCTCGAACAGATGCAGGCAGCCTATGCCCGCGACCCGTCATCGGTGCCGGAAAGCTGGCGATCCTTCTTCGCAGAGCTCGGGGACGAGTCGGCAAGCGCTGCGGCCAATGCAGCGGGCGCCAGCTGGAAGCGGGCCGACTGGCCGCTGCAGAAAAAGGACGACCAGGTTGCCGCCTTTGACGGCAACTGGGCCGTCGCCGAGGCCAAGCTCGAAAAGAAGATCAAGGCCGAAAAACCCGGCGCATCCGAGGCCGACATCGCCCAGGCGGTGAAGGATTCCATCCGCGCGATCATGATGATCCGCGCCTACCGGATGCGCGGCCACCTGGCTGCCGATCTCGACCCGCTCAGAATCGAGAGTTTCGGGGACCAGCCTGAACTCAACCCGGAGACCTATGGCTTCACGGCTGCCGACATGGGCCGCCGCATCTTCATCGACTATTATCTCGGCCTCGAATACGCCACCGTGCAGGAAATGCTGGACATCCTGCGGCGCACCTATTGCTCGACGCTCGGCATCGAGTTCATGCACATTTCCGATCCGGTCGAAAAATCCTGGCTGCAGGAACGGATCGAAGGCCCCGACAAGGGCGTCGCCTTCACCACTGAAGGCAAGAAAGCCATCCTCGCCAAGCTGATCGAGGCGGAGACGTTCGAGCGCTTCCTGCACAAGCGCTATCCTGGCACCAAGCGTTTCGGGCTCGATGGCGGCGAAGCGGCTGTCCCGGCACTGGAACAGATCATCAAGCGCGGCGGCGCGCTCGGCGTCGAGGAGATTGTTGTCGGCATGCCTCACCGTGGCCGCCTCAACATGCTGGCCGCCGTCATGGGCAAGCCCTACGAGCAGATCTTCTTCGAATTCCAGGGCGGCAACACGCAAGGCGCCGACCAGTTCGGTTCCGGCGACGTGAAATACCACCTTGGCGCCTCGTCGGACCGTGTGTTCGATGGCAACGAGGTTCACCTCTCGATGAACGCCAATCCGTCCCACCTTGAGGCGGTCGACCCGGTCGTGCTCGGCAAGTCGCGCTCCAAGCAGGAAATGCTGCACCGGGAAACCGGCGAACTGGTGCGCACGAAAGTGCTGCCGCTCCTGCTGCACGGCGATGCCGCCTTTGCGGGGCAGGGGGTCGTGGCGGAATGCTTCGCCCTCTCCGGCCTCACCGGCTATCGCACCGGCGGGACGATCCACTTCATCGTGAACAACCAGATCGGCTTCACGACCAGCCCGATGTATTCGCGCTCTTCGCCCTATCCGTCGGATGTGGCGCTGATGGTCCAGGCGCCGATCTTCCACGTCAATGGCGATGACCCCGAAGCGGTCACCTATGCGGCAAAGATCGCCACCGAATACCGCCAGAAATTCGCCAAGGACGTTGTCATCGACATGTTCTGCTACCGGCGGTTCGGTCACAACGAGGGCGACGAGCCCATGTTCACCCAGCCGATCATGTACAACGAGATCAGGAACCACCCGTCGACCCGCGAACTGTATGGCCAGCGCCTCGTCGCCGAGGGCATCCTGACCGCTGAAGAGCATGAAAAGCAGGTCACGGATTTCGAGGCCTATCTCGAAGCCGAATTTGAAAAGAGCAAGAAATTCAAGGCCAAGAAAGCCGACTGGCTGGACGGCGAATGGAAAGGCTTCGGCCTGCCGGAGGATGACGAGCGCCGCGGCAAGACCGGGGTCGCCAAGAAGCGCCTGCAGCAGCTCGGCCAGACCATCACCACGGTGCCGGACACGATCGAGATCCACAAGACGCTCGCCCGCGTGATCGAAGGCCGTGCGACCGCCGTTTCCAAGGGCGATGGCCTCGACTGGTCGACCGCCGAGCATCTCGCCTTTGCCACGCTCCTCGATGAAGGCTTCCCGGTCCGCCTGTCGGGCCAGGATGTCGCGCGCGGCACCTTCTCGCAGCGCCATAGCCACTTCGTCGACCAGACGTCGGGCGAACGCTACACGCCGCTGAACCATATCAGCGACAAGCAGGCGCATTACGAAGTCATCGACTCGCTGCTCTCCGAAGAAGCGGTGCTTGGTTACGAGTACGGCTATTCGCTCGCCGACCCGAACACGTTGACCCTGTGGGAAGCCCAGTTCGGCGACTTCGCCAATGGCGCGCAGGTCTACTTCGACCAGTTCATATCGAGCGCAGAGCGCAAATGGCTGCGCATGTCGGGCCTCGTGATGCTGCTGCCGCACGGCTATGAAGGGCAGGGACCGGAGCATTCCTCCGCCCGTCTCGAACGCTTCCTGCAGATGTGCGCCGAAGACAATATGCAGGTCTGCAACCTGACGACCCCGGCGAACTATTTCCACGCCATCCGCCGCCAGATACACCGCGACTTCCGCAAGCCGCTGATCATCATGACGCCGAAATCGCTGCTGCGCCACAAACTGGCGACCTCTTCGCTCGACGACATGACGACCAAGTCCTCCTTCCACCGCATCCTGTGGGACGACGCCGAAACGCCGGGCCGCGAAGGCAAGGTCAAGCTGGCGAAGGACAACAAGATCCGTCGCGTCGTGATGTGTTCGGGCAAGGTCTATTACGATCTGTTCGAAGCCCGCGAAGAGCTGGGGATCGACGATGTCTACCTGATGCGGATCGAGCAGTTCTATCCGGTGCCGCGCCGGTCGATCATGCACGAGCTGAAGCGCTTCCCGGGCGCCGAGCTTGTCTGGTGCCAGGAAGAGCCGCGCAACATGGGCGGCTGGTCCTTCATCCGTGACGAGATCGAATGGTGCGCCACGCAGGTGGAGGCGAAGCTGCCCCGTCCGCGCTATGCCGGCCGTCCGCCATCGGCCGCCACGGCCACCGGCCTCATGTCCAAGCACAAGGCCGAAATGGCCGCCTTCATCAACGCGGCTCTTGGGCCTGATCCGGTCGATGACAAGATCGTCGCCTCCTGATCGCCCTTCCCAGATTTTCCAATACGGACCCAAACATCATGACCGATATCTCAGTCCCTACCCTCGGCGAAAGCGTCACGGAAGCCACTGTCGGCCAATGGCTCAAATCAGCCGGCGACGCCGTCAAGCGCGATGACGTGCTGGTTGAACTTGAAACCGACAAAGTCTCCGTCGAAGTCTCGGCGCCGGAAGACGGTGTCCTTTCCGAAATCGTTGCCAATGTCGGCGACACGGTGGAAATCGGCGCGCTGCTCGGCCGGCTCAATGCCGGTAAAGGTGAAGCCAGGGCCGCGCCTGCCAAGGCTGCAGCCGAACCGGCCAAGCCGGCTGCCAAGGTGGCTGCCCCTGCGCCGTCGGGCAGCAAGCTGACTGACGTGACCGTTCCCACCATGGGCGAAAGCGTTGCCGAAGGCACGCTCTCCACCTTCCTGAAAAAGGTCGGCGATACGGTGAAGAAAGACGAGACCATCGCCGAAATCGAAACCGACAAGGTGGCGCTCGAAGTGCCGGCCAGCGCCGATGGCGTGATTGCCGAACTGGTCGTGGCGGAAGGCGCCAGCGTCACGCCGGGCGCCGTGATCGCCCGTATCAGCGCCGGCGCCGCCGGTGCCGCCGCACCTGCCG
>NZ_LADU01000118.1 GCF_000961795.1 Hyphomonas sp. BRH_c22
TAGCCCTGTTTCAGGCCGAAAAAATCAGTCCGGCTACGTCATAAATTCGCTCGACATCATTCAGCTTGGCGTCCTGGTATCTGTCAGATTTCCACTCTCGTTTCGAAACCTCGGCAACCTCCTGCATGAGCGCGGGATCGTGCGGTTCATTGAAGTGTAGGTAGCCGGGGCGGCGGGTCAGGGACTGGATTCGCGCACCAGGTCCGGCGCATTCTATCAGCAAGAGGGCGCGTCCTGAAGCGCTTAACCTGTATGGATGCGCGCGGCCTTGCTGGCATCGACACGCAGAAAGGCACGATATAGAAGAGGCCCATTGTCCACCCATTCAGGGGTTCAGCCGCTACGACCCGTTCGAACTGGATGATCAGGGTCAGGAGCGAACCGGCCCGTGTCGCGACCATGAGACCCCTGGTCTGGATGGGGCGCATGATGTCGTCAAACTCTCTTCAAACGGTGGCAGGCCACGATCAAAGGCGGTAGGTTGGAGCGATTCGAAATCGTCTGATCAGAGCGACGAAAACGGTTTACATTAGACGGTTCTCTCCGTTGAAAGTATTGAGTATTTTGGAATGCGGTTTACTCGTAACACGTTGTAACTAAATGAAAAATGTGTCGTTTACACCGAGAGGGTCAGCGGTTCGAGCCCGTTACCGCCCACCACTAAACACTGCAGATTAAGCCCCATTTTCGAGTCCTCCATTTGGGCACTTAACAGTTCACGTTCCCGGTCCGGCCTCACTTTCTCCGGGTCATGGCGGTGATCACCGCCGCGTCGCTGACGTAGATTCGTTTCATCTTGGCGAGCGTGCCTGGCGTCCAGCCGAACATGTCGGTGAGCACCTGGTCGGTGATGAGCTCCGGATGCGATTTCTGGAGGATCACCATATGCGTCGCCGCGGTCTTGCGCAGGTCGTGGATCGAGGGCGCGTCGGCGGTGCCGGCAAACACCCTGTCGCGGATCCGGTAGAAGCTGGTCGACACCCCGTCCGGCGTCCAGGGCTTGCTGCGGCTGTTGAACAGGAGCGTCATCGGCGAAGCCTTCAGCTTTGCCCGCCTCGCCTTCAGCTGGTCGAAGCCGTCTGGCCCCTGGTATCGTTCGCGTTGCTGGTGGACATAGTGTCCAAACACGTCCTTGGCCGTTGCCTGCCAGAGAAGTTCCTTGCTGCCGAAGTGGTGTCCGACAAGGCGGTGATTGACGTCTGCACGTTCGGCAATCCTGCGGGTGCTCGCACTCACAGCATTTTTTGCTACGTAGCCCTCCTTATTGAGCGGCATCCATTTTTTTATGATATGATGGAAAATGTGAATTGGCTCGCAACAGCGGATAGTTCCCTTGGAGATTAAAGACATCAGTGTGTGCATGGCCTCGCCAGATGGCGACAAGGCAGCGTTCAGGCTGGCGCGTGCCCTTGCTACTGCGCGCGGCGCCCACCTTGCGCGCCACGGCTGCAATGTCGAAGTGCGCAACGAAGACAGTATCGGCCGCCCGGTGGCCAAGGCCCTGCTCGACGTGTCGGCCTCGTTCGATGCCGACCTGATCGTCATGGGCGGCTATCGTAATTCCCGCCTGCAGCAGGCCTTCCTGCCGGGCGTGACCCGCACGCTGCTGCACGAGACGAGAGTCCCGCTGCTGCTGTCGCATTGATCCGGAGAGACGGCCATGAAAGAGAATGTAACCAGCGACCGCCCGTTTGATCTGACCATCGATCCGGAAGTTGCCTACCGGATCGCCGAACTCGCCCAGTCTTACCAGGGCGAAGGCCTCATGCCGATCGAGGATGACGACGTCATCGACGACGACCCCGGCGATGATCCGATTCCGGACGTCGAGGCGATTGCCGACGAAGCGGAAAATCCGCACGAGGATATGCTGGACGATGAGCTGGAAGGCCTGATCCGGGGCCTCAACGTGGATGCGAAGCACGACCTTCTGGCGCTTATCTGGGTCGGGCGCGGTGACTTTGACGCCAGCGACTGGGCCTCTGCCCGCAGGGCTGCACGGGAGGCGGAGCCGTTCAATGTGGCCGACTATCTTGAAGAACTCGATATGGGCAGCGACTATATCGTGACAGCACTGGACGCCCTCGGTTACCCGTCACCGGGAGAGGGCTGAAGGCGCGGAGCTTACAGCCCGAAAGGATAAGTGTCCGGTGCTCCTTCCGGTCGGGCGCCTGGCAGGGGCGTGACGGCAGATGTCTGGCGTATCCAGACCAGCGCATCGAACTGGCGCGCTAGGTTCGCCTCGAAATAATGGCTCCAGCGCTCCGTTTCGGGCCGATAAATGACGCCAATTGCTCGTTCCAGCCGGACATGATCGAGCGCCTCCCTCAGGTCGTCATTGTCACGCCATCTTGTCAGGCTGGCCGGGAGGCCGGTGTCTTCAAACACGCGTTCCCAGGAATCCGGCCGGGCAGGAATAACGCGCTTCACCTTGGCGAGCCCGCCCCAGTCATCCGCGGCCATGACCGTGCCGGTGCTTGTGGAAAAGCCGATGGCGACGAGCTCCTTCCCGAAATGCTCCCGGCAGAGTTGGCCAATATTGAATTCACCGCGTTCGCTCATGCCGGTGGCGCCGGCATTGCCGATATGGGAATTGTGCGCCCAGACGATGATTTTGGCGGAAGGCCCGCCTTGGTCCAAAAGGCGTCGCAGCGTGGAAAACATATGCGAGTCGCGCAGGTTCCAGCTGCTCGCTGAGCCGTGGTACATGGAGCGATAATACTGCTCAGCGACGCAGACGACACGGGCATTCTGTTCGGCATCGAAGAATTCGTCACCATCTTTCATGGCGTATTCCAGCCGCTCATTCAGGAGGTCCATCAACTGGTGGACGACTTCGGTCTCGCAGGTCTGTCCGGTGCGTACCGCTTCAGCACCATAAATCTGCGGGCGTCCGACAAAAGGAGAAAGGCAGGCGTAGCGTTCCCGCGCGGTGGCGGCTGCTTCCGGATCGACACGGTCGAGATAGTCGAGGACGGCGGCGATGGACTTGTCGAGGCTGTAGACATCGAGACCTCGTATGGCGACCTGGTCATGCTTTGGCTGCGTTGCATTCCAGCTGCGAAGGACGGCAAGGCAGTCAGCAAATTCCCGGTTGCGCCACATCCAGCGTGGGAAGTTCACGAATGCATCGCGCTCGCCCCAGGGCTCGCGGGAGCGGACATAGCGATCGAGTTCGGCTGCATCCGGCCAGTCGCCCTCAATCGCCACGATGCGGAATCCGTGATGAGCGACAAGGCGCTGGGTGATGGCGGCGCGGGCCTGATAGAATTCGGAGGTACCGTGTGAGCATTCACCGAGGAGAATAACACGTGCATCGGCGAACGCGTCTGTGGCCCTGGCCAGCTCGTCATACGGGCCGTCAGCGTTCACGGGCATGGACTGCGCCCGAATGTAGCCGGAAAGGTCGGCGTCCGAGAGTTTCCGAAGGACGGCCATCATACTTCCTCGCGGCCAGCACAGGTGAGCAGGTCAATGACTTCCTGATCTGTCAGTTGATGGAAATCACGATAGAAATTGCCGACCGATCCGAACCGTTCCGGTGCCGCCAGGGCGATAACCTCATCCACCATTTCACCCACTTCATGAAGCGTATCGGGTGGCGCGACGGGGACAGCCACGATGATCTTCGCAGGCTTGCGCCGGCGCACAGCGAGGATTGCAGCCTTCATGCTCGCACCCGTGGCGATGCCGTCATCAACCAGAATGGCAGTACGCCGCTCGGCGCGGATAGGTGCCCGGCCCGGCAGGTAGGTGCTGCGCCGCCTTTCGATTTCCCTCAGTTCCGGCTCTGCGAGCTCTCTGATTCGTTTCATGTCGAGCCCGACGGCCTGCATCACCGCGTCATTGGTGACAATGTCGGCATGCTCGCCATCGACGACCGAGGCTGCGGCAAGTTCCGGTTGGAACGGCACACCGATCTTGCGGACCATGAGGATGTCCAGCGGGGCATTCAGGGCATCGGCAATCCGCCTTGCGACCGGCACGCCCCCGCGCGGGAGGGCATAGACCACCGGGTTCTGGAACGTCCGCGCTGACAGGATCCGGGCCAGGTGATCTCCTGCCTCTTCGCGATCTGCCAGCGGCAGGGAAATCCTTTCATTGACCGTCAGGTGCTTCAAAAACCAGCTGCCCGAAACGGCAAGAACCCTGTCCAGTGTTCCCGGCTCTTCAAACAAGTGTCCGGCATTCGGTACTACCGTGATGTGCCGCTCGCATACCATTTGCGCCGCTGCATCTTCGTTAAGCGTGAGCACTTGACGGTCATTGCCGCCAACGACCAGAAGTGTTGGCGCGCGGACATGCGGAAGGGCTTTTCCAGCAAGGTCCGGGCGTCCACCTCGGGAAACCACTGCACGGACATGCGGCGTGGATGCTGCGGCCGCAAGCGCTGCACCGCCGCCCGTACTCGCGCCAAACAGGCCAATCGCGAGGTCTTTCAAGACTGCCTGTTTTCGGGCCCATTCGATAGCCATCACCACCCGGCTTGCGAGCAGCGGAATGTCGAACACATTGCGCCGGTCGCCGGCTTCCTGTTCTGTCAGCAGGTCGAACAGCATGGTTGCAAAGCCGAGTTGTTCGAAACTTCGAGCCGCATGGGCATTGCGCGGGGAATGCCGGCTCGATCCGCTGCCATGGGCAAAGATGATCAGGCCGCGCGCCTTGTCCGGAACGGTCAGAATACCTCCCAGATGGTTGGGGCCAATCTGAATGTCTTGTGTCACTGTCATCGGAGGACACTCCTAATCTTGATACACAGTATAACAGATGCGTGGCTCGAAGCATTACGTAGAGTCACGATCCAGGGTGGATATGGCGCGGCATCATGCTAGAGACGAATGCACAACAACTGCAGCTGGTCACCAGATCATGAGGGCTTTCCCCGCCCCCATTTCCGAAGACATCTGGATGCGGAAATACCGATTCGGGCATGAAGCCGGTATTGACGATAGCCGGATCCGGGTGGCGAGAGCCGTCGCGGCGGTCGAGCCGCGCGATCACGACCGATGGGCGAAGGTTTTCGCAGGCCTGCTGGCCGATGACCGGTTCCTGCCAGGCGGGCGCATTCTAGCCAATGCGGGCACGGCGCGGAATGCGACCCTGATGAATTGCTTTGTCATGGGAGCGCTGGACGATTCCATTGACGGCCTGTTCCATGCCTTACGCGAAAGCGCGATCACGCTGCAGCAGGGCGGCGGCATCGGAATCGACTTCTCGACGATCCGCCCATCCGGCGCGGCGGCGGTGCGCACCGGCAATATCGCGACCGGGCCTGTCTCGTTCATGCAGCTTTGGGATTCCATGTGCGAGACCATAACGGCCGATCGGGCGCGTCGCGGCGCCATGATGGCAGTGTTGCGCTGCGACCATCCGGACATCGAGACCTTCATCGACGCCAAGGCGAAGGGGGCTGGCCTCTCCCGCTTCAACCTGTCAGTCCTCGTGACGGATGAATTCGTCTGCGCGGTGGACGCCGGGGCCGACTGGCCGCTGGTCTTCGGCGGCCATACGATCCGCACCCTGAAGGCCAGGGAACTATGGAAGAAAATCCTGTACAGCGCCTACGAGTCCGGTGAACCGGGTGTCCTGTTCATCGACCGGATCAACCGGGAGAATAATCTCGGCTATGCCGAGACGATCCATGCCTGTAATCCTTGTGGCGAAGTGCCGTTGCCGCCCTATGGCGCGTGCGATCTCGGCTCGATCAATCTCACCCGGTTCGTGCAGCGGCCTTTCACGCCGGATGTCTCGTTCGATTTCGATGACGTGAAGGACACTGCGCGGATTGCGGTACGCTTCCTCGACAATGTGATCGAGGCTTCCCACTACCCGCTAAAGGCGCAGGCCGAACAGGCGCACACCGGACGGCGCATAGGGCTCGGCATCACCGGCCTTGCCGATGCGCTGATCATGCAGGGGCTCGATTATGATAGCAATGACGGGCGGGAGTTTGCTGGGCGTGTGCTCGGCACAATGCGCAATGCGGCCTATGAGGCATCCATCGGGCTGGCCGGGGAGAAGGGAAGCTTTCCGGCGCTGGAACGGGAGGCTTTCTTGGCCCGGCCCTTTGTCCGGCGCCTGCCGGAAGTTCTGCGGGAGGCCATCCGGGCGCAAGGCATCCGCAACAGCCACCTTCTGGCGATCGCGCCGACCGCGTCGATCAGCCTGCTTGCCGGTAATGTCTCGGCCGGGATCGAGCCGGTCTACGCGGCGACTGTGCGCCGGAGGATGCGGAACGCCAGCGGAGAATACGACACGGTGGAAGTGGAGGACTATGCCCAAAGCCTTTGGCAGGAGGCCGGCCATGAAGCGCCGCACCCGCCGGGATTCATCAGGGCAGGCGAGTTGTCGACCGATGCTCACCTTGCCATGCAGGCCACCGCGCAAGGCTTTGTCGACAATGCCATCTCGAAAACCATCAATGCCGACGCAGGCATCCCGTTCGATGTGTTCGAAAACGTCTATCGGAACGCCTATGGACTGGGCCTCAAGGGTTGCACCGTCTATCGTCAGGGCAGTCGCGGCGGCAAGGATGTGCTGACACCGGTGATGCAGGGTAATTACTGTATGTCGGATACATGCTGAGCTGGCCAAACCTGTCCTTGCCTCAATAATCGCCCGCTAGGCGCGGGCTGCGGACAGGTCGCGGCTACCTTCGATTAGCACAGGCGCATTGCGTGCCGGCCAGCGTCTTCGGCTGATGACTGGGTCCTGCCTTCAGGAGAAAGGCCTGGATTATGAAGCGATCACGCTATTCGGAAGCGAAGATCTTCGGGACAATGGGGAGAACAGGGCGGGTGTGTCTGTCGCGGATATCGCCCGGCCGCAGGCGACAGGCCTTCGCGCGCGCGGCGAGACTTACGGGATACAAGAACGGGCATCGCGTGACCCAACCGGAGAGAACCGGGGAAGAGTGTGCTTCAGAACGTAAAGTTTGCGCTGAATTGTGCATGCCTGCAAAGTTCTGCGGTTGCACTCTTCAGGCGGTTGCCTGATTGTGGCCGTCACCCTTGGCCGTCAATTGCGGCGTTCTCAGTAGTGATTGCCGAGACGTTTCCTTTTGGAGGCTTCGGGATATCGTAGAAGTTCTAAGGGGACTAAGGGGTGAAAGAAATGGCAGGACATGCAGCCGATCCCGACAACGCCTTTGCGGCGCTTACTGACAGGGTAGGACGCGCGGGGATCCGGACTGCAGTCGTCCATCCTGTCGACGTGCTTTCCCTCTCGGGCGCAATGGCCGGATACGAGGCAGGTTTGATCGTGCCTGTTCTCATTGGACCCGCCGCACGCATCGCAGAGGCAGCAAAGGCAGCCGGCATCGACTTGTCCGGGATCGAAATCGTTGACACACCGCATAGTCACGCGGCAGCTTCCGAAGCCGTGAAGCTCGCCGCAAGTGGAAACGTCTCGGCCCTGATGAAAGGCGCACTTGCGACCAGTGAACTCATGGGCGCGTGCGTGGCAACCAGCGGTGGCCTGCGCACCGAACGCCGGATGAGCCATATCTTTGTCATGGAAGCACCCGCCTGGCCGACATGGCTGTTGATATCGGATGGCGGCCTGAACATTGCTCCGGACCTCATGACGAAGCGCTGGATTGTGCAGAATGCAATCGATCTTGCTCGAGCCATCGGCATTGACAAACCTCGTACGGCCATTCTTTCCGCCACCGAACTTGTCGATCCACATATCCCTTCGACGATAGACGCGGCCGCCTTGTGCAAAATGGCAGATCGCGGGCAGATTAGTGGTGGACCAATCGATGGTCCGCTTGCCTTCGATCTGGCAATCTCGATGGCTTCAGTGGAAACAAAAGGCCTGATTTCACTCGTCGCCGGCAAAGCTGATATCCTGATCGTGCCCGGTATTGAAGCCGGCAATATGCTCGCGAAACAGCTCGACTACCTTGCCGGTGCAGCTGCAGCGGGACTTGTGCTCGGCGCAAAAGTTCCAATCATCCTCACGAGCCGCTCAGACGGCGTGCGAGAACGGGTTGCATCCTGCGCTCTGGCTGCCGCCTACCTGCACTGGATTGAGGCGGTGAAATGAGCCGTGCTCTGATTGCCACGCTCAATTCCGGCTCCTCCAGTGTCAAGATTGCCGTTTACAAAGCCGAAGCGGACGGCACGCTCGGATCAGCGCTTCTGCGCGCCAGCATCTCAGGACTGCCTGACACACCAGAACTTGCGGTGAAATCGGTCGATCAGGATATGTCTGGGCGGTTCAGAGCCGTCGCCAACCTGTCGGATCTCGATCTGAGCATACTGGCACCGCGTCTTGTCAGCGCGATCGAAATGGCAATTGGTGCGCCAGTTGACGCCCTCGGACACAGGATCGTTCAAGGCGGGCCAAACATCTTTGACGGCCGTCGTGCCACGCCGGAGCTTATGGCCTATCTTGACTCGCTATGCCCACTGGCACCAGACCATCAACCTTACAATCTCAGCGCTGTCCGCGCTGTCGCCCGTAGTCGGCCCGAGCTTTTGCAGACGCTTTCCTTCGACACAGCGTTTCACCGCAGTCAGCCGCGGCTCGCACAACTCTATGCCATCCCGCGTGTCCTGAGCGATAGCGGCTTGATCCGCTACGGTTATCACGGCCTATCTTACGCCAACATTGCGCAGCGCCTGCCGGACCTGTTTCCCGATCGCCCCTACCGGCGTACCCTGGCCCTGCATCTCGGCAGCGGCGCCAGTATCTGCGCCATCCTGGAAGGTGGCAGCGTCGCGAGTTCCATGGGTTTCTCTGCGATCTCAGGCGTGCCGATGAGCACACGATCCGGCGACATTGACCCTGGCGCCATTCTCTACCTATTGAGTGAACGGCAGATGAGTCCAGGGGATGTCTCCTTCATGCTGCGCAAACAGTCAGGACTATTCGGCGTCTCTGGCCTCTCAGGCGATTTGCGCACGGTCGAGGCGAGTGAGACGCCGGAAGCAGAAGAGGCTGTCGGCCTCTTCATCTACCGCATCGTTCGCGAATGCGGGTCGTTGATTGCGGCACTGGGCGGGCTCGACGCTATCGTATTCACGGCTGGAATAGGAGAAAACTCCAGCCGGGTACGTGCCGGTATCGCCGAGGGCCTAGGCTGGGCCGGCGTGGATATTGACAGCGCAGCGAACGCAGCCGGCGATGCCTGCTTGTCAGTGCCCGGTTGCGCAGTCGGTGTTATTGTCGTGCCGGCCGATGAAGAATCGGAAATCGCCAGAGACTGCCTTTCCATATTGGGAGATACCGACAGGGTATCGACTGGCTGATGCCCGCCGGATCGGATACGGTTACGGGATCTGCCCAACATCTGGCTACAGGTGGAGCGCCCTTGCTCTCGTCACTGCAGATGGTGACCGTTTCCGGAGTATCGCGAAAGAATTCGCCAATCTGAGGCCAAATAAGGGCAAGTACGGATGGGCGCTGGCATGCCTCCTGAGTAGCCTGTGGCCGTGGCTGTCAAACCAAAGTTTCAAAGACCAGAGGAGCGCTCCACTATGACCCATACCAAAGCCAAAGCAGAATCTGCCCAATCTTCTTACAACGCAGCTTCGGCGCTTGAGTCTCTTGAATCGGTCTGGCCCATGGCTGTCACCGGTATGAGCGTCCCGACCGCCATTGAGAGCATTCGCCGGATGAGTGAGTTCCAGATGGAAGTCGCCCGGTTCACCGCCGAGCGTGCCAGAAAGAGTGCCGGTACACTGGCCGCTTTTACGACCTGCCGCGCTCCCGGGGAATTTCTGGGGGTCTGGCGCAAGGCTGCTATTGACACGGTCACAGATTATGCCGACGAGACGGCGCGCATCTTTGAACGCTCCCAGAAATAATCGGGTACGAGCCACGCCGCTCAAGGTGCGCTCCCGGGGAACCGTCCGGACAGCAGAGGCGGATAAAGAGTCCGATCCGTGTGCGCAGAATGACGCGACAGAAGAATTGCTTCGAGATCTGGACCGGCGCCTGCGTGGTCGTTTCGCACACCTGACCGGTGGCCAGTCGCCTTGGGCGGCGCTTCAGGCGTGGGAAGACTGGCTGTTTCACCTCTCTGTCTCGCCTGCGCGTCAGATTGAGCTCTGGTGGCGCTGGTATGGAGCCATGCAGACACTGTCTGCAGGCGCCCAAGCCAACGAGCAAAAGGACTGGGCCTTCAAGCCCGAGCCCGGCGACCGGCGATTCCGCAGTCCCGCCTGGAGCCGCTCGCCGTATCACGTTTTGGCCCAGTCACATCTTGCCGCCGAGGCTCAGTGGCAAGCAGCCACATCCTGCCTGCGTGGTGTTGCTGAACATCATGCCCGCCGCGTCTCATTCATGGGATCGTCAATCCTGAATGCGGTTGCACCCGTTAATTACCCTTGGACCAACCCTGACGTACTTGATGAAACTCTGGCCAGTGGTGGACAGAACTTCATCAAGGGCATGGCCAATCTCTGGAAAGACATCGCCGCGCAGGGCGGTCATGTTCGACCGGAAGACAGGCCGCTCTGGCGCGTAGGCGAAACCATGGCGATTTCCGAAGGCCATGTCGTCTATCGCAACGACCTGTTCGAACTCATCCAATACGCACCTCTGACCGAAATGGTCCATCCCGAGCCTGTGCTCATCGTTCCTGCGTGGATCATGAAATACTATATACTGGATATCACGCCCGAGGACTCCTTTGTCCGCTGGCTGGTCTCTCAAGGTTTTACAGTCTACATGATTTCCTGGAAGAATCCGGGAGCTGAACAACGTGACACGGGGTTCGATGACTATCGCCGCTACGGTGTGATGAAGGCATTGGACGTAGTGCACAAAGCCAGCGGCGGTGCGCCTGTGCACGGAGTTGGCTACTGTCTCGGCGGCACGATCCTTTCAATCACGGCTGCTGCCATGGGGCGCAGGCGTGATAGCCGGTTTGCCTCACTGACCCTTCTCGCCGCGCAGACAGATTTCCGGGAAGCTGGGGAGCTTCTCCTCTTCATCGATGAAAGCCAAGTCGCTCTGCTAGAAGATATGATGCATATCGAAGGCACGTTGGACGCGCGCAACATGGCAGGAGCCTTCTCGATTCTACGCGCGCACGAACTGGTTTATTCACGTATTGTCGACCGGTACATGCTCGGACGGGAGTCTGAGCGCGGTCCATTGGACGCCTGGCTCGCAGACACGACCCGGATGCCGGCGCGCATGCAAAGCGAATACCTGCGCCAGCTCTTCATGGAAAACAGTTTCACGCATGGTGAACTGCCTGTTGATGGCGAATTTGTTGCCGTCAAGGACATCCGTGTCCCGGTCTTCGCTCTCGGAGCGGAGCGTGACCATATCGCCCCTTGGCGTTCTGTTTACAGGATCGGCCTGCATGGCAATGTTGAGACCACCTTCGTACTCACTGGCGGAGGTCACAATACGAGTGTTGTCAGTCCCCCTGGCAAGGCTGGCGCCTACTTTTACACTGGCGCGCCCATCGGAGAAATGGATTACATTGAACCCGATGCGTGGCTCTCACAGGCTGTCCGAAAAGAAGGATCCTGGTGGCCCGAGTGGCTCGTCTGGCTGAAGGCGAGAGCCGGATCCGGCACGTCTATCCACCCACCCGAGCCATCTGAAATCCTGGAGTCAGCACCGGGAACCTACGTACTGGAAGGCTGAGGCCCACTGCCGGCACGAACATGTCCCGCACGGATCCGGATCTGCTTTTCTGTTTCAACAATGGCAAAGAACGCTGCGCCAACTGCAATGATAAGGATGCCGTCGAAGAATGAAACCGGCGCAGTGCCGAATACTCTCTGTAATGCCGGAATGTAGGTGATGGCGAACTGCCCGGCGGCGACGGTCAACACGGCGAACCAGACGAATTTTGTCCCCTTCATCGCACTCCATGTCAGGGATGTTCCATAGATATTTCGTATAAAGAATAAATGAAATATCTCCAGAACAACGAGCGTGTTCAGCGCGATCGTGCGCGCCAGGTCGGTGGAGTATCCCCGGTCGATGGCGTACAAAAACATGCCATAGACACCGGCCAGGAACAGCACGGACACGAGCGCGATATGCCAGACAAGCGCACCGCTCAGCAGGGGTTCGTTACGCGGTCTCGGTGGACGGCTCATCGTGGTCTGTTCGGTCGGCTCAAAAGCGAGTGCCAACCCCAGCGTCGTAGCAGTGATCAGGTTGATCCAGAGGATCTGCACCGGCGTCATCGGCAGCGCAAAGCCAAAGACCAGGGCCACCATTATCGTCGCCGCCTCACCGGCATTCGTCGGCAGTGTCCAACTGATCACCTTCTTGATATTGTCATAAACTGTCCGCCCCTCCTGCACACCTGCTACAATTGAGGCGAAATTGTCATCTGCGAGCACGAGGTCTGCCGCTTCCTTTGCAGCTTCTGACCCCTTGCGGCCCATGGCGATACCGGCATCGGCTCGCTTCAGCGCCGGGGCATCATTCACTCCGTCACCCGTCATCGCGACACTGAGACCACGCGTCTGCAGCGCTATGACGAGGCGCAGCTTATGCTCCGGGCTGGTTCGGGCAAAGATGTTCGTACGCTCAATGCGCGCCTGCAACTGGGCCTCGTCAAGCATGTCGAGATCGGCGCCCGATAGCACCTCACCGGGATTCAAGAGACCTATCTGCCGACCGATGGCGGCGGCCGTGCCGACATGATCGCCGGTAATCATCTTCACTGCGATCCCTGCCATGTGGCAGGCCGCGACTGCGTCGACTGCCTCGGAGCGCGGTGGGTCAATAAGGCCGAGGATACCAAGGAACACGAGCCCCTCCTCCACCACCGGCGCGTCAAACGAATCTGGCACAGTATCCAGACGACGCTCGGCCAGCGCCAGAACCCGCATCCCCTGAGAGGCGACTTCGTTGCCCATCCGCTGCCAGTATCCAGCATCGACCGGTACCGCAGTCCCGTCGGCGGCGCGCTGGTAGGCCGTCATCTCGACCAACCGCTCAGGCGCCCCCTTGGCACAGACCAGGGCCCCTCCGCCCTCCACCCGATGAAGCGTCGCCATGTATCGCGTGGCGGAATCGAAGGGAATTTCGGCGATGCGCGGAAACGACTCCTCTGCCTTCGCACGGTCCGTACCGAGTTTTCCGGCGAGTGCGATCAGCGCGCCCTCCATTGGGTCGCCTTCGACCTGCCAGTCGCCCTCAAAATTGACAAGTCTGGCATCGTTGCACAGCGCGGCAGCTCGTGCGAGCGGTCCCAGCGCAGAGGGATCAACACCTTTCACCTCGCCACGCGGCTCGTAACCTTCTCCGCCAATCTCCGACACACCAGCAGCGGTGACAACAGCGCTGACGACCATCTCATTGCGAGTCAACGTACCCGTTTTGTCACTGCAGATGACCGAGACCGAGCCAATCGTCTCTATCGCCGGCAGGCGCCGGACGATAGCATTGCGCCGGGCCATTGCCTGGACGCCTACCGCAAGCGTGATCGTCAGGACGGCCGGTAAGTTCTCCGGTATGGCGGCCACGGCGAGACTGACCACCGCCATGAACATGTCGATAAACTGGAAATGATCGACGAAATAGCCGAAGATGAGCAGAAGTGCGGAAATCAGCACGATCATGATCGCCAGCCACCGTGCAAAGCCTGACATCTGGATCACCAGCGGCGTGGTGAGGGTCTGCACTTCACCAAGCAGCCCGCTGATTCGGCCGATTTCTGTCTTCGTGCCGGTCGCAGTCACGACGCCGCGTGCCGTGCCGGAAGCCACCAGCGTGCCACTAAACAACATGGACTTGCGGTCGCCTAGAGGCACATCGCCAGCCACGGAGTCGGTCTGTTTGGCCACCGGTAAGGATTCGCCGGTGAGGATGGCCTCTTGGACATTGAGATTACTCGCCTGGATGAGACGCAGGTCGGCTGGCACCTTGTCGCCGGCTTCCAGAATTACGATGTCTCCCGGAACCAGCGCTTCCCCCTCAACGGTCAACCTCTGCCCGCGCCGCAGCACGGACGCGTGTGGGGAAAGCATGTCGCGGATCGCTTCCATCGCCTGTTCGGCGCGCCCCTCCTGAATGAAACCGATCAGTGCGTTTACGATTACGACAGCAAGAATAACGAAGGTGTCGATCCAATGTTGCAGGAAAGCCGTCACAACGCTGGCACCGATGAGTACATAAATCAGAACATTGTGGAAATGGGCGAGGAAGCGGAGCGCGGGATGACGCCCGTTGGTTGGGGGTAGCCGGTTCGGGCCGAACTTTTCGATGCGAGCGGCCGCTTCGGCCTCGCTCAGCCCCAAGGCGGCATCGACGTCCAGGAGGGCAAGCGTCTCTGAGACGGAAGCGGAATAAAATGAAATCGGATCCTGTGTCTTCTCCAATGATTTACTGGTCAAGCGAGGTCTCCGCATCAGGTTTGGGTTGGGAAAACGTGACAGTGACACGATCTGGTTTCGCTGGAATCCCTCCACTGATCACATCCGCTCCGCCTCCACTTATCATAAAAATGCCCATGGCAGACATGGCATCGCCTGACCGGGCCAGCAATTTCGGAATCTACGTATACTTTTTCGAGCTGAGTTCGATTAACCTTCATGGCTAAGCGATACAATTGAAGTCTTGAAGCTGCTGACATCGAGCCAGTTACGCGACAGGTTTGAGCTCACGACAAGTTGGCGGGTTAGCTTGCCATTGCTGCAGGTTAAGCGGGTCAAATTGGTCAGACTTGGAAGGAAACATCATGCAATTGAAAGATATTATCGTCTGTGTCGTGAGCGCTAGCGTGGATGCCAGTGCAATCGACCTCGGCCATCAAATCGCAATGGATTGCGATGCCCACATCGCATGCTCGGCCATTGGCATCTTGCAGTCTCCGGTGCTGTACACCGAGTTCGGGATGGGTGCGGCACCTGTTGGCCTGCTCAATCATGAGAATGCCCTTATCAATCGATTTTTTGCCGAGTTGAAGGAAGTACTGGATAAACGCTTTCCTCTCATCGAACTGCGCCCCGACAAGACCTACAGCCCCAACCTGGAATCGCGTGTGGCCACCATTGCGCGATACGCTGATATTGCCGTCATCCGCGCGCCTAGCAAAGAAGAGAGTCACCCGTATATCCAATTGATTGAAGCGGCACTCCTCGGCTCCGGCCGACCCGTGCTCGTAGCCCCAGTCGACTGGAATCCAGGCCCAATCGGCAGAAAGATCGTTATTGGTTGGGATGCCAGCGCAGAAGCTGCCCGTGCCATGCATGACGCTCTGCTGCTTACCTCGGAAGATGCAGAGGTTAGCATCGTGACGGTGGATGCCCGGTCTGGCAGCCTTGATCATGGCGACGCGCCCGGGCTGGACATCGCTGCTCACCTCGCCAGGCATGGGCTGAAGGTCGAGCTTAGAAATGAAGGCAGCCTTGGCCGATCAACTCATGAAGTTTTGATGCAGGTGGCGACCGATACGAATGCGGACTTGATGGTTCTTGGCGGCTACCGCCATTCTCGCCTTCAGCAATCGCTGTTTGGCGGTGTAACCCGCAGTATGCTTCGCGATGTGAGGCTGCCGCTACTGCTGTCACATTAGGAGCTATCTGCACAACTCAGATTTTGATTCCTTTTCTATGATCAATGCCTGAAGGGAAACATGGTTGGCCGGTCTGTAGCGTGACCTGGCTACAGCAGGTATCCCACCAGGCCTTGAAGTCCTGGCGGAGGTTTAATGCCGGGTTGCCGGACGCAAGACACGAAGATCGCGCCCATTCCGAGAATTGCTGATCGACAACCCGGTGCGGCTGTACGGGCCTTGGCGCGCTGAAGACGGGCGCCTATTCGGCAGCCGGGAGCATCCGGTCACGTTCCTTGCTGTCATCGTCAGCCAGCACATGCACGGTATCGGCAGGTTTCCGGCCGCGCACACGGTCGCTCATCCGCCGCGTCCACCGGCCAACCCGGTGCGGTACCAGAAGCCATACAGGGGTGACTAGCAGGATCATGATGGTCGAGAAGGCGAGGCCGAACACGACGGCCGTGGCCAGCTGCACCCACCATTCCGATGAGGCGCTGCCGAAATTGATGGCGCCATCGGCAAAGCTCACATTCATCTGGTAGACCATCGGCAACAGGCCGCAGATTGTCGTGCCGGTTGTCAGCAGGATTGGACGGATACGCTGGGCCGCCGTGGCAATCGCCGCATATTCGGGCGTTCGTCCATCGCTGCGCAGCCGGTTATAGGTATCGATCAGGACGATATTGTTGTTCACCACGATCCCGGCCAGTGCCACGATGCCCGTTCCGATCATCAGCACGGAAACGTAGGGCAGCAACAGCTGGATGCCGACCAGCACGCCGGCTGTCGAAATGATCACAGCCGTCAGGGTCAGGATCACCTGCCAGAAATTGTTGAACTCCCAGAGCAGGATCACGGCCATCATGAACAGGGCCGCCAGCGCAGCGCCGGCGAAGAAGGCGCCCGCTTCGGCTGAATCCTCGTCCGCGCCTTCAAACCTGACTTCGACGCTGCTGGGGATGTTCTGCGTTGCGATCCATTCTTTCAGGTCCGCCACCAAGGCGGCGCCGGCGCCCTGCTCGATCGCGTTGGCGCGCACGTCGATGACGCGCTTGCCGTCCCGCCGCTCGATCTGGCTGACGCGTGGCGCGGGCACCCGTTCGACAAACAGTGACAAGGGAACATTCCCGGCAGGCGTCGCAATCCGCAAATTGTCGATCGCGGATGCGCTCCGGTCCGTCTGGGGAAAGCGTACGCGAATGTCGACTTCATCCGGTGCATCATCCGGCCGGTAGCGCCCGACCAGGATACCATTGGTCACCAGCTGGACCGCCGCGCCGACCTGCGAAATGTCGACGCCAAACTTGCCGGCTTCCGCGCGATCCACTTCCAGCTGGTATTCGATGCCGGGCAGGGGGCGCGTGTCGTCGATCTCGTGCAGTTCGTTCATGCTTTCGAGCTTGGTGCGCAGCAGGGATGCGGCCGCATTCAGGGCCTGGCTGTCTTCGGATAGAAGCGCAATCTGGATGTCCTTGCCGGACGGCGGGCCATTTTCGCGGGCCTGGATCTGGTACCGGAGGCCCGGAACAGCATCAAGCAGTGCACGGACTTCAGCCAGTGTCTCCCGGCCGTCATGCACGCCGTCATCCGTGGCGAGATCGAGCAGTATCTGGCCAATCGAATCGACCGGCGGCGATGCGCCGCCGAAACTGATGCCGTCTTCACCGCCCTTGCCGGCGCGTGTGGAGATGTCTTCGATACCCTCGACATCCTTGATTACGGTTTCGGCTCGACGCACCAGGGTCGCCTGCTCTGCGGCCGACAGGCTGCCCTGTGCCTGAATGAAGACATAGGCCTGCTCCGGTTCAATATCGAGGAAGAGCTCGGACTTGTGAGGCGTTGCGCTGAACCATACGAAGATGAGCACGACCGATCCGAGCGCGCCTGCCGTTACCAGGAGCGGGCGTGCGATCAGTCCCTTGATGAGTTTCACATAGGCACCCAGCCAGCCCTTCGCCTGCTCGGGGTCGGCATCGGCGGCGAGCGCGGCCAGGTCTTCATTGGTCCCGCTCGGGCGTGCACCGATCACCGATCCGAGGACCGGCAGGAAGATCAGCGCCATTACCAGCGATGCCGTCAGAACGAAGATCAGCGTGATCGGCAGGTAAGCCATGAACTTGCCCGGCATGGAATTCCAGAACAGGAAGGGCACGAAGGCGGCCAGCGTCGTCGCGTTGGAGGCAACGACAGGCCAGAACATGCGTTTGCCGGCGAGGCTGTAGGCTTCCTTCCGGTCGAGCCCTTCGGCCATTTTCCGGTCAGCATATTCGGTCACCACGATCGCGCCATCGACTAGGATACCCACGGCAATCACCATGCCGAACATGACCATCATGTTGATCGTGTAGCCGAACGCGCCTAGCAGCAGGAAGGCCATCACGAATGACGACGGAATGGAAATGCCGACCAGTAGCGCAGAGCGCAGGCCCAGGGCGGCCACACAGATGATCATCACCAGCAAAACAGCTGTGACGATCGAGCTTTGCAGCTGGCCGAGTTGTTCCCCGATCAGCTCAGATGCATCGGATGTAATCTGCGTCCGAACCGTATTTGGCCAGTTCGGCCTGGTTTCGTCGATCGTGTCCCGGACGAAGTTCGCCGTGTCGAGAATGTTGGCGCCCGAGCGTTTCACGATTTCGATCAGCAGGGCCGGTTGCCCGTTGAACGTCGCGTAACCGGTCGCGTCCTTGTAGGTGCGGCGCACTTCGGCGACGTCCGACAGGGTCACTACCGCGTTCTCGGTGCGCCGGATGGGCAGGTCAAGCGCGTCCTTTGCTGTCCGGATCAGGCCGGGCACCTTGACCGCAAAGCTGCCTTCGCCCGTATCGATCTGGCCAGCCGGTACGAGCTGGTTGTTGGACGAAACGACCTGGAAGATTTCCTGATAGGAAATATTGTAGGTTTCCAGCTTCACCGGATCGACGACAATCTCGAGCACGTCCTCGCGGCGGCCGACAATACGAGCTTCAAGGATGCCCGCGTCGCGCTCGAGGCGGTCCTGCAGGTCTTCGGCAATCGCATTGAGGCCGCGCTCCGGCGCGTCGCCATACAGGTTCACCACCATGATCGGGAACTGCGCCGCGTTCACCTCTGTAATGATCGGTTCGCGCGCATCATCGGGGAAATAGCGCTTGGCCATGTCCACCTTGTCTTTCACGTCGAGCACAGCCTGATCGATATCGGTCGTCAGTTCGAACTCGAGCACGAGCTGGCCGGCGCCCTCTGCGCCATAGCCGCGGAATGTCTTGAGGCCTTCCAGCGACTGGATTTCCTGTTCGATCGGTTTGACCAGGAGGCGCTCGGCATCTTCCGGCGTCACGCCCGTGAGCGGCACGGTGATCCCCACAACGGGAATCTGGATGTCCGGGTCGGCTTCCTTGGGCAATCCGATATAGGTCGCGGTGCCAGCGATGATGGCACACACGAGAATGGCGAGCACCATGCGGGCCCGCCCGATGGCGCCGTCAATCAATCCGTTCATTGCACGGCTCCGCTGGCTGGAACGGGATTCACTTTAACCCCTTCGCTCAGATAGTCCTGCCCCATCGAGATGACCCGCACCGTGTCCGGCAATCCGGTCACCCACGCGCCGCCAACGCCCTCGTCAACCACCTCGATGGGCGCAAACCGCACCGTGTCATCCTCTTCGATATACCGCACACCCAGTTCACCTGCATCCGACAGCGTCAGCAGGGCGGGCGAGATCAGCGTGGCCGGAACGCTCATCACAGGCAGGATCAGGGATGCCGATACACCTGCAGGAACGCTGGCTTCGCCCGTTTCGAGTTCGGCCTCGATCAGGAAGGTGCGCGTCTGCTCGCTGGCTGCGCGCGCGATGTAGCGTACCTTGGACGTGTAGGTTTCACCGCTGGCCAGTTTGGCCTTCGCTTCCATCCCGACGCTCAGGCGGCTGGCATAGTCTTCCGACACTTCAGCGGCGACAATGACGGGGGTCATGTCGATCAGCACGCCGCATGCCGCGCCGGGTGCGAGAAAATCACCGGCCTCGGCGAGCCGCGATTCAAATATGCCGTCAAACGGTGCGCGGATCTGGGTCTTGGCGAGTTCCACCTTGGCGGCGTTCAGCGCTGCTTCGGTCGCGTCCAGCGTGGCCTGCGCCGCTGCTTCGCGGTTGGCAGGCGTCAGGCCTTTCGCGGCGAGGGCGCGGGCGGCTTCAAAATCGACTTTGGCGGAATCGCGTTGTGCCTCGGCTTCCTTCACCCGGGCGCTGCGCGCTTCCACATCCAGCCCGCACAACAAGGCCCCCTTGCGTACAAAACTGCCTTCGCGGACAGGCGTGGAAACCACCGTGCCCGTTGTGCCGGCCTTGACCGTGACGGACTTGTCAGGTGCGGTGCGCCCCTTGGCCTCGATCGTCACCGGGTGCAACTGGCTGGACACCGTTTCGACAATGGCGTCGGGAATCTGTGCCGACCGGTCGACGACGACCGCTTCGGTTTGCGAGCTGATACTGCCGCGCATGACGCTGCGAATGCCGAAATAGGCAACAATCAGAATGAGTAGCCCGAGGGCAATGGCGACAGAACGGTTCACAGGCAGGGTCTTTCCGGGAGCTGACACTAGCAAATATAGGTCGTCGCGTCGCCAGAGTAAGCGCCGCTTCATCCTTTAACTACGGCAAGGGCATTGAATTATGACAAAGGTTCTGCGTCGTTTTCGAGGCAGGCCGAAAGTTATGGTTAACAAGTAACCTAAGGGAAAGCTGGCCCGGTCATATCCAGCGGCGCCAGCGGAAGATCGCCAGCATGGCGGTCGTGGCGGCGATCAGCGAGGCGACGAGCACGCCAAATGCCAGCGGGCTGTCCACGCCCGGCATGCCGCCAACATTCACGCCGAACAGTCCCGTCACGAAGCTGATCGGCAGGAAAACAGCCGACAGGATCGACAGCACGAACAGCCGCTGGTTCATCATGTCGGAGCGCTCTTCCATGATCTGTTCCTGCAGGACGACCGACCGTTCCCGGATGGCATCAAGGTCCTCGGCAAGGCGCGTGACGCGATCAACCGCCTCCCTCATGTGGAGCACATCCGTTTCGGAAAAGAAGCCCGCCGCGCTGCCCTCGCGCACCAGCTGCGACAGGGCCTCACGTTGCGGCACGATATAGCGCCGCAGCGCCAGCACCTTACGGCGGAATTCCGCCAGCTCTGCGCGGCCGACCCGCACGTGCGGGTCGAGAATCTCATCCTCGAACCCGTCGGCCTGTTCGTCAAACACCGCGAGCTCAGGTTCCATCCGGTTGGTCAGGGCATTGGCCAGCGCCGCCACCAGGCCGCCTGTCGTACCCGGCGCTTCACCGGATTTTACCATGGCCTCGACATCGCGGGTTGCCTGGATCGGCTTCGCGCGCAGTGTGATCAGCAGCGCATCGCTCGCCCACATGCGCAGGGCCAGCATGTCCTCCAGCGCTTCACCGGCATTGAGGTTCACCCCGCGCAGGTTGATCAGGAAGCCCTGATTGTGCCGGGTGGAGCGTGGCCGCGTGTCTTCCTGCAACAGGGATTGCGCCGCCAGCTTGTCGAGCCCGCTCTTGCGGTAGAGCCATCCCTGTGCCTGGCGTGACAGGCGATTGAGATGCAGCCAGACGCGCGCGTATTTCGCGATGTCGCCCGACAGCACGTCTTCCCATGTCAGGGCTGTTGCCGCGCCATCGGCTGCAAACCCGAAACCGAACAGCAACGGCTCGATGCCAGGGGCGTCATCCGTATCCGGGCTGGTTGCGGGAGCAGGCTCGGTACTCATCTAGCTGGCAACAACGCCCGGCAGCCTGTCGGCCCATGGCCGGGCGGCTTCCAGTTCCAGCGCCAGTTCGAACAGGAGCGCATCGTCGCCCTTCTTGCCAGAGAACATCGAACCGATGGGCAGGCCCGACGGCGACCATGACAGCGGAACGCTCATCGAGGCGGCGCCGGATACGTTCATCGGCGCCGTGAACGCGGCAAAGTTCAGCACGCTTTCCATCACCTTGTCGAAATCGCCGTCCGGGGCCTGTTCGCCGATGGGAACGGCTGGGCTGCCGGTCACCGGCGACAGCATCAGGTCCATCGAGTCGAACCAGGCATTGTATTGCTGCTCGAACGCCAGGAGGTAGCCCACGGTTTCCGGCATCTCGGCCTGGCGCGCCTGCGCGCGTGCGGCCAGTCCCAGTGTCCACGGCTCAACAATGTCGGGGCCGATCGGCTTGCCCGAATAGGCGCTGGCCTGCTGGGCAAAGGCCGCTGCGCCAGCCGCCCAGTACAGCAGGAACCTGTCGGTGAACTCGACCCCGTCGAGAGGTGGTTTGAAGTCGATGACGTCATGGCCAAGGTCACGGCAGAGCTGTGCCACCTCGTCCAGCGCTGCGCGTGTCTCAGGCGCGACCGGTGAGCCGCTTACTGATTCCGGAGCATAGCCGATCCGCAGGCGGCGCGTCAGGGGCGCCAGGTTCCCCAATGGCGCGAATGTCCCGTCATTGACCTGCGCCAGACGGAACAGGTTGATGGAATCCCGCACACTGATCGTGACGGCGTGATTGACGGAAATATCGACAGGCGGCGGCGCGCCGGGTTCGCGGCTCGGCAATTGCCCGCGTGACGGCTTCAGGCCGAACACGCCACATGTGCTCGCGGGGATACGGATCGAGCCGCCACCGTCGCTGGCATGTGCGAACGGCACCACGCGCGCGGCAACCAGCGCGGCGGCGCCGCCCGATGATCCGCCCGGAATGCGGCTCAGGTCCCATGGATTGCGCGTCGCCCCGGTGACCAGCGGTTCGGTCGATGAGGTCAGGCCCATTTCGGGCGATGTGCTCTTGCCGAGGGAGACGACGCCGGCCGCGCGCCATTTTTCCGCGAAGGGCGAGTCAGCGGCCGCGATGTTTCCGCGAAAGGCGCGGCTGCCCCACAGGGTTTGCGTGCCTTTCCAGTCCAGCAGGTCCTTGATGAAGGTCGGCACGCCCGCAAAGGCGCCGGTCATCGGCAACAGCGCCTCGGCGCGGGCCTGTTCGAACGTCTCGGTCGCAATGGCGTTGAGCTGTCCGTTCACCGACTCGGCCCGCGCGATGGCGGCTGCGACCTGTTCCTGCGATGTCGTCTCGCCTGCGGCAATGGCTGCCGCCATGGCGGTCCCGTCCATGCGGCCAGGTGCTGATGGTGTTGGCGTTTCAGCGCCGACAGGCGCGGCCTCCGGGACCGCCGTCTTCTGTCCACATGCGGCCAAGGCAGTTAGTGCGGTGCCGCCCAGCAGGGCGCCGCGTCGGGTAAGTCGGGTCATTCGTTGTGTCCTCCCAAGTCTTTTGCTTGCTGGGCACACCGTGTAACGGTCCGCTGGCAAGCGCAAGAGGACGGCCCGATGACAGCAGACGCCCCGCGCCGCCTCACCGAGGATGGGCCTATTTGATCACGCCGCAGGCCACGCGCGCACCGGCCCCGCCAATCGGCTGGGTCATGTGGTCGTCTTCGCTTTCATGAATCAGGATAGCGGATCCGTCTTCGTCAACCAGCTCCGCCATCTCGGCCAGTGTCGTGTACGCTTCGTACCCGGCAGCGCCGTCAGCGCCTGCCCAGATGTTCGGGATGTCGCCCCCTTCAGGCCCCTTGGGGTTTAGCAGGCCGTGACCGCCCGCGACCATGCCCACATGGCCGCCAGACGCCTTGAACGTGCCGACATCCGAACAATCGCCCACCGCATGCAAGTGCAGGCCATGCCAGCCCGGCACCAGTCCGCCCGGCGCAATTTCAATGCGGATGAGCAGGCCATTCGGTCCGCCCAGCAGGTTCGCCGTGCCGATCTCGGTGCCGTCCATGCCCACGATTGAGGCCGTCGAACGCATCATGGACGGATACACGCCGTCGGCCGGTCCGGGCAGGTCTTCAGCAGCGGGCAGCGGGTCGTGCTGCATTTCCTGCGGCTGGGCCGCTTCCTGGCTGCAAGCTGTGAGGGAAAGGGCGAATAGTCCGATTGCGAGCCGGTCCAGCATGATGAGTCTCCTGTCGATCTTTGGTCTACTATAGGGCAGAACGCGCCGATTGCAGGGGTAGTTTCACGAAATGAAAGACCGGGCTGATAAACTCCTTGTGTCCCTCGGCCATTTTGACAGCCGGGCCAGCGCCCGCGCGGCCATCGAGGCAGGCTGCGTCACAGCCAATGGCGTCGTGGTCGCAAAGCCGTCCCAGATGCTGTCTTCACATGACACGATCCAGGCCGGGCCCGCCCATCCCTATGTCTCGCGCGGCGGACTCAAGCTGGCCCATGCGCTGGACGTGTTCGGCGTTGACGTGAACGGCCGCCACTGCCTCGATATCGGTGCCTCGACCGGCGGCTTCACCGACGTCCTCATCGGGGCAGGCGCGGCGCATGTGACGGCGGTTGATGTCGGCCATGGCCAGTTTCATGTCTCCCTGCAGGGCCACCCGCGCGTCACCTCGCTGGAAGGCAAGGATGCCCGCGCGCTCACCGCCGCCGATCTGCCCGCGCCGCCAAGCTTGCTGGTTTGCGATGCGAGCTTCATTTCGCTGGAGAAATTGCTGGACGTCCCGCTCGGTCTCGCCGCGCCAGAGGCCGATTTCGTCGGCCTGTTCAAACCGCAATTCCAGGTCGGCCGCGCCCATGTCGGCAAGGGCGGTCTGGTGACCGATACCGTGGCCACCGAACAGGCCGCCGCTGCATTTGCGCTATGGATGAAGGAAAAAGGCTGGCCCATCCTTGCCTGGACAGCCAGCCCGATTTCCGGCGGCGACGGCAATGCCGAACGCCTGTTTCACGCAAGGCGCGCTCAGTAGCCGTAAAGCTCTTCGTCCTGCGCCGGGTTGTTCATCACGCGCCAGGTTTCGGTCGGATTGTTGCGGCAGGCGCGCACATGGGTGCCACCCTGATAGACCATCCGGCATTCCTGCTGGTAATAGGCCGGTTCGCCGTAATAGGCCTGATCGTCATAGCCCTGATCGTAATACTCGTCATCCGGGTAGGATGACGCCGGATAGGTCCGTGCCGGCGGCTGGTTGTAGGGATAGCCGCGCGGCTCCATCACTTCTGGGCCGCCATACAGCCCGTCCGTCGTGCGCGGTATGGACCCGCCCTGATAGGTGCCGCCGCGATAGCTGTTTGACGGCTGGTAGGGCGTTGGCCCGGCCGAGCTGCAATTCGCGCTTGAGCTGCCCGCGATCTGGCTGCCTGCGACACCGCCCACCAGCGCGCCCAGAAGGGCACCGACCACGACTTCGTCGCTATTGTCACTGTCACGGCGATAATTATGGCTGTAGCTGCGGCGATGCCCGCGTCCATAGCCGCGATGGCCCCGGTTCCCGCGATAATAGTCGTCGCCGCTGTCGATATTGTTGCCAATGGCCCCGCCGATCAGGCCGCCGACCAGTGCGCCTGCGACGCCGCCGGCAAGCTTGTCGTCGCTGCGCTGGCGCTCGCACGCCGAATTCTGCGGCGCATAGCCGTATCCCGACTGCGCCGCTGCGGCGCCCGGGATGGCAAGTGCAAGAGCAACTGTGGCTCCGGCGAGAAGCGATCGTTTCATCATCGCGAATCTCCTTTTTGGCAGGCACGATGCCGCCAGACTGAAGCGGAACATGACAAGGCGAACCTGAACCAGAGCTGAAGGCTGGACGGCCTTCCTGCCGCGCCCCATATTGACGCCATGGGACTGTTGAGCATCGCCTCGAAAACGGCTGCGCGTGCACGTTATGCGGCGCAGCAGGGCCTGCGCTCGGCCTGGTATGGCGCGCAGATGACAGCGGCCCGGCGCAGTGCGGGCGGCTTCAACCGGCCTGATGAGCCGAAATTCGAGCCCTCGCGCGGTGCGCCCGACATGGCCGCGCTGCGCAAGGCCTATTTCGATCTGTTCATCCAGGACCGGCTGAATGTCGAGGCGGGGCTCTATCCGGCGCCGAACGACCTGCGCCTGCGCGACCTGCCCAATGCCCTGAAATCCGCCCGCGCCTTCCGCGAGGATGTCGCCGAAGTGGACCGGCGCCGCAAGGCCCGCGATGGCGCCGAGATTCGCGCTTCCCTGCCTGAACAGTCCAATCGCTACCCGGATTACTACACCCAGAATTTCCACTACCAGTCCGGCGGCTGGTTCACCGACGAAAGCGCTGAGCTCTACGACACGCAGGTCGAGGCGCTGTTCACCGGCACGGCCGACGCCATGCGCCGCGCCGCGCTGGCTGAAATATCGAGGGAACTGAAGGGCAGGGACCAGCGCCGCGTCCGCCTGCTTGACCTTGCCTGCGGCAATGGCCGGTTCCTGTCCCGCGTCATGAATGTGTATCCGCGCCTGCAGGCGAGCGGGCTCGATCTTTCGCCGAGCTATACCGAAGCGGCCCGCAAGCGGCTGGCGCGCTGGCCGCAGGTCCACATCCTGCACGAAGCGGCCGAAGCCATGCCGTTGCCGGATGCCAGCCAGGACGTGGTGGTCTCGATCTTCCTGTTCCATGAATTGCCGCCCGAAGTGCGCGGGGCCGTGCTGGCCGAGGTCGCGCGCGTCCTGAAACCGGGGGGCCTGTTCATTCTCGCCGACAGCACGCAGTTCGGTGACTATCCGGTAATGGACGGCCTGCTGGAATACTTCCCGCACGGTTTCCACGAGCCCTATTACGAAGGCTACCTGTCCTGGGATATGGCCGCAGCCTGCACCGGCGCGGGCCTGACAGCGGAACGCGAAACGCTGGCCTTCCTCACCAAGGTCACCACCTGGCGCAAGGCCTGAAGATCAGAAGCTCGGCAGGCGGCCCGTACCGAGGAAGGGCATCGCAAAGGCCAGCAGGATCGAGATGATGAGGCCGAGAAAGGCCCGTCCCGCATCACTCAGCACGTCCCGGACCGCTTCGCGCTTGTTACGCAGGTGGGCGACATAGGCAATCGCCAGTTCACGTCCGGCCAGCAGGCCCAGGAAGACCCAGGTCGTGCTCATCGGCACATTGCTGATTTCCTTGAAGACGAACAGGATGACGCCATAGAAAACGTCCACGATCGTGGCGGCGCGTACATCCACCGTGTTCACTTTCGACTGTACGATTTTCTGGATCTCGCCGCCCCTGGTCGCAAAGATATAGGCTTGGATCAGGACAAGCAGGATCGTGCCGCCGACCACATAGGCCGGGTCGAAACTCACATGCGTCTCGCCAGCGATCACAGACACATCGCGGGGAAGGTAGATGAAGATGTTGGCCAGATCCTGCATCAGCCATTGCGACCAGAGGAAAGTGGTCGACATCCACTGGAACGTCACCCAGTAGGGCCAGGGCAGATCTTCCTTCGTATCGAACACCCAGCGTTCGAAGGTGCGGGAAATGACAATCCAGATGATCACGCCCACCACGAAGGCGACGACATAGCCCAGCGCTGACTTGACCAGCATGCTCTGCAGCACGCCCTCTGTTGCCGAGCCGCCCGACAGGGCAAACAGTGTCAGCACGAGGAAGGTCGTGGAGACCGGAATGCCATAGCGCGTCATCACCAGCAGCACGAGGGGCGGCAGGGCGTGCCACCACTGAATGCCGGGTACGAAGGTGCCGCTGCGGTCGCCCTCGCCGGGCAGGACGGACAGCTTGTCGAGGCGGTCATAGGCGACATCGCCCGCGCCGCTGATATATCCGTAGGCCACAACAGCGACCAGTATCGTGCTGGCGAAAATCCACAGCACCCACCAGGGCCGTTTCGCATTCGATGACAGGAATGTGCCGAGTGTCTGGATGGAATCGTTGGCCACAACCGCATAGGCGGCCACGGCAAAGCCGATGATCCCGAAGATTTCAATCCCGCCCATTGCCTGCACCCGCCATCTACTGAACCCGCGTGTCAGTTAGCAGCTTGGGCAGGCGATTCCGATTGGGAGGAATATGAATAAAATGTGACGATCACGGATCGTTCCGTGGCGTGCCGTCAGCGCCCCGTCTGGCCCCGGTGGCGCAGCTTCGCGTCAGCCAGGACACAGGCCATCATCGCCTCGGCCACCGGCACGGCGCGAATGCCGACGCAAGGGTCGTGGCGTCCGACGGTGCGCACGTCCACATCCTCGCCGCCGCGGGTCACGGATTTCACTTCGTTCAGGATCGAGGAGGTCGGCTTGACCGCAAGGCGCACGACGACATCCTGTCCCGTGGAAATGCCGCCGGCGACGCCGCCATTATGGTTGGACAGGAACCGTACGCCGTCATTGCCCGCGCGCATCTCGTCGGCATTTTCCTCGCCGCTGAAGGCTGCTGCGGCAAAGCCGGCACCGATCTCCACGCCCTTGACGGCATTGATGCTCATCATGGCGCCGGCGAGTTCGGCGTCCAGCTTGCCATAGACCGGCGCGCCCCATCCGGCAGGAACGCCGCTGGCATGCACTTCGACGATGGCCCCCGCCGAACTTCCGGCCTTGCGGGTCGTGTCGAGGAAGCTTTCCCATTGTGCCGCCATGTCCCTGTCAGGACACCAGAACGGATTTTCGGCTGTCTGCGCCCAGTCCCATTTCGACCGGTCGACCGCGTGGGGCCCGATCTGGACCACGGCGCCGCGCAGGGTCACGCCGCCCCCCAGCACACACCTTGCCACCGCCCCTGCGGCCACCCTCGCCGCCGTCTCCCGCGCACTTGACCGCCCGCCGCCGCGATAGTCCCGCACGCCGTATTTCGCGTCATAGGAGAAATCGGCATGGCCGGGCCGGTAGCGGTCGCGGTTTTCGCTGTAATCCTTGGACCGCTGGTCGGTATTCTCGATCATCAGCGAAATCGGTGTTCCGGTGGTCACCGGGCCGCCGGTCCGGTCATCCTCGAACACGCCGGAGAGGATTTTCACGGCGTCCGGTTCCTGGCGCTGGGTGACGAAGCGCGATGTGCCGGGGCGGCGCTTGTCCAGGAAGCCCTGAATCCATTTAGGTGTCAGCGCCAGTCCGGGCGGGCAGCCGTCTATGACGCAGCCGAGCGCGGGCCCATGGCTTTCGCCCCAGGTCGTGACGCGGAACAGGTGACCGAATGTGTTGTGTGACATGTTGTGCCGCAGCCCTCGTTTAAGTTCGCTGCCTCCTATATGAAAACAGGACGCCTAACAAATCCGCAAAGAGGGCCAGCTACCGTGTCTCCCGTCATTCCCCCGTCACCAAGTGCTGCAGACTATGCCACGAGCGGCGATCGCCCGCTTATCCCTGTCACCGACGACCCGATCGCCTTCTTCCGCGACTGGATGGCCGAGGCGAGGGCGGCGGAGCTCAATGATTCCAATGCCATGGCCCTTGCGACCGTGGATTCAGGCGGCATGCCGGATGTCCGCATCGTGCTGCTGAAGGAGATTTCCGCTGAGGGATTCTCCTTCTTCACCAACCTGCAGAGCCAGAAGGGCCAGCAGCTGGCTGCCAATCCGCGCGCGGCGCTCTGCCTGCACTGGAAAAGCCTGCGCCGTCAGGTCCGCATCCGGGGCGACATCACTCGCGTATCCGAGGCCGAGGCGGACACGTATTTTGCTTCCCGCGCCGCCCAGAGCCGGATCAGCGCCATCGCGTCCGACCAGTCGCGGCCCCTGCCGGACCGCGCGGTGTTCGAGCAGCGCATCGCCGAAGTCTCCGAAGTCTACGGCGACGGGCCGGACATTCCCCGGCCTGAATTCTGGGGCGGATTCCGCCTGGCGCCGACAGAAATCGAGTTCTGGCAGGACCAGGCGTTCCGCATGCATGACCGGTTGCGCTACACGCGCGACGGTGATGGCTGGACGACCACGCGGCTCTATCCCTGATCCCGTCAGACAATGCCGTTCGCGACGGAGAGCAGCCGCATGTGCGGGTGGCCGTCGCTGGTCTTCGACCATGAACTGCCGTCGGCCGAGATCGTGGCGGTGACGCGCTGGCGATAGGCGGAGAAGCTCTCGAATTCGACCACATCGACGGGCTCGTCGAAGTGAAGTGTCACCTCGAAAGCCGAGCCGCCGCCGATATCGCGCACGGCGAGAACGACGCCTTCGAAGGACTTCTTCAGGTAGAGCCCGCTGACGCGATCCCCCACCTGAACCGGCACTTCGGGCAGGTTCGACAGGCGCGCCGAGGCGGTGTTCCAGTCGCGATAGCCGAGTTCCTGCGCGACGCGTTCAAGCGCGGCAGAATGCGAGATGGCGTGTCCGGCCAGTGCTTCCACGGCGCGGATTTCACGCGCACGGGCCTTCGCCTGCTCGCGCGTATTGATGGGGGAAGACATGGGTTTCAGATCCTTTACCGTCGTCCAGAAGCGGTCACGTCAATGCGGGGGCTCGCCTTGCCGCAGGACCGCTGGAAGAGGGTCAGCATCCTGATGGGGACAGGCGCCTTGCGGGGCCTGTGAGATCTTCACCTTCGGGATTTTGTCCCGGCGAGCGGCTGGTGTCTCAAACCTGGGCCGCAAATACGCCGGGTTTCCGTGTCCGTCAACGCCCGCATGTCTCGCGGGCCAGGTCGTCGGATGTGAGGGCGGCGGCGACGCGGTAGGGTACATCCGTGGCGAGGAGGACGAGGCCATTATCGACAAGGTCCTGATACTCGCTGCCATTGCCGTCAGCCCAATACTGGTCGTCGAGGCGTTCGCCCTTGCGGCCGAGCGTGCCGAAGGCAGGTTCGACGCCTTCCTGGATATCGCGGGCCCAGGCGGCGAAGTCAGGTGAGCCGGTGCCGGTCCAGGCAACGAGGCGTGTGCGGTCCACGCCGAGGGCTTCGAGCCTTCCAATGTCGCGCGAGCCCCAGGCCGAGGCGGTCAGCATGAAGCCGGGATCGATGGCGGCGATCTGTCCGGCCTCTTGATCGGTATAGGAAATGAAGATCACGCTGTCCTCTGCCCCTGCCGCGCGGACGGCGGAGGCGATGTTGCGGAAGCTGGTCGTCGGCTTGCGGTCGAGTTCGAGGATGGCGCCGGACTGCTTGGCCCAGAGGAGCACGTCGGTGAGCTTGGGCGGGGCGAATCCGGTGCGCTGTCCGGCATCATCGACCATCCTGAGGCCCGAGAGCGTCGCCCAGTCGGTGTCGGCGACATAGCCGTCGCCGGTCGTCGTGCGGTTCAGCCGGTTGTCGTGCATCAGCGTCAATACGCCATCGCGGCTCTCGGCAACGTCGATTTCGAACACGCGGATGCCTTGCGAGAAGCCATATTGCAGGGTCTCTAGCGTATTTTCCGGATAGCCCGGTGCAGGGCCTCCCCGGTGGGCGGCGATCAGCACGCCCTTGTTCTGGCGGACACAGTCGAAATAGTCCGGCAGGGGCAATTCCGGCGCGGAAATCCCCGCTGGAGTGATGTCGGCCGCGCCATGATTCGCCTCGCGGGACAGGTCACCGCAGGCCGTCAGCGTCGCCAGTGCCGCTACCGAAACCACAATTCTGAACATGCCGCGCTCCTAGTTCCTTGCGCTGCAGCAATAGCGCGAATAAACCCAACGACAACGAAGAAAACACGGCCCAACGGGCGTATGGAGGAGGAATACCGATGCAAGGCATCATGCAGGACTGGCCACTGACGGTGAACAAGATCCTTGAACACGCGAATGTGCAGCATGGCACACGCGAGATCATCACCCGCCGCGTGGAAGGCCATATCGTCCGCACGACCTATGCCGACCTCTTCAATGCGTCGAAACAGGTGTCCAATGCGCTCAAGGATATCAATGTGGGTCTCGGCGACCGGGTTGCGACACTGGGTTGGAATTCCGAGCGCCACATGGCGGCCTGGTATGGCACGATGGGCATTGGCGCCGTGCTGCACACGATCAACCCGCGCCTGCACCCCGAACAGATCGCGTGGATCGCCAATCATGCCGAAGACAAGGTGCTGATCTTCGACAAGACCTTCTTGCCGATTGTCGAGGCCATCAAGGACCATCTCCTGACGGTCAAGACCTTCGTCATCTTTGCCGGCGCGGACACGATGCCGGAAAATACGCTGGGCGCGATTCCGTTCGATATCTGGATTGATGGCCGCTCGACCGAATGCCGCTGGGGCGATTTCCCGGAAACCACGGCCTGCGGCCTCTGCTATACGTCCGGCACCACGGGCAACCCGAAAGGCGTGCTCTATTCGCACCGCTCCAATGTGCTCCACACGCTGGTCACGATGTCGAAGGATGCGATGGGCATGGGGTCGGCAGATGTGGTGCTGCCGGTCGTGCCGATGTTCCATGCCAATGCCTGGGGCCTGGCGCTCAGCTGCCCGGCGACGGGAGCCAACATGGTCATGCCCGGCGCGCAGATGGACGGCGCCTCGATCTACGAGTTGCTGGATTCCGAGAAGGTCTCGATCACGGCGGCCGTCCCGACCGTCTGGCTGATGCTGCTGACCTATCTGCAGGAGAACAATCTGAAACTGCCGCACCTCAACAAGGTGCTGATCGGCGGATCGGCCATCCCGGAGAAAATCCTCCGCGCCTTCGAGCAGGATTATGAAGTGGATGTCGTTCACGCCTGGGGCATGACCGAAACCTCGCCGCTCGGCACGCTGGGCACGCTGCCGCCGCACCTGATCGACGCGGATGTCGACACGCGCATGAACCAGAAGATGAAGCAGGGGCGCCCGCCTTTCGGCGTCGAGCTGCGCATTGTCGATGACAATGGCAAGGAGCTGCCGCGCGACGGCCAGACGTCCGGCCGCCTGATGGTGCGCGGCGCGGCCATTGCGGCGGGCTATTTCAAGGGCGATGGCGGCAATGTGCTCGACGACGAAGGCTTCTTCGATACCGGCGACGTTGCCACCATCGACGAATACGGCACGATGACCATAACCGACCGTGCCAAGGATGTGATCAAGTCCGGCGGTGAATGGATTTCATCCATCGACATCGAGAATATCGCTGTCGGCCATCCCAAAGTGGCCAATGCGGCGGCCATCGGCGTCTACCATCCCAAATGGGACGAGCGTCCGTTGCTGATCATCCAGGCGGCCTCGGGCGAGACTCCGTCCAAGGAGGAAATCCTCCAGTCGCTCGAAGGCAAGATCGCCAAATGGTGGACGCCGGATGACGTGGCTTTCGTCGACGAGATCCCGCTCGGTGCAACCGGCAAGATCAACAAGCTGGCCCTGCGCGAGACGTTCAAGGACTACAAGCTGCCAACGGCCTGATGCTGACGGCAGCCAATGCGGCGCCCGTGAAGGCGCTTGAGGGTGAAACTGAAATTTGAAGGCTGCGCTGCCGGGTCAGGAATCCGGCAGCGGCAGGGCCTGCGTGCGCGATGCGGCATGGCGCGGCGTGGCCGATGGCAGGATGCGGGCCGGGCGGG
>NZ_LADU01000061.1 GCF_000961795.1 Hyphomonas sp. BRH_c22
GAGGGGGCGGACGGCGCGTCTGCCCGGGCGCGGCCCGCGCGCAAGGCGCCGGTGACCTGGGTCCGCCGGTTCTTTCCGTGCCTCCTACCTTTCCGCCTTGCCCCCGGCCCTCATACGCCCGGGCGCCCGCACCTTTCGTCCGCCCCCTCCCGCCTGCCGGGAAAGGCACGCGGGCGAGGTTCAATTTTGCGAGGCTGACATGACCCCTTCACACGAGACTCCCGCTCCCCTTGGAACAGCGACCGGACCAGATTTGCGGGACACGCCCCGCATCTATGTCGCCTGTCTTGCCGCGTATAATAATGGACGGCTCCACGGGGCGTGGATCGACGCGACAGAACCGGACGAGATGATGCAGGGCGTCCGCGCCATGCTGGCGGCGTCGCCTGAACCGGGTGCGGAGGAATGGTCAATTCATGACTATGAGGGGTTCGAAGGCGCGCGCATTTCCGAATATGCCTCCTTCGAGACAGTTTGCGCCCTTGCGGACTTCATCACCGAACACGGGAGCCTTGGAGCGAAACTCTACCGCGAATTCGGCGATGACCTTGAACAGGCTCACGCCGCGTTTGAAGACTATGCAGGCGAATATCGCAGCGCCGCAGACTTTGCCGAGGAAGTGACGCGCGACAGCGGGACAGAGATTCCGGCCTCGCTCGATTACTATATCGACTGGACCGCGCTTGCCCGCGACATGGCGATGAATGGCGAGATCATGGTGTTCCAGACGGGCTTTGATGAAGTCCACATTTTCTGGAGCCGCTGAGTCATGGCGTTCCGGGAGAGATTTGACCGCTATGTGTGCGAGGGCGACAGCATTGCCGTCGAGATTGACGGCTTTCGCGTCACCGCGCGGATCGTCCGCGACGACTGTCCGGATAGTCCAGACGAGCGCCAGGACGGATTCTGGCCATCGCTCAATATTGGCGACCCGGGATTTATCGGACCCGGAAACAATTTCCGCGAGCGGCTGACGAAGGCGCAAGCAGACGCCGAAGCCGTCATGGACGCGTGGCGCAAGGATGAGTGGTTCTATTGCGGAATCGTGCTCGCCATTGAACGCGAAAGCGTGGAACTGGAATCTCATGCCGCCAGCATCTGGGGTATAGAGGCCAACGATCCGAGGTCGGAGAACGCCTACCTGACTGAAGTCGCATGCGAACTGCTCCCCGAAGCCTTGCAAGCCGGGCACAGAGCCTTAGCGCGTTTGATGGCGTCCGCACCTGCACGGGTCGCGCAGGCATGAGCGCGCTGGATGACCTATTAGGGCCACGTCCGCACATGACCCTCGTCATAGAGGAGTCCCGCGTCGTCGAAATCTGGGTCGATGGCCGCGCGCCGCTGATTGGCCTGCATGACTATGACTGGGGCGAGACCGATCCGGACGCAAACCGCGACGCGGAAGGCCTCCCCTTCAGCCCGATCAACTGGAAAGGCCCGGCATGGGCGCTTGGCCTTTCACTTTACCCGCCAGAACAGGAGGACAATCCCATGGCACAACCCGCACTGAAAACACTTCCCCTTGAGCAACTCCATATCAGCAAGCTCAACATGCGGCACAACCGCAAGGCGCCTGATGTCTCCGACATCTTGCCCTCCATCCGGGAGAAAGGAATCCGCCAGACACTTCTGGTGCGCCCCGAAGGTGATGGCTATGGCGTCGTCGCGGGACGGCGGCGCTTCCATGCCTTGCAGGTCATTGCCGCTGAGACCGGCAAGTCAATCGCCGTCCCGTGCGCAATCATGGAAGCGGATGACGACGCCGCAGCGGTGGAGGCCTCGCTCATCGAAAATGTCGCCCGCCTGCCCGCCACGGAAATGGAGCAATACAATGCGTTCGGAAAGCTGGCGCATGCAGGCCGGACGGTGGAAGAGATTGCCGGACATTTCGGGGTCACGGACCTGAAAGTCCGGCGTATCCTCGCCCTCGCCAATCTCTCCAGCCCGATCCGTGCGCTTTACGCCAAAGACGAAATCGACCCGGAGACAATCCGCGCGCTCACACTTGCTACGAAGGACCAGCAGGCAGACTGGCTGGCCCTGTTTCGAAGTGAAACAGAGCGCGCGCCCATGGGCCGCGCCTGCAAGGCATGGATCACGGGCGGGGCCACCATCACGACCGACAAGGCGCTGTTTGATCTGGCGATCTATGAAGGCAAAGTGGCAGCTGACCTCTTCGGTGAGACAGGTGTCTTCGCAGAGGCCGACACGTTTTGGAAAGCCCAATCGGCAGCGCTTGCGGCCAAGGTCGAGACCTACATTGACGCCGGGTGGCGCAATGTAGAGGTTCTCGAACGCGGGAAATATTTTGCCAGTTGGGAGTATTTGAAGCGCCCCCGGACGAAGGGCGGCAGCGTGATTGTCGAAGTCCGCGATGATGGCACTGTGACCTTCCATGAGGGCTACATTACGCAGGCCGAAGCCCGGAAACTGGAGAAGCGCGCAAGGCCGGACGGTGATGCGGAAGCAGCCGACACCAAGCCCGAAATGTCCGGGCCGCTCGCACAATACATTGCCCTCCACCGCCATGGCGCAGCGCGTACAACCTTGCTTGGACACCCTGGAATCGCCCTCCGGCTGATGGTGGCGCATGCCATGGTCGGGTCCGCTCTTTGGACTGTCAGGCGGCACGACTTCCTCGCCCGGAAGGAGGACATACAGGCCAGCGTGGAGGCATCACGCGCCGCCGCAGAAATGCGGGCCGCCGGGGACCATGTCCGCAGCCTGTTTGACGCCCATGGGGTCGCATCCCTGCGCGCAAACGGGGACGCCTATCACCTCAGCGAGGTCTTTGCGGCGCTGCTCGAAATGAACGATGCGGAAACCCTGACCGTGCTGGCTTTTGTGATGGCGGATACGCTGGAAGCGGGCGGCCCGGTTGTGGAAGCCGTCGCTGTCGCCACCGAAACCGACATGGCCGCTTACTGGAAGCCGGAGCGTGTCTTCCTTGATCTCGTTCGGGACAAGCGCGCCATTAACGCCATGGTGGCAGACATTGCGTCTCCATCGACGGCGAAAGCAGCGCTCACAGACACGGGCAAAGCCCAGAAGGAACTGGTCTGGAACCGGATCACTGGCGAAGAGTGTGAGGCCAATCCGGGCTGGCGTCCGGGATGGATGCAGGTGCCGCCTACGCGCCTTGTTACAAACGCAGGGTCGCCGCCAGCAGATGCATGGGTCCGGATCGCCAGCCTGTTTACCTCTGGCGAGGACGAAGCTTCTCCCGAAGACCAGTCTGTCGCAGAGCAGGACGCCGCCTGACATGTTGCAGTCTCCTTGTCCGTGGAAGCGAAAGCCGTTCGGCAGCATGCCGGGCGGCATTTCCACATGCTTCTACCGGATGAGTGTGTACTCCTGCGGTTCAGATCAAGACAGATGCGCCTCCGAAAAATCGCCCGTCTGTGGGTTTCTTTTTGCCTCCGAGTGCGATTGCCAAAGCGGTCTGTTCCGCTCTCCGCTTGCCCCGAAAGACCCCTTGTTCCCGTCTATTGCCGTGTGACCTGGACGACACGAAACGGCCCTGAAACCGGACAGTCCCACGAATTTCCCCGCCGCTTTGCGGCTCCTCGCGAGACAAATTCATGCGCCTGTCCGGTGCTCCGCTTTGCTGCGCCCTTGCAGGTTCAGGCCCGCCCCGCGCCGTCCGGGCGGTCCGGCGTCGACGGGGACAAGGTGTCCCTCGAAGACAGCCACGGAAACGAAAAGGAGACCCCCATGGCAAACGCACTCGGATATGTCAGCGAAACCAAAACCGGCTTCGAAGGCGCCCTCGCAATGATGAACCTCTCAGCCGCCATCCGCATCGAAAAGAACGCGGACAAAGCTGAAGAGGCCCAGCCGGACTACCGCATCTTCGCCGGTGAGACCGCGACCGAAATCGGCGGCGGCTGGATGCGCAAGGCAAAGTCTTCCGGCCGCGAATACGTCTCCCTGACCCTCGCAGATCCGCAGATTGGCCCGCGCCGCATCTACGCGAACCTCGCACCGGTCAAAGGCAAGAAAGGCCGCCACGTGATCCTCTGGAACCCCAAGGACTAGCCCCGCACTCATCGCCAAACTGGCCGCTCCGGAGATCATTCCGGGGCGGCTTCTGGCATGTTTAATTCGCTCGATAGAGGGGCATCTGTATGCTTACGAAGTCATGCGCGCTGCGCATGGTTAAACAGGGTATCGCCGCGGAGCCGCATATCTTCGTGACTCCCAATTAGAATTTTCTTTTGTTTTCTGGGACGTGTTGAAGCCGCCACGTTGATCTGTGCCCGGCAAGACGGGGTACGGGGAATGAACGAGGCAAAAGGACGTCCAAGTCCTTTCCTGACGACGAAAGAGGCGGCGGCTTATCTGCGTATCACGGTTCGCACGATGGAGAACTGGCGCTGGTCGAACAATGGACCGCAATACAGAAAACATGGCGGCACCGTCGTCTATCATGTCGATGATTTGAATGATTATTCGACCGTCTGGAATAGGTCCCGGGGAGGCGGTCATGGCGCTTGAAATCAGGGCATTGAGAACAGATTCAATCACATTGTCGATGGCCAATTGGAGACTTCTTTCGAGCAACTGGAGGGGCTTTTCATGAGCCTCCGCGCAGTATTTTGGAGCGGTATTTCTGTGCTCGGAGTGGCATTGACAGGCCTTCCGGCGACTGGTGTTTTACCGCCCATATTACTCTACAATCCGAGCGAAAGTGCTCCGCTTGGGTGGTATCGCGTCGAACCTTTGGAGGTGATTTCGCGGGGTGATCTGGTTGTCTCGAACCTGCCAGAGGCCGCTTCGAGACTCGCGATCCAGAGGCGCTATCTTGCGCCAGGCATCCCCGTCATCAAGAACGTCCGGGCGCTCGAAGGCGACACGGTTTGTGAGATCAAGGGTGTGTTACAGATCAACGGGACTTCGACTGTCCGCCTGCTATCAACAGATAGTATGGGACGCGCCCTGCCGTCTCCCTGGACGGGCTGCAGGCAGCTTCAGGCAGAAGAGGTTCTGCTCCTTTCTGATCGCACACCGGATTCCTTTGATGGACGGTATTTTGGAGCGGTCAGGGAGGGCGACATCATTGGTCGTGCGGTGTGGATAGGCGGTGATCGGAAGGAGCATGCAGAAGGGTTGATTGGGAAAAATGGGGACAGATCGGAATGCAAGATAAAAGCTCATGGAGCCAATGAGGGTCTATCACCTTGTCTGCACATCGATTTTTATGGTTCCATGCCTCAGTGTGTAGCTCTGTGGTTTGATGGAATCCTCAGCAAGGACTACAGATTGGCATGGTTCCATTCGCAGAAACTGGCCTGTTTTCCGCTGGATCGGTTCAAATGAGCACGCCGCAGGACAATCCCTTCACTCCCAGACCTGGCAGGATTCGGTCTGCCGGATCAGGGGGGCGCGCGAAGACCTATCTGACGCGGATGACGAAGGCGCTGTCGTCCGTCGGCGGCGTTCGCCGCACTACCCTTCCCGCCCGGCCCCGTATCGGTGCACGCGGTGGGCAGAGGCGCGTCATCGTCAAGGCACGCATTGTGCGCATGTCGGCATCGAGCGTGGCGGCACTGGCAGCCCACATCGGATACATCCGGCGCGACGCAGCGCTGGAAGAGAAGGATCGCGGGAAACTGTTTGACGCCATGAGCGAGGATGCCAACGCGTCCGATCTCGTCAAATCCATTACCGAAGACAGGCATCATTTCCGGTTCATTGTTTCGCCCGAAGACGGCGCCGAAATGGCAGACCTCAAGCCCTTCGTCCGTGATCTCGTCTCGCAGATGGAAACCGATCTGGGGACGCGGCTCGAATGGGTCGGCGCAGTCCACCATGATACGGGCCGGCCGCATGCGCATTTGGTCATCCGGGGGCGGCGTGAAGATGGCTCTGACCTTGTCATGCCGCGGGCGTATATTTCGCATGGGATCCGGGAGCGGGCCGAGGACCTTGTAACGCTGGAACTCGGGCCTGAAACTCGGCTCGAGCAGGAGCGCAAACTTCAATCGGATATCGCTGCCGAGCGCGTGACACGGATCGATCATTTTATCGCGCGTCAGGTAGGTCCCGAACAGGAATTTCGGTTGAAGGATAGTCCTTCACAGTATCGTACTTTGCATGCCGCGCGGCTGCGGACTCTGGAACGGCTTGGGCTTGCAGAGAAACTCGGAGCTGGACGCTGGCAGATGAAGGAGAATTTCCGCGAGGTTTTGCGGGGCTTGTCGGAAAGGCACGACATCATCAAGACGATGAACCGTGCTCTTGCCGGACGCGGTGACCGGCGGCTCGATACGGACGCTATCTTCGACAAGTCCGATCCCGGCGGGCGGAGCGTGACGGGCGTGGTTCTTCAGACGGGTCTTACGGGTGAAGCGCATGACCGGACCTATGTCATCATCGACGGTCTGGATGGGCGCGCCGTGTTTGTGGAGCTGGGTGTCGCCGGCGAGGTCGAGGAAGTAAAGCGCGGGGCGATTGTGACGGTGTCTCCGCCGAACATTGAACCGAAGCCGTCAGACATCACGATTGATCGGATCGCACGCGCGAATGGTGGGAGCTATTCGGCAGGTCTGCACCAGGCGGACGATCCCCGATACAGCCCGGAATTTGTCGCGGCTCATGTGCGACGGCTGGAGGCTTTGCGGCGGGCTGGTCATGCAGAGCGTTCAGCTGATGCGGAGTGGAAGGTTCCACCGGATTATCTAGACCGAGCGAGTTCGTACGAGCGGGCACAGGCGCGGTTACGGGCGGCGCAGGTGTTAGTTCGCTCGGAGCTTGGCTTGGCAGATCAGGAAACGGCCCTTGGTGTGACCTGGCTGGATGACGTCCCTGCCCCGTCTGGCGTGCCGCTCGGATTCGGAAAAGAGGTGGCTGAGGCGCAGGTGAAGCGACGGGCGTTTCTGACGGGGATTGGAATGAAGGTAGCGGCTGGCACTGGCTTGTCTGCGGCACAGAAGACGGAGTTGATGAAGCGAGATTTCGCGCGAGCTGCCCGGACGCTGAGCGTAGAGATCGGTAAGCCATATTCGCCAGCGCCGGAACGAGGACATGTCGATGGTACGTATCGCGAGCATGTGTCTCGGGTGAGTGGGAAGTTCGCGGTGATTGAGCGGCAGAGGGATTTTACGATTGTACCTTGGCGGCAGGTGCTGGAGCAGCGGCGCGGGATGGCCGTGTCGGGTGTCGTGCGCGGGGGACGGATTTCGTGGGCGCTGGGGCGCGGGATTGGAATAGCGGATTAATATTGGTAGCACTAGTTTGGCCAGTGCCTCCATTACTATTTGAGCCAATCATTCTTTGTGTATGCAATCCGAACTTAGATGGCGACGCGCAGCGTGAACGCCGCCCTTCCGCGCCGCCACACCAAGGCTCTGTTCGTCCATTAGACTTTACTCAGGAGAACGAGTCCTTTACCCACTCTTAACTAAGAATGGGCAGAAGACCCATTTCCGAGGGCCACGTGATTTACGTATCAACATCCAAGGTAATCGAATTGACTGGCTTGTCCGCTGTGGTTCTGCGCGAGTGGACGCGGCGCCGTGCGCTAATACCCGCAGATATACCCGCAGCCGGAAAGGGCAATGCGGCAAAGTTCAGTTGGAGAACAGTACTCATCATTCGGATTGCCAATCAGCTGAAAGAGGAGTTTCACCTACAACTCCAAGCCCATGCGCCGCAGTTTTCCGAGTTACGTGAGGTGCTTTCAGAACATTCATTTCTGGCGCTTTATGGAACCGCCATTGTTTGCAGCCCAAGCGAACCGTGGAGATTATCGCGGGCCGATGAGTTTGGCCCGACTTGTGCCTTTCTCAAACTACCTCTTCATGACCATCTGGAAGCCATTTGCGGAGCGTTCGGTAAAGCAAGCCCACGAACACGATCGCAACAGTTTGACTTATTTCCGGCAACCGAAATCAGAACTATGCGAGTCGACTTTGAGCGTAGCGGGCGTGATGTCGGACGGAGGCAAGCATGAAACGTGCGCCCCGTGCAGTCAAATGGCTACCGAATCACTGGCAAATGTTCGTCTTTTGTTCTATGCCGTTAGGCACTAGTCCAACAGGTTTCCCCAATGACTGACACGATCTTCGACGAATGGCTCCGACGTCTCGGTTATGCCGATTTTGGAAAGTCTCTCCATCGTAGCGCTGCCGATGTCGACCCGCGCCACCCATATGCGCCAGAATTGAATGCTCTGCTTGCCGAGGACGGTTCGATTCGTGCCCGGGCTGTGTTCGATGTTGACGGCGTCCCTACCGTGGTTTTCGTAAGTGGAGATGGAACTCCGCTTACGAAGGTAGAGCTTAACCATGTTCGGCAGCGTGTGTGGAATCAGAACCTAGCGCAAATCATCTTGGAAATTGACAGTGACCGGGTATTGGTTCGACCGGTTATCAAGGCTCCGGATTCACTAGAAATTGTCACTGCGGAAGAAGCACGTCCAGACGGGCCTTTCTCCGGTTTCGACGTATCCTCAAACAGTCTCGCACGCCGTCTCCCAGAATGGTTCGACGCTGGGGATCGGGTTGATCGCATGCTTCTCACAAACTTGTCGGTTTGTGTGCGCGAGGTGGCGCAGGCTGGTTACGGCGAGCTACCAGTAGACGATTTTTCTCGACGTCTGGCTGAATTACTCATGGGTCAGGTGCTGTTCGTTTCCTATCTTGAACATCGCGGCATAGTCAGCGACGTATATCGCTCTCACCATAAGGTTGGACGCCTGCATCAGTTGGTTACAGAACGCGACATTGGCGGAGTGCGCCGCCTTATTGACAGGCTCAAAGAAGACTTCAACGGAGACTTCCTAAGCGATGACCGACACGATCCATGGCAGTCTCTCAATGCTTTTGGATTTGAAGCGCTGGAACGTTTTCTTAACCGCACCGATATGAGTACCGGCCAAGGCGACTTTTGGAACTACGATTTTAGTCTGATTCCCGTCGAGTTGCTGTCGGGACTCTATGAGTCCTTTCTTTCAGAAGACGTACAATCGTCAACAGGCGCCTATTACACGCCACGCCACCTAGCAATGCTGGCTGTTGACCAGGCTTTCAGCGCGTCGGCCGATCCACTGCAGGAGACAGTGTTCGATGGCGCGTGTGGCTCTGGAATTCTTTTGACAACAGCTTTTCGCCGGATGATCGCACTGACAGAAGCACGCGAGGGTTCGCCGCTTAGTTTCAAGCAACGCCGCCAGTTGCTGGCCAGGCACATCTTTGGCGCAGATATCAATGAAATGGCATGTCGTGTGACGGCGTTCAGTCTATATCTATCCCTATTGGAGGGCCTTGATCCGTCAGATATCCGCGAAGCACAGAGCAAAGAGCGAGTGAAACTCCCTACGCTGAAAGGGGTGAATCTTCTGTTCGGAGCCACAGGTGACTTTTTTAGCCCGGACCACGGATTCAACGGTCGCACATTTTCTCTTGTCCTTTCCAACCCTCCATGGATCGAGCCACGCGGCAGCGACGTGACGAGCGCCGACATTTGGGCACAACAGATGAAGGCCCCCGTAGGACATCGGCAAGTTGCTGCGGCGTTCTCAATCAGAGCCTTGGAGTTTCTCTCCGACGGCGGGCGCCTTTGCTTGATCCTTCCAATTAATTTGTTTCTCGGGCCATCGAAGCAGTCCTTCGTGAAACATCTATTCGAGACTGCTCGTCCAATCCGGTTGATCAACTTCGGTGATTTTCAAAATTTACTCTTTCCTTCCGCCGAACACACTTGCCACGTGCTATTGGCTGAAAAGCGCAACTCCCGTCCAGTGGTGATCGCTGTTGAGGAACGGTTTGACTACTGTGTGCCGAAGGCTGACATGAGTTTGGCCTACGGTCGCTTGACACTTTCTTCCAACGATCGCCATAGCGTTGCGACACGGGCAGTAATCGACCAGCAAGATATCCTAACTGTATTCATGTGGGGTGACGCGTTCGACCAATCCTTACTCCATCGACTTGGGGTGTTCGGAGAACTCGGCGATTATTGGAGTGGCCCGAAAAAAACAAGGCGCTGGCAAGCACGCAAAGGCATTCACATAATAGATCGGCAACGTGAGCCAGTGAGCGCAGAGCCTCTCCGAGGAATGCCCCATGTCGCCACAACCGCACTGGGCGCTGGTGTCCCCGTACTGCATCCTGATCTATTACAGCCTTGGCCCGAGGAGATTGATCAAGTAAGCCACATTTCTGACGAAGTCCTTGAAGTCTTCAAAGGTCCACGCATTCTGTATACTGATGGATTTTCCAAAGAAGATCTTTCAGTTCGGGCTGCGTACACTGAAAGCACAGCGAGTTTTACGGCGAGTGTGGGTGTTATTTCAGGCCCCCACGACGACGCCCGTCTCCTACGCTTCGTAGCAGCCTATTTGCGTTCGACGTTGGCTCGATATGTCCTTATGTTCCGATCCTGGACAATGTTGTGCGAGCGAAATGCGGTCCGGCTAGTAGACATCGGCGGTTTCCCATTCCACGAACCTGAGAATGCGGATAAGCCTGAGGTAGCACGTAGGGCGTTCGATAGAACGGTCGAGTTGATGCTTAAACTGGAAGGTTTGCCAGATTTAGAGCAACGCCGCGCATATGAAGATATGGAATCGGAAATCGACGAGCACCTGTTCGACTATTTTGCAATTGATGCCTTCGAACGAGCAATCATCTCCGAAACGGTGGCGCTTCTTTTGCCATCAATCCGACCGCGTAGCTTCGGTAATCTTGACACACCAGCTCAAACTCGCGCCGGTCTTTCTGACGTTCGTTCCTATGTTCGTGCACTCGCGACGGCACTCGACGTCTGGATAGCCCGCACAAACGGCAATGGACGTTTTGATGTTTCTGCTCTTTCAAGCTCCGCACACGCTGCGGGCGGAATGGGAGCAATTAGGATTTATTACAAACAGAACAATTCTCTCCGCTCGAAAGCAAATGCACGCAGCGACAGCGATGCCTTGATGGCATTGCTTAATCAGGCCCGCGCCGACGGATTTGGCCGGGTCTCTGCCGGGTTCGGCCTTGGACTAGCGCCTGATGCTTTTGTGTGGACCGACGACGCGTTGATAATCGCCAGGCCCCTGACCCGGCGCAACTTCTCATTACGACAGGCGTTCCGCGATGCCGAAACAATTGTCGAACAAGTTCAATTCAACAACGCAGCAGCGAAGGTCGCATGACTATCGGAGGGGCGCCGCCGGACTGGATTTCCGCATTTCCGCGGCAACCGGTAGAAGCTGCTGCTGCAACGCTTCAGCAAGCGTGGCAGGAACTTGTTCGCCGTAACGCGCCAGGCTTCCAACCGAAAGATCGAGAAGATCGCCTCACTGCAAAATTAAAGTTTCATTGTGATACTGTAGCTCGCAAACGCGGATTGTTGGGATCTTGGAGTGCCGAAAACAAGGTCGGAAATCTTGATGTCGAGTCCGGAGATATCATCTGGCAAAAGCGCACGGATATCTCTTTTCATTGGAACGACGACCAACAAACCATGGTGTTCGTATTTGAATTCAAAAAAGTCAGCCATACAGTGACGAGCCGAAAGGCATACCTGGGTGATGATGGTATGGGCCGTTTCGTAGACGGATATTACAGCCAAGATGAAACTGCAGCAGCTATGGTAGCGCTACTAACAGGTCCCGAAGAAAAAATTGTGCCCAACCTCCAGCACTCCTTAAGCGATGGATCATACGAGGCGAAACTTCGACAGCGCAAGAACGGTAGCAGCAAGCTAATCACTCAGCCATCACAAGTAATCGCGCTGGCTGCCTTCGACACAGACCATGATCGCTCGAACAATCGCGCACCCATACGCTTAGCGCACATATTTCTCGGCTGGCCTACTCCTTAGTCTTAGCTACGTGGCAATCCCGCGTACGGCTGTTGTTGGACCGTACGCCAACGTCGATTGTTGATCAGAGTACTAAGCCTGCCATTCTTTGCCGATAATACGAATACTGTCGACAATTTGCTTAACGGGCTAGCGATCCCCAAAGAAATTGGATCCCACAAATTCTTCCCGGCACTTCACCCACACCACTCACCAGTTCCGAAATCTTCAGAATACCCCCTGATTTCCCCCAATTTCCTCTCTGGAGACTGAGGCGATGATTGGTCAGGTTCAGTGTCATGAAACATGGCACGAACCTCTTCTGGCAGATCCTCCTTGTCTTGCTCGTCGTCCTCCTGGCGCTTTGGTGCGCGACGGAGTGGACAGCGTGGTCGCTTGGCTGGTCACCCCGGCTTGGTGAACCCTTCTTCGTCATCCTCGACATGCCGGTGTACGTGCCCTGGGCCTTCTTCGGCTGGTGGTACGCGTTCGATGCTTACGCGCCGGATGTGTTTGACCGGGGCGGACTTATCGCCGCTTCGGGCGGTGTCGCGGCCATCGTGATCGCGGTAACTGGGTCGATCCTCCGCGCACGCTGGGACAAGCGGGTCTCAACGTTTGGCTCTGCGCGCTGGGCGGAAGGCAAGGATTTGCGTAAGTCCGGACTTTTGAAGCCAGCCGGCGTGTTCCTGGGCCAAGCATCAGGATCCTATCTCCGCCATGACGGACCCGATCATGTCATGGCCTTTGCGCCGACCCGCTCCGGCAAGGGCGTGGGCCTTGTTGTCCCGACGCTCCTCTCCTGGCCGCATTCTGTTCTGGTGCACGACATCAAGGGCGAGAATTGGCAGTTGACCTCAGGCTGGCGCTCGGAGTTTTCCCACTGCGTGCGGTTCGACCCGACCGACGTGGTCTCGGCGCATTTCAATCCCCTGATGGAAGTGCGTAAGGGGCATTGCGAAGTGCGCGACGTCCAGAACATTGCCGATATTCTCGTGGACCCTCAGGGCAAGCTCGGAGATCTCGGGCACTGGGTCGACAAGGCGAACTCCCTGCTCGTCGGCGTGATCCTGCACGTCCTTTATGCCGAGCGCGAGAAGACGCTGGCGCGCGTATCGAGCTTCCTTGCCGATCCCGACCGGACATTCCGCACGACGCTGTCGATCATGCTCCGGACAAACCACCTTGGGACCAGCGATGCGCCAAAGGTTCATCCCGTCGTCGCCGAGACAGCCCGAGAATTGATGAACCAGGCGGAGAACGAGCTCTCCGGCGTGCTGTCAACAGCGCTGCGGTTCCTGTCGCTCTATCGCGACCCGGTGATTGCCGAAGTCACCTCGCGGAGCGATTTCCGGATCGAGGATCTGGTGTCCGGCGACCGGCCGCTTTCGCTCTACCTCGTCGTCCCGCCCTCGGACCTTTCGCGGACGAAGCCCCTGATGCGCCTCATCCTCAATCAGGTGGGCCGGCGGCTGACGGAGCATCTCGAGATTCGTCCTTCGGTATTCTCGCGTGGCAGATCGCTTTTGGCGAACATTCTCGGAGTTTGCGGGCTGCTTACGCCGCAGGTTTCTGTGCCGGTCGTAAAGTCCCGTCGGCGTGTCCTGTTCATGCTGGACGAGTTTCCTGCCCTTGGGCGCCTCGACTTCTTCGAAAGCACGCTCGCCTATATGGCAGGCTATGGCCTCAAGGCCTTCCTGATCGCGCAATCCCTCAATCAGATCGAAAAGGCTTATGGCCCCTCGAATGCGATCCTCGACAATTGTCATGTCCGGGTGGCGTTCGCGACAAATGACGAGCGCACGGCGAAGCGGATTTCCGATGCACTCGGCACCAAGACCGAACAGCGGGCCATGAAGAATTATGCAGGCCACCGGCTCGCGCCCTGGCTGTCGCACAAAATGGTGTCGCGTCAGGAAACTGCCCGCCAATTGCTGACGCCCGGCGAAGTGATGCAACTGCCCGCAGACCAGGAACTCGTCCTTGTCGCAGGCTCCCCGCCGGTGCGCGCGCTGAAGCTACGCTATTACGAGGACCAGAACTTCACCGAACGTCTCAAAGACGCCCCTGCCTTCGCGGCCTGTATTCCGGACGTGCGGGTTGATGATTGGGGCAGCGAGGTCCGGTCGATCCATGAAGGCCTGATGCAGGCTGCAGAGCTCGAGCCTGAAGTCGAGGGCCTTGGGCCTCAGAAGGCGCGGGATGCGGCCGAGGATCGCGCGCGGCTTGCAGGCCCCTCGAAGCCAGGCACGGCGCGGCGCAAGGTGTGCAATCCCCTGCAGGCTAGTCTCTTCGACGCCCTCGTGCAGGCTGACAGCCTCGAACAGGCGACCGGCATTGATCTCACGGGGAATGGCCAATGAAGCTCCGGATCCAGCCCTATATCTCGCCAGAGAATTTTCACTGGCTGAAGGCCATGGCCAAACGCCCTGGCCTGTCAGAAAGCACGATCATCGATGGGGCAGTAACGGCCTACCGGGCAGGCGAGTCCGACAATAAGCGCGAAGCCGCCATCAATCGCCGGCTCGACCGACTGACGCGCCAATTCGGGCGGATCGAGCGGGACAATCTCGTCCTTGCCGAAACGCTCGCGACCTTCGTGCATTATTTCCTGACGGTGACGCCGCCGGTGCCGGCCAACCAGGTCGAGGCCGCCCGGGCCAAGGGCGACATGCGGTTTGACCTCTTTGTGAGGCAGGTCGCGGAGGCCCTCAGGTCGGGCCAGCGCATTCTTCAGAATGCCGTTGAGGATGTGACAGCGGACGCGGCCAGTCTTGAGCGCGAGCCCGAACATATGGGCGAGGTGCGGACCGATGCGTGACGTACAAAGCCAGACACGTACCCGCGCCATGCTGATAACGGCATTGGGGAGCGAGATTGTTGCAGCGCTGGACGACCCCGCCGTTGTCGAAATCATGATCAATCCCGACGGCAGGCTCTGGATCGAGCGGCATGGGTCTGGCCGATCCGAATCCGGCCTGGTTGTCACCGCTGGCGATGTCGAACGCGTCATCCGGCTGGTCGCAAGCCATATGGGCCGGCGCGTCGACGCAGCGTCGCCCATCGTGTCAGCAGAGCTGCCAATGGGCGGAGAGCGGTTCGAAGGCGTCCTGCCGCCGGTGGCGCCGGGGCCTTGTTTCTCGATCCGCAAACCAGCGGGACGGGTGGTCGCTTTGGGTGAGTATGTCGCCTCCGGCGTAATGGCACCTCATCACGCCGAAGCCTTGCGGTTGGCGGTCAGGACCCGCGAGAACATTCTCGTCGTCGGCGGCACGGGCTCGGGCAAGACGACGCTTGCCAATGCCCTGCTGGCCGAGATTGCCCGCACTGGGGACCGGCTTGTGATCCTGGAAGATACGCGCGAACTTGTTTCGACAGCCCGCGACTCTGTCCAGCTGCGCACTCAGCCCGGATCAGTAACTCTTGCAGACCTTGTCCGCTCGACCCTGCGCCTCAGGCCAGACCGGATCATTATCGGTGAAGTGCGCGGCGCCGAGGCGCTCGACATGCTGAAGGCCTGGAATACCGGCCATCCGGGCGGCATCGCCACCCTGCATGCCAACTCGGCCCTGGGCGGACTCTCCCGGCTCGAACAGCTGATTGGCGAGACCTCGGCGCAGGTGCCGCACGACCTCATCGCAGAAACAATCGACTGCGTCGTCTACATCTCCCGGCGCGCCGGGGTTCACCGCGTCGAGACAGTCGCGCGCATGAACGGGCTCGGGCGTCAGGGCTATGACCTGATCCCCGTCCAGCCGGACCTGCAGCTCGTCCTGCCGAGCCTGCCCTTTTCCGAACCGCTTCTCTCCACCGCTCCAGAAAGGACACCACCCCAATGAAATACAGACTGATCAAAGCCCTGAGCCTGACGGCTTTTGCCGTCGCGCTCACCTTCCCGGCCCATGCGGCTGGCTCCGGCATGCCCTGGGAAGCCCCGCTGCAATCGATCCTCGACTCCATCGAAGGGCCGGTCGCCAAGATCCTCGCAACCATCGTCATCATCCTGACCGGCCTTGGCCTTGCTTTCGGTGAGAGTGGCGGCGGCATGCGCAAGCTCTTGCAGATCGTGTTCGGTCTCTCGATCGCCTTTGCTGCGACCTCGTTCTTCCTGTCGTTCTTTTCGTTCGGTGGCGGGGCGACGCTCTGATGGCGGACAACCGTCCCCTGCCCCCTGGCTATAGCGTGCCGGTGCATCGCTCTTTGACGGCGCCGATCCTGCTCGCAGGGGCGCCACGGCTGGCGACGATCGTCAATGGTACGCTGGCCGCCGCGCTCGGCATCGGCCTGCAGCTCTGGGGCGTGGGGCTCGTCTTCTGGATCGTGGCGCAGGGCATCTGCGTGTTCGCTGCAAGGCGCGATCCGCAATTTGCCGACGTGCTGATCCGGCACATAAGAACGAGGGGCTATTACGCATGCTGAATCTTCGTGAATATCGCGCCCGCCCGGCTGCGCTCGCCGACCATCTCAAATGGGCCTGCCTGATCGCGCCCGGCATCCTGCTCAACAAGGATGGCAGCTTGCAGCGGACCTGTTTCTATCGCGGACCCGATCTTGAAAGCTCGACACCGGAAGAACTCGTCGCCGTCACAGCCCGCATGAACAATCTCCTCAGCCGGTTCGGGTCAGGTTGGGCGCTGCATATAGAAGCGGACCGGCGACCATCCGTCACCTATCCCGAAAGTTCCTGGCGCGACGCAGCCGCCTGGCTGGTCGATGAGGAACGCCGGGCGGCGTTCGAAGAGCACGGGCGCCACTTCGAGACCGATTGCTACCTGACCCTCACATGGATGCCACCGGCCGACCGGACGGCCCGGATCGAGCAGCTCTTCATCGACGATCCGGCAGACGCTCCAGCTGCGTTCTGGAGCGAGCATCTGGCGCATTTCGAAACCGAAACTTCCCGGGCGCGCGACATGATGGCGGATCTGATGCCGGAGGCGCGGTTCCTGGATGACGATGAGACGCTGACCTACCTGCATGCCTGCATCTCGGTGGCGCGGCAGACGGTGAAGGCACCCTCGCTGCCGATGTGCCTTGATGCGCTCATGGTCGATACGCCGCTGACGGGCGGGCTGTCACCCCGCTTAGGGGACGAAACGCTGAAAGTCCTCACGATCAACGGGTTCCCCGCAACCGGCGAGCCCGGGCTGCTCTCAGAGCTCGACCAGCTCGGCTTTGCCTATCGCTGGGTGACGCGGTTCCTGCCCCTCGACAAGCCCGAGGCCGAAAAGACGCTCAATGCCTATGTCCGCAACTGGTTTGCGAAACGCCGGTCGCTTACCTCTTATTTGCGCGAAATCCTCACCAATGAGCCCGCAACACTCCTCAACTCAGATGCCGACAATCAGGCCGCCGATGCCGACGAGGCCCTGCAGGCGCTCGGCGCAGGCCATGTTGCATTCGGCTATTGCACGACGGCGATTGTCGTTCGGCATGCGGATGCAGCGATCGCCGACGACCAGATCCGCGCCGTCGAGCGCGTGATCCGGGGGCGCGGGTTCACCTGCGTTTCCGAAAGCGTCAATGCCGTCGAAGCCTGGCTCGGCACGCTTCCGGGTGAAGCCTATGCCAATGTCCGCCAGCCGCTACTGAACACGATCAACCTTGCGCATATGGCCCCCTTGTCGGCACTCTGGGCAGGGCCGGAGCGCAACACGCACCTGGACGGCCCGCCGCTCCTGATGGCGCGCTCGGCCAGTGCGACACCGTTCCGGCTGGTCACGCATCAGGGCGATGTCGGACACATGATGGTGGTCGGGCCGACCGGTGCCGGCAAGTCGGTCCTCCTGTCGCTGCTGGCCTTGCAATTCCGACGCTACGCCGACGCGCAGGTGTTCATCTTCGACAAAGGCGGTTCAGCGCGCTGCGCGACGCTCGCCCTTGGCGGGACCTGGTATGAGCTGGGCCTTGAGGGCGACCTGGCGTTCCAACCGTTGCGGGCACTGGATAGTGAAGCCGGGATCGCTGAGGCGCAGGCCTGGGTGCTGGGGCTGATCGCTCAGGAGAATGTCGCGGTCACGCCCGAGGTGAAGCAAGCCGTCTGGACGGCGCTGCAGAGCCTTGGCGCGGCGCCTGTCGTGCAGCGCACACTAACCGGGCTTGCCGCGCTCATCCAGATGCCGGAGCTCCGGCAGGCGCTGGAACCCTATACGCTGGCCGGGCCCTATGGCGCGCTGCTCGACGCCGAAGAAGACAGTCTTGCCAACGGAGACATGCTTTGCTTCGAAATGGACGCGCTGATGCAGGACAAGCGGCTCGCCGCGCCCGTGCTTGCACATCTGTTCACGAAGCTCGAAGCCCGGTTCGACGGCCGACCGACCCTGCTCATCCTCGATGAGGCCTGGCTCTTTCTCGATCATCCGATGTTTGCGGGACGCCTGCGCGACTGGCTGAAGACGCTGCGCAAGAAGAACGTGTCCGTCGTGTGTGCGACGCAGAGCCTGTCGGACATCTCGGCCAGTTCAATAGCCCCGAGCCTGATCGAAAGCGCGCCGACCCGCATCTTCCTCGCCAATGCACGGGCCGAAGAGCCTTCGCAGCGCGCAGCCTATGAGGGTTTTGGCCTCAATGCCCGCCAGGTCGAACTGATCGCACGGGCGACGCCGAAGCGGGATTATTATGTTCAGACTCCGGAGGGCAATCGCCTGTTCGATCTCGACCTCGGGCCCGTCGCGCTCGCCTTCTGCGCTGCCGGTTCCAAAGCCGACCAAAAACTGATCTCCGAGATTCTTACTGCTTCAGGTCCGGACGGGTTCGCGCCGGCCTGGCTTGCGGCGCGCGGACTCCATTGGGCGGCAAACCTGATCGGAACAGAAGGAGACGTGCCATGCGCCGCCGAATGATCGCCATTCTTCTCGGATCCGTATCCTCGCTTGTCGGACTGGCGCCGCCTGCAAACGCCCTGCTCGGCGTGGGCGATGTCGTGATCGATCCGACCAACCTGGTTCAGAACATCGTGACAGCCACCAATACGCTCGAACAGATCAATAATCAGGTCCAGCAACTCCAGCATGAGGCCCAGATGCTGGTGAACCAGTCCGAGGACCTGAAGCGGCTCGACTATGCCTCGATCGAGCACCTGAAGCGCCTGCTCGAACGGATCGACACGCTGATGCGCGAAGCGGGTGAGATGACTTATGAAGTCGAAGAGTCCGAACGCCAGTACCGCGAGGCGTTCCCGGACTCCTATGAAGACCTCTCCAATAAGGAAATCCTTGTCGAAGCCGCAGACCAGTGGCAGATCAGCCGGGAGGCCTTCCGGGCCTCGATCCAGGTCCAGTCCGGGATTGTGACCTCGATTGCGGACGCGCGCGAGACGCTGACAGACCTTGTTGGTGAGAGCCAGGCGGCGACCGGGAACCTGTCCGTCTCCCAGGCCGGCAACCAGCTCGTCGCGCTCTCGGTCGAGCAACAGATGCAGATGCAGCAATTGATGGCCGCGCAATACCGGATGGTGGCGCTCGAAGAATCGCGCCGGGCCGCCATCGAGGAACAGGCCCGCATCCGTCACAAGCGCTTCCGCGGCGACGGCGTCGCCTACAGGCGGAACTAGCGCCATGGAAGATCTTGGCGTCATCGACCAGTTTGTTGCGACCTTCTCCGCCTATATCGACAGCGGGTTCGGTCTCCTGCAGCCGGATGTCGCGTTCCTGACCTCCGCCCTCATCGCGATCGACATCACGCTCGCCGGACTTTTCTGGGCCATGGGGCCGGACACGGATATTGTCGGCCGGTTCCTGAAGAAGGTCCTTTATGTCGGCGCCTTCGCGCTGATCCTCGGCAATTTTGCGCTCCTGTCGGACGTGGTGTTCACGAGCTTTGCACAGCTGGGGCTCAATGCCACTGGCGGCACGATTACCGCCGAGGACATCATGAAGCCGGGATTTGTCGCGGCCACCGGGTTCGATGCGGCTCTGCCCCTGCTCGACGAGATCGAAAAGCTGACCGGTCCGATCGCCTTCTTCCAGAACATCGTCATCATCGCTGTCCTGTTCCTCGCCTGGATCATCACGCTGCTGGCGTTCTTCTTCCTCGCGATCCAGCTCTTCGTCACGATCATCGAGTTCAAGCTGACGACGCTGGCCGGGTTCGTGCTGATCCCCTTTGCGCTCTGGAACAAGACCTCGTTCCTCGCCGAGAAAGTGCTCGGCAATGTCATCGCCTCAGGCATCAAGCTGATGGTGCTGGCGATCATTGTCGGCATCGGCTCGACCATTTTCTCCTCCATTACGTCGACCTTCCAGCCGGACGAGGTGACGCTCGAACAGGCTGCCTCCGTCATCCTTGGATCGCTCTCATTGCTGGCCCTCGGCCTGTTCGGGCCCGGGATCGCCACGGGCCTTGTCTCCGGCGCGCCGCAATTGGGCGCGGGCGCGGCCATCGGTACGGCCGCTGGCGTCG
>NZ_LADU01000036.1 GCF_000961795.1 Hyphomonas sp. BRH_c22
GTGGAGGTGGCGGGGGTGGGGGTGGAGGTGGAGGTGGGGGTGGCAGGGGTGTCACGGCGCTGCCGCCGCCCCCGCCACCGCCGGCACATGCCCCCAGCATCAGTCCGGTCGGCACCAGCAAGGCGGCTGTCAAAACAAGCCGGATCGACGTCCTGCAGTTCTTTTCGTGACCGGACACGCGACGCTCCTGAGTTGATTGATGCTTGGCCTTCAAGTTCTGGCTGGATGGTCTTCTTACCGCGTTAATGAAGCGTTGCTTTGCGGCCCCTGGGTGTCAAGGCAGCCAAAGCTGTTGGCACGGGGAAGGCGCAGGGCTGTGCACGCTTCCGAGGGTGGATATTTTGAGGCGTGTCTGAAATAAGGACCGGGGGCACGAGTCTTGCTGACATCGCCCGGTTCGCATTCACCTGGAGCGGCTTTCGTCCATGAAGATATATCCCGTAATCATGTGTGGCGGCTCCGGAACGCGGCTTTGGCCCGTATCCACGTCACGTACGCCAAAGCAGTTCGTGAACCTGGTGTCCGACACGTCGCTGTTCCGCCAGACGGTTGCGCGGCTGGCGCCCGGCGGGGACGGTCTCGACCTGGCCGCGCCAATTATCATCAGCAATGCGCGCTATCTCGACCTGATCGACGCACAGCTCAAGGCAGACAATATTTCGCCACTCGCCATCCTCCTGGAACCCTGCGCCCGTAACACGGCGGCAGTGGCCGCAGTCGCCGCAGAATTTGTTGGCCGCATCGACCCGAAGGGACTGGTTCTTCTCCTGCCGTCGGATCACTTCATCGGAAATCCCGGCGCCTTCCGGAAAGCCATTGCCGAGGCGGCAGCGATTGCCGCGGCAGGCCGTATCGTGACCTTCGGCATTTCGCCGGACCGGCCCGAGACCGGCTTTGGCTATATCAAGGCCGGCGAACAGATCGGGCCGTCAGCCTTTGCCGTCTCCTCGTTCCGCGAGAAGCCCAACCATGTGACCGCACTGTCCTACCTCGCCGATGAAAATTATTCCTGGAATGCGGGCATCTTCCTCTTCCCGGCTGACCTGATGCGCGCCGAACTGGAAACCCACGCCCCGGACGTGCTGCGCGGCGTGAAGGATGCGCTCGACAGGGCGCAAGCCGACGGAACGGTCCACCATATCGACGAAACGGCCTTTTCCGCCGTGCGGTCGATTTCCATCGATTATGCCATCATGGAGCATACAAGTAACGCGGCCGTTTGCGGGCCGCTCTCATGCGCGTGGAGCGATGTCGGCACATGGCCGGCCGTTGGCGACCTGCAGACATCCAGCGGCCAGCTCGAACCGGTGCTGATCGACACCGAGAATTGCACAATTCATTCCGAACAGGGCGTGCTGGTGGCCGCCCTCGGCGTCGAAGACCTGGTCATTGCGGTGCATGATGGCGCTGTTCTGGTCATGTCCAAGGCGCGTGCGCAGGATGTCAGCCTCGTGATAGAAGCCCTGAAAGCGCGTGGGCTGACACAAGCGCTCTAGAAGCCACGCAGAATTATCTGCGGCAGGCCACAGGAATTCAACAGATGATTATCTCAAACGCCGACCGGTCAGGCTCTTCAAAGACAGAAGCCGTGCTGGTGACAGGCGCTGCCGGATTCATCGGCTATTATGTATCGCTGGCGTTGCTTCAAAGGGGCATTCGCGTCATTGGCGTGGACAATCTCAATGATTACTATCCGGTCTCGTTGAAACAGGCCCGTCTGGACCTCTTGTCGGCCCATGACGGATTTACCTTTCACAGTCTCGACATTTCAGACCATGCCTGGCTTCTCGCCTTGCCCGGCGTCAAGGGTGTGGACGTCGTGATCCATCTGGCAGCCCAGGCTGGCGTGCGATACTCGCTTGAGAATCCCTTTGTCTATGCGGCGTCCAACCTGGTTGGCCACCTGTCGATCCTGGAACTGGTGCGGCAGGCGGCAAAGCAACCTCTGCTTGTCTACGCCTCGTCCAGCTCGGTTTACGGCGCCAATACCAAAGTGCCCTTCAGCGAGTCTGATCCCGTCAACAGTCCCGTCTCGCTATATGCGGCGACCAAGCGCGCCGATGAACTGATGAGCGAGTCCTATGCCCGGCTCTACGGCATACGCCAGGTCGGACTGCGGTTTTTCACGGTTTACGGACCCTGGGGCCGCCCGGATATGGCCTATTGGTCATTCGCCGAGAAGATTCTCGCCGGCGAGCCCATTCAAGTCTTCAACAATGGCCACCTGGAACGTGATTTCACCTATATTGACGATATCGTTTCAGGCGTTGTCGCAACCGTGCTGCAGCCCATGAAGCCCGTCACGGATGTGCCCCACCGCATCTACAATATCGGGAACAATACGCCGGTACAGCTCATGCGCTTTATCGAAATTCTTGAGCAGTCGATCGGCAAGAAAGCCCTGATCCAGTTCGAACCGATGCAGCCCGGCGACGTTCATTCAACCTATGCCGACGTATCGGCGATCGCTGCCGACTATGGCTTTGCCCCCTCCACCCCGCTCGAGACCGGGATACCCATCTTCATCGATTGGCTTCGCAGCTACAAAACCAGCTGAATCTGACCCCTAATCAGGTAAACTCGACGCGCTCCTGCGAAAAATAGAAGAGCGAGCGGGTCTCCTCGTCAATGTCGTCGCTTGATGCCAGCAGCAGTTTCTGCATGGCGTGCTTGCGATCCTTCAGCGCGTGCTCGAAATCCGCTTCAATGAGGCGGTCGACGCCGGTCGAGATCATCGCGTCGCGCACCTCCATATAGAGCGTCAGCGACCCGCCAAGGAACATGGATTCATAGGCGATCTTGCTGGCAATCTTGTCATGGATATCCGCGTATTGCAGCTGGCGCTCCATGGTCGACTGGCGCTTCGTGATGAAGTCGATCTCGTGGCGGTATTGCGGATGCCGCAAATAGTAGTTCTTCAGGGCGATCATGTCGGTGTCGATCTTATTCTGGATCGAATCCGGCAGGCTGTCGCTGAGGATGATCACGATGTCGATATCCGACCCCTTGACCATCTCGCCCGACACAAGGTGCTCGCGCGGCTCGTTATGGGCGAGAAAATACGCCAGGTCGCCCGCAATGAACGCGCACATGGACGAGCGAATTTCACGCGGCAGGTCGAGGAAGAGCGACTTCATCACCTGCTGGGCCAGCGCGATCTTCTCGCGGCTGATCTCGCGGTGCATATTTGACAGCGTGCCTTGGCGCTCGATCATCTGGTCACGCTGGCCCGGCAGGCCGAACAGCGAGAATGACAGGAAATCGCGCAGGATGGACGGGCTGAGCCGCACCTGGTCATCGCGGGTTATGTCAAACCGCAGATAGTAGCTGGCAAAGTGGGATACGTGCAGCGCGCGGCTCTGGTAACAGGCCTGCCAGAGGGCGAGCACGGGAATGTCGGGCAAGGCTGCGGCCAGTTCCTTGCCGATCATCGGCCCCTCCGCATTCAGGAGATCGATGATCCGGGCCTCGACGTGTGCAATATCGGGAACAGGCATGGCATTTCTTCCCAGACTGGTGACACCGGCCTTATTGGGCGGATTTGTCCAGCAAGGCCAGTAGGTAGGTCCGGTACTCATTGCCGTAGGCCCGCGTGAAGGTCATTCCACCGTGACGGATTTCGCCAGGTTGCGCGGCTGGTCGACATCCGTGCCCTTCGCGACCGCCACGAAATAGGCCAGCAGCTGCATCGGGATGGCCGCCAGGATCGGCATGGCGATCTCGTCGGCATCGGGCAGGCGAATCACATGATCGGCCCGGTTGCCGGCCAGTCTGATGCCCTTGTCGTCCGAAACAAGAATGATCCGCCCGCCGCGTGCGCGCACTTCTTCCACGTTCGACAGCGTCTTCTCGAACAGGTCGTCATAGGGCGCGACGACAACGATCGGCAGGTCCTGCTCGATCAGGGCAATAGGGCCATGCTTCAGCTCGCCCGCCGCATAGCCTTCGGCGTGGATATAGGAGACTTCCTTCAGCTTCAGCGCGCCTTCCATGGCGAGGGGATAATACCGGCCCCGGCCAAGGAACAGCACATCCTTCGCCTTGGCCAGCGTCTGGGCGATCGCCTTGATATCGGCTTCGGCTTCCAGCGCCTCGGTCACCTTGCGCGGCAGCGACAGGAGGCTTTTCACATAGCGCGCCTCGTCGCCGGATTTCAGGTGGCCGCGTGCCTTGGCGGCCGACAGGGCCAGAACCGCCAGCACGGCGAGCTGCGCCGTGAAAGCCTTGGTCGATGCGACCCCGATCTCGGGCCCGGCATGGGTCGGCACAATGGCCTTCGCCTCGCGGGCAATCGAGCTTTCCGGCACGTTCACTATGGCAATCGCGGGCGACTTGTTGTCCCGGCAATAGCGCAGCGCCGCCAGCGTGTCGGCGGTTTCACCCGACTGGCTGACGAACAGCGCAGGGCCCGTCACCGGCAGGACCGGCTTGCGATAGCGGAATTCGGACGCGATGTCGGTTTCGACCGCCAGTTTCGCGATCTGCTCGAACCAGTATTTCGCCGTCATGGCGGCGTAATAGGCCGTGCCGCAGGCAATCGCGACAGCGCGGTCGGCGTCTGCGAAAATCTGCTCGGCGGCCTCCCCGGCCTGGATCGTCTGCGTTGCCTGGTCGATATAGGGCAGGATCGAGCGGGCCAGCGATTCCGGCTGCTCATGGACTTCCTTCAGCATGAAATGGTCATACTCGCCGCGCTCGATCAGCGCGTCATTCACAGCCGAGGTGACGCGCGGACGGTTCACCCGGTCGCCGCGGGCATTGCGGATATCCACGCTGTCGGGGCGCAACACCGCCCAGTCGCCTTCTTCCAGATAGGTCACGTCGCGTGTCAGCGGCGCGAGTGCAATGGCGTCAGACCCGAGATACATCTCGCCCTCGCCATAGCCGAGCACGAGCGGGCTGCCCTTGCGGGCGCCCATCAGCACGCTTTCCTCGCCGGAAAAGATCACCGCCAGGGCAAATGCCCCCTGCAGCTGGCCAAGCGTCGCCGCGAAGGCATCGACGGCGCTCATGCCGCCTTGCATGTTCCGGTCGATCAGCTGGGCAATGACTTCGCTGTCTGTCTCCGATTCAAATACACAGCCAGCCGCTTCAAGTTCGGTCCGCAGGTCGCGGAAATTCTCGATTATGCCATTGTGCACGATGGCCACGTCGCCGGACATGTGCGGATGCGCGTTCGTCTCGTTCGGCTTGCCATGTGTTGCCCAGCGCGTGTGGGCGATGCCGGTCGTGCCATCCATGGGCAGTTCTTCAAGCCGGGCCTGCAGGTTGACGATCTTGCCCTTGGCGCGGCGGCGCTCGATCTTGCCGAGGCTGGAAATGGCGATCCCGGCGCTGTCATAGCCCCGGTATTCCAGGCGTTTCAGGCCGTCGATCAACCGGCCCGCAACAGGTTCAGTTCCCGCAATCGCAACAATCCCGCACATACTCTACCTCCACGAATCTGATCGTGTAGATAGACCCCCGCATTCCGTCTGAATAATGACAGTTTGTTGGGAATTGCGACAATTGAAGGGTATTTCCTGCATTCACGGGCCTTCCTCCGGACGCGGCCGAGCGTATAGCATTGCTTACAAGTGCGTTTCCTGTGAATCGCGGCCTTCCATCCCCATCCTATGGCGACTAGGACGACAAGACGAAAACGAAGGACGTTACGACCCTTGGCCAAACTGACCCATCTCGACCGGCTCGAAGCCGAGAGCCTGCACATCATGCGCGAAGTTGCTTCAGAGTGCGAAAACCCTGTCATGCTCTATTCGGTAGGCAAGGATTCTGCGGTCATGCTGCACCTGGCGATGAAGGCCTTCTACCCGTCCCGGCCGCCCTTCCCCCTGATGCATGTCGATACGACCTGGAAATTCAGCGAGATGATCGCCTTTCGCGATCGCAAGGCCGCCGAAATGGGCATGGACCTTCTGGTCCATATCAACGAGGACGGCGTGCGCGAGGGTGTCGGCCCGTTCACCCATGGCTCGGCCGTGCATACGGACGTGATGAAGACAGCCGCGCTCAAGCAGGCGCTCGACAAGTACAGGTTCGACGCCGCCTTTGGCGGGGCCCGCCGCGACGAGGAAAAGTCCCGCGCCAAGGAGCGCGTCTTCTCGTTCCGCTCGGCCGAGCATCGCTGGGACCCCAAGAAACAGCGCCCGGAGCCCTGGAACCTCTACAATACCCGCATCCACAAGGGCGAGAGCATCCGCGTCTTCCCGCTGTCGAACTGGACCGAGCTCGACATCTGGCAATATATCCGCCGCGAGAGCATCGAGATCGTCCCGCTCTATTTCGCCGCCCCCCGCCCGGTCGTGAACTGGAACGGCGTTGACATCATGGTCGATGACGACCGGATGCCGGACGAACTGGCACGCACCGCCGTCACCAAATCCGTCCGCTTCCGCACGCTCGGCTGCTATCCGCTGACCGGCGCGGTCGAAAGCACGGCCTCCACGCTCGAAGAAATCATCCAGGAAATGCTGCTGACCACCACGTCAGAGCGGCAGGGCCGCGTCATCGACGCCGACCAGGCCGCGTCCATGGAGAAGAAGAAGCAGGAAGGCTATTTCTAGATGCGCCTCACCGACGACCTGATCGCCTCAGACATTGGCGCCTACCTGCAAAAGCACGAGGACAAGTCCCTCCTGCGCTTCATCACCTGCGGCAGCGTGGATGACGGCAAGTCGACCCTGATCGGCCGCCTGCTCTATGATTCCAAGATGATCTTCGAGGACCAGCTGGCCTCGCTGGAGGCCGATTCCAAACGGGTTGGCACGCAGGGGCAGAATATCGACTTTGCCCTGCTGGTTGATGGCCTCGCCGCCGAGCGTGAGCAGGGCATCACGATTGATGTCGCCTACCGCTTCTTTGCCACCGACAAGCGCAAGTTCATCGTCGCCGACACGCCTGGCCACGAACAGTATACCCGCAACATGGCGACCGGCGCCTCCACCGCCGACGTTGCCATCCTGATGATCGACGCGCGCAAGGGCATCCTCACTCAGACCCGCCGCCACAGCTTCATCACCACGCTGCTCGGCATCCGCCGCCTCGTGCTGGCCGTGAACAAGATGGATCTCGTCGATTACAGGCAGCAAGTCTTCGATGATATTGTCGATGACTTCTATGATTTCGCCGACGAACTGGCGACCGACCTTGAAGTGCAGGCCATCCCGATGTCGGCCCTTGCCGGCATCAACATTACGGAGCGGTCTGCCGAGACCGACTGGTATGACGGCCCGAGCCTGATGGAATACCTGGAAACCGTGCCGATTGGCGACAAGCGCCTCGGCGCGCCGTTCCGCATGCCGGTCCAGTGGGTCAATCGCCCGAACCTGGATTTCCGGGGATTCTCCGGCCAGATCGCCGCTGGCACGGTGAAACCCGGTGACCGGGTCAAGACCCTGCCCTCCGGGCGCCAGTCGACCATTGCCCGCATCGTCACGGCAGGAGGCGATCTTGACGAAGCCGTCGCCGGCCAGTCCGTCACGCTGACGCTGGCTGACGAAGTCGACTCCTCGCGCGGCGACGTGATCGTCTCGGCAGACGATCCGGCCGAAGTGTCAGACCAGTTCCAGGCCCGCATCCTGTGGATGAGCGATACGCCGCTCCTGCCCGGGCGCCGCTACCTCCTGAAGATTGGCGCCAAGACCGTCACTGCCACGATCAACGCGCCGAAATACGGCATCGACGTCAACACGCTGAATGACGTGCCCGCCAAGACGCTGGAACTGAACCAGATCGGCGTCACCACGCTGTCGCTTGACCAGGCCATCGCCTTCGATCCGTATGATGACAACCGCGAAATGGGCGGCTTCATACTGATCGACCGCCAGACAAATGACACGGTCGGCCTTGGCCTGATCGACTTTGCCCTGCGCCGCGCCTCGAATATCCACTGGCAGGCGATTGACATCGACCGGGCCACCCTCGCCGAGCAGAAGGGCCAGAAACCCGCCGTGCTCTGGTTCACCGGCCTGTCCGGTTCGGGCAAGTCGACCATTGCGAACGCGCTGCAGAAACGCCTCTTCGCCCTCGGCAAGCACACGTTCATTCTCGACGGCGACAATGTCCGCCATGGCCTCAACCGCGATCTTGGCTTTACCGATGCCGACCGCGTGGAGAACGTGCGCCGCGTGGCAAACGTCGCCCGCCTGATGACGGATGCAGGCCTGATTACGCTTGTGTCCTTCATTTCGCCCTTCCGCGACGAGCGCCAGATGGCCCGCGGCCTGATGGCCGAGAACGAGTTCATCGAGATCCATGTCGATACACCGCTGGCGGTCGCCGAAAGCCGCGATGTGAAGGGCCTCTACAAGAAGGCCCGCGCCGGCGAGATCAAGCACTTCACCGGCATCGACAGCCCGTATGAGGCGCCGCAGAATCCCGAGCTGCGCATCAATACGGTCAGCCAGTCGCCGGAAGAGGCCGCCGAGGAAATCCTCGGCTACCTCAAGGAAAAGGGCTTCCTGGCGGACTAGGCATTTCCGCCGCGCGCTTTCCCCAACGTCCCGTCTCGAAATGCGCCGCGCGGCAGGCTAAGCCCGTTGCAGATACAGATTTGCAGACCAAGGGAGCACGTATCATGGCCAAGGGAGACATGCCCGTCCTCGTCGGTGCCGGACAAAGCCTCAGCCAGTGGGATGGCAGCGCAGGCGCAGGCGGCGCCCCCTCACCGCTGTCCCTCATGGCCGACGCCTCAAGGGCCGCCCTCGCCGATACCGGCGCCGCCAATGTCGCTGCGGCCGTGGACACGATCGCGGTCGTCCGCATCTTCGAGGATTCCGTCGGCGCCGGACACCATCCCCACGGCCACAATACCAACCTGCCCGGCACGCTCGCCCGCGACATGGGCGCCAGGCCTGCCCGCCTGATCTACGAAACCGTCGGCGGCCAGAGCCCGCAGGCCCTGGTCAACGAAATGGCCGCCCGCATCCATGCCGGCGAGGTAGAGGTCGCGCTGATCTCCGGCTCCGAGGCCAATCGCGCCTCCAAGGGCGCCCGCCGCCACAAGCTCGAGATCAACTGGGCCGACGGCACCGATGACGCCTTCGAGGATCGCGGCATGGGCCCGATGCTGCTCAGCCGGGAAGAGATCAAGCACGGTCTTGTCGCGCCCGCCTATTTCTACGGCCTGTTCGAGAATGCCATCGCCGCCCGTGAAGGCCGCACCCGCAGCCAGCACCGCCGCGCCATGGCCGAACTCTTCCAGCCTTTCTCCGCCGTCGCCGCGCAGAACCCCATGTCGCAATTTCCCGTCGAGCACAGCGTGGAATTCCTCTCGACGCCGTCGCGCGAGAATTATGAATATGCCGACCCCTTCCTGAAATGGTTCATCGCGCAGGATGCCGTCAACCAGGGGGCCGCAGCCATCCTGATGAGCGAAAGCAAGGCCGATGAACTCGGCGTGCCGCAGGATAACCGCGTCTACCTTCATGGCGGCGGCGAGGCGGGCGACGACCATATCTCGGTACGCCCCCGCATCGACGGCTCATGGGCGATGGAACAGGCCCTCGGCCGCGCCCTCGACCAGTCCGGCGTCACCAGCAGCGACATCCGGCATTTCGATCTCTATTCCTGCTTTCCCTGCGCCGTCTTCTCCTCGACCGCAGCGCTCGGCATTGACTGGAAGCATGATTCCCGCGCCCTCACTCTGACTGGCGGCCTGCCTTTCTTCGGCGGCCCGGGTAACAATTACTCCCTGCACGGAATTGCTGAAATGTCGCGCAAGCTGCGCAATTCACCCGGCGAGCTCGGCCTCATCCTCGCCAATGGCGGCTGGATGACAAAGGAGGCCGCCGGCATCTATTCCACCACACGGCCGAAGGCGTTCACCCCGGCCCTGCCTGCCGCAAAGCCTGCCGATCAGGTCGCGCTCTGCAATACGGATTGCGAGGCCACGCTCGAAACCTTCACCGTCACCCACGGCAAGGCAGGCCCCGAAAACGGCATCATCTTCGCCCGCCTCGCCGATGGTCGCCGCGCCCTTGCGC
>NZ_LADU01000110.1 GCF_000961795.1 Hyphomonas sp. BRH_c22
GGCGTATCGCTGGACCTTGCGCCGGGCGCCATCACCGCCCTGCTCGGCGGGTCCGGCGCCGGCAAGTCGACCCTGCTGCGCCTGTTCGCCGGGCTGGAACCGGTTGACGCCGGCGAGGTGCGCCTCGGCGACCTTGTCCTGTCCGACAGCGGACACACACTGCCCCCCGAAAAGCGCCATATTGGACTGATTTTCCAGGATTTTGCCCTCTTCCCGCACCTGACTGTCCTGCAGAACACGGCCTTTGGTCTCGCCCACCTGCCGAAGAGCGAAGCGCGCGCCATCGCCGCCCAATGGCTCTCCCGCCTTGGTCTCGGCGCCCGCAGCGCCGCCTATCCGCACGAATTGTCCGGCGGCGAGCAGCAACGCGTCGCCATCGCACGCGCCCTGGCCCCCAAACCCGCCGCGATCCTGATGGACGAACCGTTTTCCGGCCTCGACCCGTCGCTGCGCGGCAGCGTGCGCGAAGCTGCGCTGGACGCCGTGCGCGAAGCGGGCATCCCTGCGCTTCTCGTCACCCATGACCCGTCCGAAGCACTCGAATGCGCGGATCATATCGCGATCATGAAATCGGGCCGCATCCTGCAGCAGGGACTGGCAAGTGACGTCTATCTGAAGCCCCAGGACGCCGATATCGCGGCGGCCCTCGGCCCGGTCAATCGGCTGGCCGGCCGTGACGTTCCGGCCGGCCTCCTCACCCGGCCTGTCGCCCCGGATGCAATCGTCGTGATCCGGCCGGAGGGCCTGATCCCAGACGTGACAGCCCCCGTTCGCGCCAGGATCGTCTCCTGTCATCTTACTGGCCCGCTGATGCGTCTTGTGATGGATATTGGCGACCTGCGGCTCATCTCGCTGGTGCCACGGGGGCTCGCGCCCGCCGCCGGAACCGAAACCGGTATCCAGGTCGACCCCGAACTCGCGTTCATCTTCGCGTCAGGTGGTTCCTGACATTTGTGTCATGGATGTTGCTGCCCCCTCGCCAATACCGGCGCGGCTGCCTAAATTCAGGGGGCTGGTTCCATCAAGAGGAGACGCCCGACATGGCGCGACACTTCCTGCGTCTTGCTGCCTCGGCCCTCGCGGCCGCTGCCTTTGCCTTTTCGGCGTCCGCGCAAGGCCTCATTCGCGATGCGGAGATCGAGGAAACCCTGCGCGAATGGACCGACCCGATCCTTGAGGTCGCCGGCCTGGAGCCTGCCGATGTCGGCTTCTACATCATCAATGATCCGAGCCTGAACGCTTTCGTGGCGAACGGCCAGAACATCCATATCCATACCGGCCTGATCATCGCCGCGGAATCGCCTGCGCAGATCAAGGGCGTGATTGCCCATGAAACCTGCCACATTGCCTGTGGCCACACTGTCAGCCGCCAGCGCGCCGCCCAGGTCGCCTCGCGCCCGGCGCTGATTTCGATTGGCCTTGGCATCCTCGCCATCGCGGCCGGTGAAGGTGGCGCAGGCGCAGCCCTGATCGGCAGCTCGCAGCAATTCGCGGCGCTCAACTTCTTTGTCCACACGCGGACGGAAGAATCCATGGCCGACGCCGCCGCGGTCGAATATCTCACCCAACTGAACCAGTCGACCGGCGGTATCGTCGAGTTCTTCGAGAAATTCCGGTATCAGGAAGTGCTCTCCAATGCGCGCCGCTACCCTTATTTCCGCTCGCACCCGCTCGCCTCCGACCGCATCCGCGCCGTGCGCACCCTGGCCGAACAGTCAGGCCTGATCGACCAGCCGCCGACCGAGCGTGAAAAGCTCCAGTATGACATGATGCGCGCCAAGCTGATCGGCTTTCTCGATACCGCCAACAAGGTGCGCAACGAATATCCCGCCAGCGATGTCAGCGCGCCCGCCCGCTATGCCCGCGCGATTGCTGCGATGCAGGCGTCGGACATTGATGTGTCCCTCAAGGAGGTCGATGCCCTGCTGGCAGACGCGCCGGACAATCCGTTTTTCAACGAATTGAAAGGCCAGATCCTGTTCGAGAGCGGCCGCACGGCTGAATCGGTCGCCCCGCACAAACGCTCGCTTGAGCTGAAGCCGGGCCAGCCCTTGCTGTTGATCAATTATGCCCGTTCGCTCAACGCGCGCGACGAGCCGGGTGACGTTGAACTGGCCGAAACTGCCTTGCGTGATGCGCTGATCGTCGAGCCCGAGAATGCCTTCGCCTGGGCCCAGCTTGCCATTACGCTCGAAAAGCAGGGCCGCCGCGCCGAGGCGCAGCTCGCAACGGCGGAATCGGCCTATTCCATCGGTGATATCGTCCGCGCCAACACCTTTGCCCACCGCGCCGTCGAACAGCTGGAACGCGGCACGACGACCTATCGGCGCGCCGATGACATCCTCCTGATCACCGACCCGAACAATCCCGACAATCGCGATTTCTACAACCGCGCCAATCGGGGGCCGCGGTTTTCAGTCCAGACCGGCGGGCGTGAGATGCCCTTCGGCGATTTCACAATGACGGACCGCTGATCAACTTTCTGTCAGGAGTGATGGACGCGCTGCAGCGGGGTCGTATACATGGCGCTTCCCGACGCCATCTGTTCGAGCATTGAAAAGGCCCTTGAAATGATACGCAAACTGTTCACCGCAGCGGCGATGACCGCCATTGCCCTGACACCAGCCTGCGCGCAGGATTCCCCTTCGTCCGAGATGAACCGCGCCGAAGTGGAAGAGATTGTCCGCGCATACATCATGGCCAATCCCGAAATCATCGAAGACGCGCTGATTGTGCTAAGCGAGAAGCAGCGCGCCGAGGCCGCGGACGCCGCCAAGGTGGCGATCAGGAAAGAAAAAGACAAACTCTACAGCCTGGCCAGCGACCATTTCGTCGGGCCAGCCGATGCCGAAGTGACGGTGGTCGAGTTCTTCGATTACCGCTGCGGCTTTTGCAAGCGTTCGGTTGACACGATCCAGGCCCTTCCGGCCCAGTATGACGGGAAGGTCCGTGTCGTGTTCAAGGAACTGCCGATCTTTGGCGGCATCAGCGAAACCGCTGCGCTGGCCGCGCTCGCCGCAGGCAAGCAGGACAAGTACAATGAGATGCACATCGCGCTCATGGAGATCAAGTCAAATGACGACCTGACCGAGAAGCGCATCGATTCCATCGCCGAATCGATTGGCATCAGCGTTCAGAAAATGCGCGCCGACATGAAGTCCATGGAAATCCAGAAACAGCTGGCTGACATGAAGGATCTCGGACGAACGCTTGGCGTCGGCGGTACGCCGGGCTTCTTCGTTGGCGAAACCCATATCGAAGGCGCGGACATGGCCAAGCTCGACGCCGCCATCAAGGCAGAACTCGAAGGCTAGTCGTCTGTCTCGACGCTGCCCCGCAGCGACTTGATTTCACCCCGACGTTTTTTCGACGCGATCCTGCGGCGCACACTGCCGGCCGTGGGACGCGTCGCGACCCGTCGTTTTGGCCGGATCGACGCTTTCAGGATCATTTGCGCCAGCCGCTTACGCGCCGCCTCACGGTTCAGCAGCTGACTGCGATGTTCGCTCGCTTCCAGGATCAGGCGGCCGTCATTCGTGATGCGGCTGGCGTAAAGTTTTGAAAACCTGGCCTTTATCTCGGGCGGAAGGGATGAGGCAGCGACATTCCACGTCAGCTGCACCGCTGACGACACCTTGTTGACGTTCTGCCCCCCCGGCCCTGACGCGCGCACGAAGGCCTCGCTCAGTTCCCAGGCAGGAACCGCCAACTCGCCTGATACGCGAAGATCGCCAAAGTCTGACATGGGTTTTCCTTAACATGGCGTTCAGGTGGAGTTCAGCCCGCAACCGTTAAAACTTGCCTCAAGTTCGCACACATGTGCGGCGATCCTCAGGAGGCTTGAACGCCATGAAACTGTTGAAGAACCTATCCCGCCTGCTGGTTGCCACGGCAACCATCGGCTTGCTTGCGGCCCCCATCGCCAGCGCCGACCAGGGGCGCCGTGGTGACAATCATCGTGGCGGAGAGTATTCGCGTGGCGATTATGACCGGGGCGCCAGTCGCGGCCACGACCGCCGCAATGACTATCGCGGCGATCGCCGGAACGACTATCGCGGCAGGGACGATCGCAGGCACGATTACCGCGGCAAGCATGATCGGCGTGACGCCTATCGTCATCATGACAAGCATCGCTATTACAGCCCGCCACGGTCGCGCGCCCATTATGCGCCACCCCGCCACTACTACGCCCCGCCGCGCCATTATGCGCCACCGCGCCACTATGTGCCGCGCTACGCTGTCGGCGGCTATTACCGCCCGCATGGCCACACCGTCTATATCCGCGATTACCATCGCTACGGCCTCTATGATCCGCCACGTGGTTACTATTGGGCCCGCGATTATGACCGGGGAGATGCGATTCTCGCGTCAGTGGCCACCGGTGCCATTATCGGCCTCGCGATTGGCGTGATCGCGACAGACTAGGTTCTGTACTCATAAACAGGATTCCCAATTGAGTGGGTTCATGATTCCCTTCTCGTGAGAGGAGATGGATCATGGCCCGTTTTGATTTGAGCGATGCCGAGTGGCAGATCGTTGAGCCGCTTCTGCCGAACAAACCGCGCGGGGTTGCCCGCGCCGATGACCGGCGGGTGCTGAATGGGATTTTCTACATTCTGCGGACCGGCTCGCCCTGGCGCGACCTGCCGGAGCGCTACGGCCCTTACACCACGGTGTACAATCGCTTCAACAGATGGGCGAAGGCAGGCGTCTGGCTCAATGTTTTCAATGCCTTGGCGGAGCGATCTCCCGAATCTATGGCCTTCATCGACAGTTCGATCATCCGGGCCCACCAGCACGCCGCAGGCGGAAAAAAGGGGGCCCGGATAACGCCATCGGTCTCTCTCGTGGGGGACTGAGCACCAAGATCCATGCCGTGGTTGATGAGGCGGGCCTGCCGATCCGCCTGTCCCTGACGGCCGGTCAAGCCTCCGACAAGGCCGCCGCGCCTGCCCTTGTCGACAGCCTGAAGACGGCCGCCCATGTCGTGGCTGATCGCGGGTATGATGCGCTCTCGCTGGTCGAGCAGATACGATCACGCGGGGCCGA
>NZ_LADU01000106.1 GCF_000961795.1 Hyphomonas sp. BRH_c22
TACGATACGCCCTCCCTGCCGGCTTTTGATGTACGTGGCGTCGATCCACAGATAGGGCCACTCGCCCTCTATCGGGCGGTTCAGGAAAGCCTGTACCCGCCCATCTATTTCTTCGCATAACCGGCTGACCTGGCTCTTGGAGATGCCTGTGCCGCCCATCGCCTTGACCAGGTCATCGACGGCGCGTGTGGAGATGCCCTTGATGTAGGCCTCCTGTATAACAGCCGTCAGCGCTTTCTCGGCCGTCCGTCGCGGCTCCAGGAACGACGGGAAGTACGTTCCCTTGCGCAGCTTCGGGATGTCGAGATCAATCCGCCCGGCACGGGTTTCCCAAGCCCGTTCGCGGTAACCATTCCTGTAAGTCTTGCGATCCGCGGAGCGGGCACCGGGAGCCGCGCCCGTATGCGACTCCACCTCCATCTCCATCAAGCGCCCGGCCGCAAAAGCCAGCATGTCGCGCACCAGATCGTTGTCTGCGCTCTGGTCAATCAGCTCGAATAAAGCCAATCTGTCTTCGGTCATCGTGTGAGGTCCTTCTGGTTGAGTTTCGCAACCACAACCTCGACGGATTCGCGCACGATGACCTTCCTCAGGTCGAATTTACACCAAGCCCCGGGACGCTACCCACAGCCTGTCGCTGATAGTTGGCGAACAATTCGTGAGTATCACGCCCTCAAAGGCGAAGACCGCGACCTGAGCTATGAACTAAAGTTGCGCGCAAAAGCAACAGGGTGGCACGAGCCCTTGGCGCGCGAGTACGCAAGCTATTTTGCTCCTTATCTTCAGCTCCAGAGTGTTTGGAGAAGCCCTATTCCTCCTGATGGTCGCCGAAAGCTAAGAGAGCGCGATTTGGTACAGGTTGCGGTAGAGTATTTTGAGGGCATTCGTTCGGTCGAGGTTCCGGATGATTATTTAGCTCCCCTGATTGGCAAGCTGCGTGATGCGCTACATCTCGCGTCCGACCTGGAGACCCGCTACTCCTACGATATCGATATTTGTTCGATTGAGCCCGATGAACGTGGTGAAGATGAGGGTGATGATGACTTTCATCGCCAATACAAGCTATCCGGACATGTTCTGCATTTCGTCGGCCTTTTTCGGCGATATGCCGTTCTGCATCCTATCGAGGCGTCAGGTGAACTGCGATCATGGACGACCTCAGAGACCATTTTTGGGCGTCTGAAAGTCTGGGGAATGGGCCTGCTCGACTTGGTGCCCGCTAATGAATTCGCACTTCTGGTCTGCTCGCTCGATGACGAGAGTTTCTGGCCATTCAAAGGTAACAGGGACCTGCTGTTAGGCTTGGCCAGAAGATGGGTCGAGTTTTCTGATGCGGATCGCAGCGAAATTGGACGCCGCATCTTAAAAGGGCCGACAAAAAGGAAGAAAGAAACTCGCACTGCCTACAAGGAACGCATGGCCTATATCGTGCTGAACAGGCTGCACTGGCTAGCAAGCCAAGGCTGTGCGTTCGATTTCGACCTGACTGCAAAGACAGAGCGTCTCCAGCAGTCCGCACCGGAATGGAAACCTGAATATGCGCTGAAAGCAGCCCGATCTTTAGATGGTGGCGGCGGTTGGGTCCGCACGGAAACCTCCTTTGATGAGATCAAGTCTCTGTCCGCCGAGGACATTATTCCGCATATTCTTTCCATGGACCGACGCCCGGTCGGCCGCTTGGTGGAATACAACCCGTTCCTCGGACTGAGCACCGATCAACCTGAATGCGCGCTTGAAGCACTTGATGCCCATGCTGCGTCGGAGGACGAGTTCCAGCCCAGCTTCTGGAACACATTCCTTCGTACTGATATTCGAAAAGACGATGATTCATCGCTGCTTGCGCAAATAGCTCAGTCGCTTTTAAAACTTCCAAACCAACGTCTTGCGCAAATCGCATTGAGTGCATCTGACTGGTTTGAAAAGCATGGGGAAGCCTTGAAGGATCAAGACTTCTCTTTGTTTGATGAACTTTGGAACAGACTAACCCTCGCTCTCGTGGAAGAAGAATCTACTCAGCGCTCGACGTTGGTCCGTGAGGAAGAAGAACCCGACTGGTCAACTGAAGCCATAAATTCTCCTGCAGGAAACCTCGCAGAATTCCTGTTGTCTCACACTTTGAAGAAGACATTCGAGAAAGGAGAAGGATTGCCGGATCAATGGCGTTTGAAAGCAGAGCAACTTCTTTCCCTTCCTGGGGATTCCAGGCGGTTTGCCCTGGTATTATTTGGTTATGGTCTTCGATTTTTCTACTACGTTGATCCAGAATGGACGGAAGAAAAACTGCTCGCCGTTCTAGACACAAACTATGAGCCAGAGATCGATGGTGATGCATTATGGGCTGGTTTCTTCTGGCGGGCACAGACCCCAAGCGCAGAACTTTTTGCTCGCCTAAAGCCCAAGCTTGTCGAACGCCTGCAAGGAAGGCCCACCCAAAAGAGACAGCACATGGAAGTGTTGTCCGGCATCCTGCTAGCCGGCTGGCACTCGAAAGATGAAAGTTCTGGCGAGCGGCTGGTTTCAAGCTCAGAACTGCGAACCTTCTTGTTGCAGGGGAGTGCAGAGTATCGCCGACACACGCTCTGGACGCTGGATAGGTGGGCTGAGGACGGAAATGAATGGTCCGCCAGCGTTCCGGAGTTTTTACGCGATGTTTGGCCAAAGCAAAAATCCATCCGCACGAAGGACATTTCTGCAAGACTGGTTGAACTCGCGCTTTCTCAAAAGGCAAATTTTCCAGAGGTGGCAAAACTTGTAACAGGATTGGTCTCGCGCGTAGATGATGATCGCATTTTCATCCCGGAGCTTAGAAAATCGGAAGATTCTATCGCCCTACAGCATCCAGATGAACTCTTGGATTTGCTATATGCCGTCTTGCCGGAAAGCGTGTCTTTATGGCCCTATGGCACCCAGGCCGCCTTAGAGCGGATTGGAGAGGCGAAGCCATCATTGCGTTCGAGCGCGAAATTCATTGAGTTAAGTGCGCGAATGGGATGATATCCTTGGTTGTATAAAACAAATGACTGTGAACTGTACTGGGCGCGACCTTCGGGCCGGGCTCTAGTAAACAGGGTCCGTCAGGGGCGGTCCCGACCAGTCGGCTTCGATCCCTCGCGCAAGACTTAAGGCTTCGCCCTTAGCGCACATAAAGAAGAATAGTCGCTCTCCCAAGGTTCGGCTGCGCCTACTCCCGCCATCTATTATCACCCCCTACGAATTTTTCCCAGAACTTCACACTTACCACTCGGCTATTCCCAAACCTTCAGAATACCCCACAGATTTTCCCCAATTCCCTCTCTGGAGACTGAGAGGCTGATTGGTCAGGTTCGGTGTCATGAAACATGGCACGCACCTCTTCTGGCAGATCCTTCTCGTCTTGTTCGTCGTTCTCCTGGCGCTCTTGTGCGCGACCGAGTGGACGGCCTGGTCGCTTGGCTGGTCGCCTCGGTTCGGTGAGCCGCTCTTCGTCATTCTGGACATGCCGGTCTATGTGCCCTGGGCCTTTTTCGGCTGGTGGTATTCCTTTGATGCCTATGCGCCGGATGTGTTTGAACGCGGCGGTATGATCGCAGGGTCTGGCGGCATTGCTGCTATCGTGATCGCGGTGACGGGATCGATCCTGCGGGCCCGGGGGGACAAGCGGGTCTCGACCTTCGGCTCGGCGCGCTGGGCGGAAAGCAAGGATTTGCGCAAGTCCGGACTGCTGAAGCCGGCCGGCGTGTTCCTCGGCCAAACGGAAGGCGCGTACCTGCGCCATGACGGGCCAGATCATGTCATGGCCTTTGCGCCGACACGTTCCGGCAAGGGCGTCGGGCTTGTCGTGCCCACCCTGCTCTCCTGGCCGCATTCGGTGCTGGTGCACGATATCAAGGGGGAGAACTGGCAGCTGACCTCCGGCTGGCGCTCGGAGTTTTCGCATTGTGTACGGTTCGATCCGACCGATATTGTCTCGGCTCATTTCAATCCGCTGATGGAAGTGCGCCGAGGGCTTAATGAAGCCCGCGATGTCCAGAACATTGTTGATATCCTCGTCGATCCGCGCGGTGTCGTCGAAGAACCAGGGCATTGGGTGGACAAGGCAAAGTCCCTCCTGACCGGCGCCATCCTGCACGTCCTTTACGCCGAGCCTGAGAAGACGCTCGCTCGGGTCGGCACATTCCTCGCCGACCCCGACCGGACATTCCGGACGACAATCGAGATCATGAAGCGGACCAATCACCTCGGCACGAATGAAGCGCCACGCGTTCACCCGATTGTCGCGACCAAGGCGAGAGAAATGTCTAACCAGACCGAAAACGAGCTCTCGGGCGTGCTCTCCACGGCCTTGCGCTTTCTCGCCCTTTACGCCGATCCGGTCATTGCCGAAGTAACGTCGCGGAGTGATTTCCGGATTGATGACCTGGTGTCGGGTGATCGGCCCCTGTCGCTCTATCTCGTTGTACCGCCATCGGATCTTTCACGCACGAAACCCCTCATGCGCCTCATCCTGAACCAGGTGGGCCGGCGCCTGACCGAGCATCTCGATGTCAGTCCATTCAAGGTCTCGCGCAGCATATCTATTGTGGCGAATACTCTGAGAGCCTGCGGGCTGCTCGCGCCTCAAGTGTCGGTGGCCGCGCCGAAGACCCGGCGGCGGGTCCTGTTCATGCTGGATGAGTTCCCGGCCCTCGGAAAGCTCGACTTTTTCGAAAGCGCGCTGGCTTACATGGCTGGCTATGGGCTCAAGGCCTTCCTGATCGCGCAGTCGCTGAACCAGATCGAGAAGGCCTATGGCCCTTCGAACGCCATTCTCGACAATTGCCATGTCAGGGTCGCCTTCGCGACAAATGACGAGCGCACGGCGAAACGGATATCCGATGCGCTCGGCACCAAGACCGAACAGCGCGCCATGAAGAATTATGCAGGCCACCGGCTCGCCCCCTGGCTGTCGCACAAGATGGTGTCGCGCCAGGAGACTGCCCGCCAGCTGCTGACGCCAGGCGAAGTGATGCAGCTGCCGTCCGATCAGGAGCTCGTCCTTGTCGCGGGCTCCCCGCCCGTGCGGGCGCTGAAGCTGCGCTACTATGAAGACCGGAACTTTACAGAACGCCTTAAAGAAGCACCGGGTGCAGCGGCCTGTATTCCGGAGGCGCGGGAGAATGATTGGGGCAGCGACGTTCGTACCATCCATGAAGGCCTGATGCAGGCTGACGATCTGGAACCGGACGCCGATGGCCTGGGCCGGCGACAAGAGCGCAGTGTGGCTGAAGACCGGGCCCGGTCTGCCCGCCCTGTAAAGTCCGGTGGTTTTCAAGGCAGGGCACGCGCTCCCCTGCAGGCCAGCCTCTTCGATGCGCTCGTACAGGCCGACAGTCTCGAACAGGCGACCGGCATTGACCTGACGGGGAATGGCGAATGAAGCCCCGCATCCAGCCTTATATTTCACCAGAGAATTATCACTCGCTCAAGGCCATGGCCAAACGCCCAGGTCTTTCTGAAAGCGTCATCGTTGACCGGGCGCTGACGGCCTACAGGGCGGGCGAAGCGGATAACAAGCGTGAAGCCGCCATCAATCGCCGGCTCGACCGGCTGACGCGCCAGTTCGGTCGGATCGAACGGGATAATTTGGTCATTGCCGAAACGCTCGCGACATTCGTCCACTATTTCCTGACGGTGACGCCGCCTGTGCCAGCCAACCAGGTCGAGGCCGCACGCGCCAAGGGCGACATGCGGTTCGATCTCTTCGTGCGGCAGGTCGCTGAAGCCCTCCGGTCGGGCCAGCGCATTCTCCAGAACGCCGTTGAAGACGTGACGGAAGAGGCTTCCGGGTTTGATGGCGAGTCCGCCTCTGAACTCCTGGGCGAGGTGCGAGCCGATGCGTGACGCGACAAGCCAGACACGGACACGCGCCATGCTGGTCACGGCACTGGGCAGCGAGATCGTCGCGGCGCTGGATGATCCTGCCGTTGTCGAAATCATGATCAATCCCGATGGGCGGCTCTGGATCGAAAGGCATGGATCTGGCCGAAAGGAGTCCGGCCTGATCGTCACGGCGGGCGATGTCGAACGTGTCATTCGGCTCGTCGCAAGCCATATGGGGCGCCGCGTCGATGCTGCCTCCCCCATCGTGTCCGCCGAACTGCCTATGGGCGGAGAGCGGTTTGAAGGTGTGATGCCGCCCGTCGCGCCGGGGCCTTGCTTCTCGATCCGCAAGCCTGCCGGCCGGGTGATCGCATTGGATGAGTATGTCTCGTCCGGCGTGATGGCTGCCCATCATGCCGAGGCCCTCCGGCAAGCCGTGCTGGACCGCGAGAACATTCTCGTTGTCGGCGGCACGGGCTCTGGCAAGACAACGCTCGCCAATGCGCTACTGGCCGAGATTGCCCGTACGGGCGACAGACTGGTCATCCTTGAAGACACACGCGAACTTGTCTCGACGTCGCGCGATGCCGTGCACCTTCGCACACAGCCGGGATCGGTCACGCTGGCAGACCTTGTCCGCTCGACCCTGCGGCTCCGCCCCGACCGGATCATTGTTGGCGAAGTCCGGGGCGCTGAAGCCCTCGACATGCTGAAGGCCTGGAATACCGGCCATCCGGGCGGCATCGCCACCCTGCATGCCAACTCGGCCCTGGGCGGCCTCTCCCGGCTCGAACAGCTGATCGGCGAGACCTCGGCGCAGGTGCCGCACGATCTCATCGCGGAAACAATCGACTGCGTCGTTTACATCTCCCGGCGCGCCGGAGTTCACCGCGTCGAGACAGTCGCGCGAATGAACGGGATTGGACGCGGCGGCTATGACCTGATGCCCGTCCAGCCCGACCTGCAGCTCGTCCTGCCGAGCCTGCCCTTCTCCGAACCGCTTCTCTCCACCGCTCCAGAAAGGACGTAATCTCAATGAACGACAGAGTTATCAAAGCCCTGAGCCTGACGGCTTTTGCCGTTGTGCTCACCTTCCCGGCTCATGCGGCTGGCTCTGGCATGCCCTGGGAAGCCCCGCTGCAATCGATCCTCGACTCCATCGAAGGTCCGGTCGCGAAAATCCTCGCCACGATCGTCATCATCCTGACCGGCCTTGGCCTAGCCTTCGGCGAGAGCGGCGGCGGCATGCGGAAATTGTTGCAGATCGTGTTCGGTCTCTCGATCGCCTTTGCCGCGACCTCGTTCTTCCTCTCCTTCTTCTCCTTCGGCGGTGGGGCGACGCTCTGATGGCTGACAACCGCCCCCTGCCCCCGGGCTATAGCGTGCCGGTCCATCGCTCGCTCACAGTGCCTATCCTGCTCGCAGGTGCGCCAAGGCTTGCGACGATCGTCAATGGCACGCTGGCCGCCGCACTCGGCATCGGCCTCCAGCTTTGGGGTGTGGGGCTCGTCTTCTGGATCGTGGCCCAAGGTATCTGCGTGTTCGCCGCGCGGCGCGATCCGCAATTTGCCGACGTGCTGATCCGGCACATAAGGACAAGGGGCTATTACGCATGCTGAATTTGTCCGAATACCGCGCCCGACCCGCTACGCTTGCCGATCATCTAAAATGGGCCTGCCTGATCGCTCCGGGCATCATCCTCAACAAGGATGGCAGCCTGCAACGGACCTGTTTCTATCGCGGACCCGATCTTGAAAGCTCGACGCCGGAAGAACGCGTAGCCGTCACAGCCCGCATGAACAATCTCCTCCGCCGGTTCGGCTCCGGCTGGGCGCTGCATATCGAGGCCGACCGCAGGCCGTCCGTCACCTATCCTGAAAGCATCTGGCGCGAACCGGCCGCCTGGCTCGTGGATGAAGAACGCCGCGCGGCCTTCGAGGAAGCGGGCCGGCATTTCGAGACGGACTGCTACCTCACTCTCACCTGGATGCCGCCAGCCGACCGGACGGCAAGGATCGAACAGCTCTTCATCGAGGATCCGGCGGACGCCCCGGCGGCGTTCTGGAGCGAGCATCTTGTTCATTTTGAAACCGAAACATCCCGGGCGCGGGACATGATGGCGGACCTCATGCCGGAGGCACGGTTTCTGGATGATGACGAGACACTGACATACCTTCATGCCTGCATCTCCACGGTGCGGCAGGCCGTGCGGGCGCCGTCCGTACCGATGTGCCTCGATGCGCTCCTGGTCGATACGCCGCTCATCGGTGGATTGTCGCCCCGTCTTGGCGATGAGACGCTGAAGGTCCTGACCATCAACGGGTTCCCGGCGACGGGCGAGCCGGGGCTCCTCTCGGACCTCGACCAGCTCGGCTTTGCCTATCGCTGGTTGACCCGGTTCCTGCCCCTCGACAAGCCGGAGGCGGAGAAGACGCTCAATTCTTACGTCCGCAACTGGTTTGCCAAACGCCGCTCGCTCACCTCCTACTTGCGGGAAATACTCACAAACGAGCCGGCATCGCTGCTCAACACAGACGCCGACAACCAAGCGGCCGATGCGGACGAAGCCCTACAGGCGCTTGGGGCCGGTCATGTCGCGTTCGGTTACTGCACGACGGCGATTGTGGTCCGGCATGAAGACGCATCGATAGCCGAGGACCAGATCCGCGCCGTCGAGCGCGTGATCCGGGGGCGCGGGTTTACCTGCGTGACGGAGAGCGTCAACGCGGTGGAGGCCTGGCTCGGGACGCTGCCGGGCGAGGCCTATGCCAATGTCCGCCAGCCGCTGCTGAACACGATCAATCTCGCCCATATGGCGCCGCTGGCATCGCTCTGGGCCGGGCCTGAACGGAATTCCCATCTGGACGGCCCGCCGCTCCTGATGGCGCGCTCGGCAAGCTCGACGCCGTTCCGGCTGGTGACCCATCAGGGTGATGTCGGCCACATGATGGTGGTCGGACCGACCGGCGCCGGCAAGTCGGTGCTGCTGTCGCTGCTGGCCCTGCAGTTCCGCCGCTATGAACAGGCTCAGGTCTTTGTCTTCGACAAGGGGGCGTCGGCGCGCTGCGCGACGCTCGCCTTGGGAGGCACCTGGTACGAACTCGGTCTTGATGGCGACCTTGCCTTCCAGCCGCTGCGGGATGTCGACAGTGAAGCGGGCCTCGCTGCGGCGCAGGCTTGGGTGCTCGGACTGTTAGCGCAGGAAAGCGTCGCGATGACGCCGGAGGTCAAACAGGCCGTCTGGACGGCGCTGCAGAGCCTTTGCGCAGCCCCCGTCTCCCAGCGTACGCTGACTGGGCTGGTGGCCCTCATCCAGGTGCCGGAGCTCCGTCAGGCACTGGAGCCCTATACGCTGGCCGGGCCCTATGGCGCCCTGCTCGATGCCGATGAGGATCATCTCGAAACCGGCGACATGCTCTGCTTCGAAATGGATGCACTGATGCAGGACAAGCGGCTCGCCGCGCCCGTGCTGGCGCACCTGTTCTCGAAACTGGAAGCCCGGTTCGACGGGAAGCCAACCCTGCTCATTCTCGACGAGGCCTGGCTGTTCCTCGATCACCCGATGTTTGCGGGGCGTCTCCGCGACTGGCTGAAGACGCTTCGCAAGAAGAATGTCTCCGTCGTGTTCGCGACGCAGAGCCTGTCGGACATCTCATCAAGTTCAATTGCCCCGAGCCTGATCGAAAGCGCCCCGACCCGCATTTTCCTGGCCAATGCACGCGCGGAAGAGCCGTCGCAACAAGCAACCTATGAAGCTTTCGGACTCAATGCCCGACAGGTCGAACTGATCGCAAGGGCCACGCCGAAGCGGGACTATTATGTTCAAACCCCGGAGGGCAACCGCCTGTTCGACCTCGACCTTGGTCCAGTTGCCCTCGCCTTCTGCGCTGCCGGGTCGAAATCCGACCAGAAAATGATCTCCGAAATTCTCGCTTCAGTTGGTCCGGAGGGCTTTGCACCGGCCTGGCTGGAAGCGCGCGGACTTCACTGGGCCGCTGACCTGATCGGGACAGAAGGAGATGTGCCATGCGCCGCCGAATGATCGCCATTCTCCTTGGGACCGTGTCGTCGCTTGTCGTTATTGCGCCTCCTGCAGACGCCTTGTTGGGCGTGGGAGATGTCGTGATCGACCCCACAAACCTCGTCCAGAACATCCTGACCGCCACCAACACGCTCGAACAGATCAACAATCAGGTCCAGCAACTCCAGCATGAGGCGCAGATGCTGGTGAATCAGGCCGAAGACCTGAAACGGCTCGACTATGCCTCATTCGAACACCTGAAACGCCTGCTCGAACGGATCGACACGCTTATGCGCGAAGCGAGCGAGGTGACCTATGAGGTCGAAGAGAGCGAGCGCCAGTACCGCGAGGCCTTCCCGGATACGTATGAAGACCTCACCAATGAGGAAATCGTCGCTGAAGCCGCCGACCAGTGGCGGATCAGCCGCGAGGCGTTCCGGGCCTCGATCCAGGTCCAGTCGGGGATCGTGACCTCGATTGCGGAGGCGCGCGAGACGCTGACCGACCTTGTCGGCGAGAGCCAGGCCGCGACGGGGAACCTGTCCGTCGCCCAGGCCGGCAACCAGCTTGTCGCCCTCTCGGTCGAGCAACAGATGCAGATGCAGCAATTGATGGCGGCGCAATACCGGATGGTGGCGCTCGAAGAGTCCCGGCGCGCCGCGATCGAGGAACAGGCCCGCATCCGCCACAAGCGCTTCGTCGGCGACGGCGTCGCCTATTCGAGGGATTAGTGCCATGGAAGACCTTGGCGTCATCGACCAGTTCGTTGCGACCTTCTCCGCCTATATCGACAGCGGGTTCGGTCTCTTGCAGCCGGATGTCGCGTTCCTGACGAGCGCGCTCATCGCGATTGACATCACGCTGGCGGGCCTGTTCTGGGCCATGGGCCCCGATACCGACATTGTTGGCAGGTTCCTGAAGAAGGTCCTTTATGTCGGCGCCTTCGCGCTGATCCTCGGCAATTTTGCCCTTCTCTCGGACGTGGTGTTCACGAGTTTTGCGCAGCTGGGCCTTAACGCCACCGGCGGCACGATCACCGCCGACGACATCATCAAACCCGGCTTCGTCGCGGCGACCGGATTCGATGCCGGGCTGCCGCTGCTAGACGAGATCGAGAAGCTCACCGGCCCGATCGCCTTCTTCCAGAACATTGTCATTATCGCTGTCCTGTTCCTCGCCTGGATCATCACGCTCCTCGCCTTCTTCTTCCTCGCGATCCAGCTCTTCGTGACCATCATTGAATTCAAGCTGACGACACTGGCCGGGTTCGTGCTGATACCGTTTGCGCTCTGGAACAAGACAAGCTTCCTCGCCGAGAAAGTCCTCGGCAATGTCATCGCGTCGGGCATCAAGCTGATGGTGCTTGCCATCATCGTCGGCATTGGATCGACCATTTTCTCCTCCATCACATCGACCTTCCAGCCAGACGAGGTGACCCTTGAACAGGCTGCCTCCGTCATCCTCGGATCCCTCTCGCTTCTGGCCCTCGGCCTGTTCGGACCCGGCATCGCCACAGGCCTTGTCTCCGGGGCACCACAACTTGGGGCTGGGGCGGCCATTGGCACCGCCGCCGGTGTGGCAGCAGGAACGGTCGCGGGCGGTTCCATCGCCAAGGCGGGAATCGGGGCAGCAGCCGGTGGGACTCGCAGCGCTGTTGGCGCAGCAGCCTCCATGGCAGGCGGCGCTCGCACAGCCTACCAGATGAATGCGGCCGCTTCCGGCAAGACCGGTGTCCGCGCCACGATGGCGGGCGTGAGCGGTGTCGCGGACGCAGGTGCTCGTGCGGCAGCGTCTGGCGCGAAAGCCTTTGCCCGGCGCGCGTTCGGAACCCCAGGGGAGCGTCATCAGGCCGGCGCACGCGCCGCTTTCGCGGCAACGGGTGGCACGGGCGCGCGGAACGCGGGTCCAACCAATGGACCGAATTCTCCCCCGGACTGGGCCAGGCGTATCCGGCGCGATCAGTCGACCCGCGATGCCGGCATGATGGCGGCCTCAGCGGTGCGCGACGGCGACCGTCCGGGCGGCGGCACTTCGCTACAACTCAGAAATGACGAGGACTGACATGAAGCTCTGGAAGCGAAATTCTAGCCGCTATGGCGTGACACCGGAACCTGTCACACCCTACCAGCGCGCGGCGCAGGCCTGGGACGACCGGATCGGGTCGGCCCGCGTACAGGCGGCGAACTGGCGGCTGGCCGCACTCGGCAGTCTTACCCTCTCATTCGTCCTCGCGGGCGGCCTTGTCTGGCGCTCCACCCAGTCTTTCGTCACGCCTTATGTGGTCGAACTGACGGGCGAAGGCGCCGTGCGCGCCGTCGGCCCGGCCGACGAGCGCTATGAACCGACTGATGCGCAGATCGCGTTCCACCTCGCAGAATTTGTGAAGAACACGCGGTCGATCTCCATCGATCCGGTCGTCGTCCGTCAGAACTGGCTGACGGCCTATGCCTATGCGACCGACCGGGCGGCAGCTACGCTCAATGATTATGCCCGTGACAATGATCCATTTGCGGATCTCGGACGGCGCTCTGTGTCTGTCGACGTGGCGAGCGTCGTGCGGGCGTCGGACGACAGTTTCACGGTGCGCTGGCACGAGACGGCCTACCGAAACGGCACCGAGACCGGCCAGTCAAACCATACCGGCGTTTTCTCGATCGTCATCGACCCGCCACGCACGGAAGAGGCCCTGCGGGCCAATCCCCTCGGCCTCTACGTCCACGGACTCAACTGGTCGAAAGACCATCAATAGGAGCACCTCCCCATGAAACGCCTTGCCCTGGTTCTTCTCGCCTCAACCGCGCTTACGGCTTGCGAGTCTGTCCCTACCGCCGTCGGTCCCGACATCACACTCGATGAGCCGGACTATGTCGAAGATCTCTATCTCGCCCCTGACGCGGAAGAGACCGATATCGCCGACGCGGACCTTGCTCCAACGCCGGTTGTCTACCGCACCTATACGCCGACAAGTGTCACAGGCGCGATGCCCGGCCAGTTGAAACCCATGCCAGCGGAGGCAGATGCGCCATCGCTCAAGCCCTACCAGGCCATCGAGACGGCAAACGGCAAGGCGGCGGTCGAACCCTCACTCGACAATTACATGAACGCGATCCAAGTCTATCCCTATACGATCGGTGCGCTCTACCAAGTCTATTGCGCGCCGGAGCAGGTCACCGACATTGTCCTGCAGCCCGGCGAGGAACTCGTGTCCGTCTCAGCCGGCGACACAGTTCGCTGGGTACTCGGCGACACAGTCTCCGGGACCGGCGCCGAGTCGCAGGCCCATATCCTGATCAAGCCGACACAGGCGGGGCTGAAAACCAACCTCATCATCACGACGAGCCTTCGCGCCTACCACCTTGAACTGCGCGCGTTCGAAGAAACCTATATGGCGGCCGTTTCCTGGCGCTATGCGGACCAGCAACTGGTGACGCGGGTCGCGCGGTCCGGCGCAACACCCGCCTCAGCGTCTCCCGCCGGACTACAACTGGAGCGGCTGAAGTTCCGCTACGACCTTGATGGCGATTTTCCTCATTGGCGACCGGACCGCGTGTTCGATGATGGCCGCAAAGTCTATATCCAGTTCCCGGCCCGGCTCGACCAGGGCGAGGCCCCGGCCCTCTTCGTCATTGGCCGGGACGGCAAATCGCAGCTCGTGAACTATCGCATGTCGGGCGACTACTACGTCGTCGATCGCCTTTTCGCCCGCGCAGAACTGCGCCTTGGTGAAAAGCGACAAGATGTCGTGAAGATCGCGCGCAATGATCTCGGGCCAGCGAAACCATGACGGAAGCAGCTTCCCCACCGGCACAGCCGCTCGAAATCCGAGGCCGCCCGAGGCCGGTCAAACGGTTTTCCAAACGGGCTTTGATGGTCCTGCTCGGCACCGGCAGCGCGATCGTGCTCTGTTCACTGGCCTTCGCCCTACAAAGCCCAAAGGATGAGTCCGCCAGCGCGTCTCGCGAGCTTTATAACACGGGCCATAATCCGACAGCAGATGGCCTTGCGGCGTTGCCTGCATCCTACAACGAGATAAAGCCTGCCGAAGACATTCTCGGGCCACCGCTACCCGGAGACCTCGGTACGCCGATCCTTAAGGCGCAGCGTGAAGGGCGGATGGTATTGCCGGCGGAAGATGCGCCTGAGGCGGGTCCAATGCCCCAAAAGCTGGCGGCGCTGGAGACAGAGTTGCGCGCGCGCGAGGCAGCCCTCTCAGAGGCCGCACGTGGGAGCAGCGTGTTTTTCCAGGTGGGATCGGCCGCGGGAGCGAAGGTCATCGGCAATCCAGCCCCTGCATCGTCGTCGCCTTCACTGAGCTTTCCGGACCTCTCGGCTTTTACAGCCTCTCACGAGGGGGCGTTCGGCTCGTCACTTGGCGAGGATCCGAACCGGCAGGCCCGCAAGCTTGATTTTCTGGGCACCGAGACGGATCCATCGATCTACAATCCGCACCGACTCGAGACACCGGTCTCGCCCTACCAGTTGATGGCTGGGACAATCATCCCAGCAACCCTGCTGACGGGCGTGAACTCCGACCTTCCGGGCCAAGTCATCGCGCAGGTGACGAGCCCGGTCTATGACACCGTCACGGGAGAGAGCGTTCTCGTGCCGCAGGGTGCGCGCCTGATCGGGCGCTATGACAGCGTCATCGCGTTCGGCCAGTCCCGCGCGCTCCTTGTCTGGAGCCGGATCGTGATGCCGGACGGATCCTCGATCCGGATCGACAATCTCGCCGGCGTCGATGCCCGCGGGTATGCGGGCCTCGAAGACAAGATCGACTATCATTCCTGGAAACTGTTGCAGGGCGTAGCGCTCTCGACCCTGCTTGGCGTCGGCTCCGAACTCTCCAGCGATGACGAGGGCGATATTGCCCGGGCGGTGCGCCGTTCAGCTCAGACCGGCGCAAATGAAGCCGGTCAGGAAATCGTGCGCCGCAATCTGGACGTCCAGCCTTCGATCACAATCCGGCCCGGCTGGCGGCTCGGCGTACTGGTGAACAAGGACATTGTCCTGAAACCCTATGAAGGAGGTAGACAGCCATGAGTGACGTCAATTTGAAGATCGGGCCGCTGCCGGACCGGACGCCGCAGAAACTGACGGTGCTCGTCGATCCCCTGCTTGCGTCGGAGTTGGACGCGTATGCGCGGATCCATTCGCAGAAGTACGGAACGGACGTTTCGGCCTCGGCACTGGTGCCGCTGATGCTGGAGACCTTTCTGGCGAGTGACAGCGGATTTCGAAGAGCAAAGAAATCTTGAAGGAGCGTCTTCGCTCAAAAACAGTATCAATAGTGGAGTAAACGCAATGGCTAAGTTGATTACAGCGCAACAGGTTCTCGAACTGACCGGGTATCGCAGCAGGACAACACTGTGGAGAAAGGTCAGAGCGAAAGTCTTTCCTGCCCCGGTGAAGCTTCCAGGCGATGCCGTTCGTTGGCGCGAACAGGAAGTTCAGGACTGGATCGAGGAAGCTCCCCGGCAGACATATACCAGGTCGTGAATACTCCCGCTCAAGTCAGCAACTTGGCCGAGCGTTTACGCATCGCATGGCCAATTCCTTCAACCAGAAGCTTCGGAAAATCGTCTGGCATGATTGCGGCGGTTCGCTCGAGGGCACCCTCAATAGTTTCGCCAAGACTGCCAAAGAGACTCCTGACCCGATCTTGCGCCATTCCGGCCGCTTTCGCGTCCTCAAGGAAGTGGTACGGGAGGATGCTTTCCATCGCATAGTATCGATTGTCCCCAATCGCCATGGAGAGACGAAATTCCTTCCGCCTGAGCTGCTTCGCCGCATAATTCGGCTGCAAGGACATGATGTCGTAGAGCGGCGTCATTCGGTAGCGTCCTCCCGGTGTCAGAAAGAGGCTGAAATTCTTGGCATGGCCATCAGTAGCGCCAATAAGCCAGAACACGATCTGGGCCTTCAGGAAGGCCAGCCTGTCCTCTTCAGCATAGTCGCTGCCAGCCAGGAGACCGAGACATTCGCGAATGCCTGGTCCGCCGTCATTGTTATACTTGCGTGTCGGCGGCACCGAGAGCGCCTGGCAGAAATCCTCCTGGGGAATGCGGAGCAAACGGCCATCACTCGCTCTCAGGCGATCAAAGCGCTCCACAGCGAGAATGCGGATGCCATCGACATCAACAATCTGACTTTGCGCCACTTCAAGCCCGAGTTCCCGGCAAAGCGTGAGACAGAAATGCTCGTTCTCGACACTCTGGGTCATGTCGAGTCCATTCGGAAGCTTGCCGAGTCCGGGCTTCAGAATATGCGTGGTTGGCGTTGTGCCCTTTGGCAAACACCAGCCATCATTCCAAAGCAAGGCCGTTTTTTCCTGGGCGCCTGCAATGGAGATCCGCAGTTCCCGTTCGCCGCTCGGCCTGACACCCAGCGGCGCTGTGGCCAGATTGCGAATGATCTCAGCGACGTCTGCGTCGCTCAGCTGGAGATACTCAGGCTGTGTGGGCGGTGTTACCTCATCACCTTCCGGTACGAATTGCAGAGCCCCGACGCAGTCACGGCCGATCTGATTCAGGAGGCTGAACGCGTCGGTGCCCTCCGCCCCCACCTTTTCGGCAACCTTGCGCCTGATCTGGTCATTGTCGGGAAGAAGATTGTCGAAGAAGGCGGACACTTCCGCCCCGGTATAACGCTCCTCACGCAACGGAAGCGACAATGAGACAGGTATGGCCCGGCGCGCATCGGCGAGCCATTCCTTGTCATACGCAAATGAGATTGCGCCGTTCGGGGCGCGATCAAGCAACCCCACGACGCGGCCATTGAGAGCGACGACCAGTCCTGCGCTACGCCGCGGCCGGGACATCAGAACAGATCCTCAATGTCACTGTGCGAGCCTTTGGTCCGCTGGCGGACAACAATCTCAAGGTCGAGTGCCCGCAGCAGGTCCATCACCGTGTTGAGCTTGACCGTTTCAAGCCCGTTCTCCACATGTGATATGGTGCCTTGTCTCACGCCGGCTCGGCTGGCCAGGTCAGCCTGCGTCATCGCCTGCGTACGACGAGAACGCCGCAAGGCGACGCCAAGCTGCTTGGGTGATCTGACGAGTTGGGACATTGGCGAGCTTCCTGACTATTCATGACCCCCATACGCCACAGCGTATAAAATGTCAATATACGCTACGGCGTATGATAAAGCTTTATCACCTGCAGCGCATAATTACCTTTTGGTCGAATGGATTAATGGCGCGACAGGGCAGACTTACACTGGATCATAGTGCAGGCTATAAGTTGACTGGCGAGGTGCGTTCGAACGTGCGGAAACCTTGGCTGAGCGATGGCCCAAATAGTTACTCCAGTCAGCCATCATGCGGCGGCGTTTTTCTACTTGGGAAAGCCTCTTATAGGCCAGTTCTGTCTCTGACCCTTGCTTATGAGCAATTGCGATTTCAGCGAGTTCGCCCGGGTAGTTGGTACACTCAGCAATCCAATCCCTGAAAGTTGACCGCAGCCCGTGCGGCACCGCGCGCTTCCCTGTCTGTTGATCCAGGAAGCCCTTTCGACCGGCTGCGATCTCCTCCAGGTGAACTTCCCGCATAAGTTTGGCGATCGTATTTTCGCTCATAGGGCAACCATTGAGTCCCGCGAAGACATACTCGCCGTTCTGTTCCTGTTTTACCTTTCGCAGTAGCGCCAGCATCGGCTCGGTAAGCGGCACCTTGTGGTCTCGGGTCTTGAGTTTTGTCCCTTGTCTGTTCGGCGGTATCGTCCAGACTCTCGTGTCGAAATCGACCTCACTCCAGGACATGTATCTCACATCACCCGACCTTACCGCCGTAAGACACAGAAACTCGAGTGCTCGCGCAGCCAAGCTCTTCTTCTGGCGGATCAATTCGAACCACCTCGGCGCGTCAACGAATGGCACCGCTGGCCGATGCGCGGCTTTCTTATCCCGTCCCAGGGGATCCAAAATCGGTTTCAGGTCCACCCATTTCGCGGGACTGTCTTGCTCCCGATAGCCCGTTGCCTTCAACCAGACAAATATCTTGTCGAGGCGTACCCTAATCTTCTTGGCGAGTTCGCGCTTCGTCGACCAAATTGGCTTGAGCACATCTGCGATGTGAAGCGTAGTAATATGCTCAACGTCCAATTTTCCAATGATCGGAACAGCATAGGTATGGAGCGTATTTTTCCACGCTTTAAATTCTTTCTCCTTAACCTCGGACAATTCAGTTTCGAAAAACTGTTCGACAGCCTTGGCAAAGATAATTCGCTTTTGCTCAACTGTTTCTTCCTTGAAAGTGGGGTCAATCCCATCTGCCAACTGCCTGCGGTACTCACGTGCTTTCTCGCGCGCTTCGCTGAGTGACAACTCGAATGCCGAGCCCAGACCGATTTCTTTGCGACGTTTGTTCAATGTACCCCGAAGCAACCAACACCGAGCCCCACTCGCATAAGTGACGAGATACAATCCGGCAATGCCGCCCACCGAATGCCTCGATTTTTCGCCCGTACCTGAGTGTTTCAGAGACGCGACAGCTTTGGCTGAAAGAGGAGTAAGTAACTTTGGCATATGGTTTCGCCCCACAAACCGCCCCACAAAAGAATTTCGATAGAGTGATATAAAATGGAACACCACAAAACAAGCCTGTTCTCCAATGAGTTGTATTAAATGAATTTTTTTACATTTTTTGGAACAACATGGAACGGCATGAAATACTGGGGTGGCTCCTACTCGCGGAGCCACCCCTTTTTTTGTCCGGCCCGGACACATAGGTCACAGTATGTACCGGAGAGATGGGTTACACTTTTGCTCCGAACGGGTTGTCGATTGTCTGCAGGGTTCTCTGCTCGAGGTCAACGTATCCGAGGTCATAGTGCATGAAGGAGACGAGCCATATGCCGTCGTCGACTTCCCTTATGCCGACATGCTGACCCGCGAGCACGGTGGAGATGTTGATTTTTTCCGGTGCATGCAGATCCGGCCGAAGGCGGTTATCGGGACCTCGCGGTCATGAAAGGGATAGTCGATGTCTGGCAGGCCGTCATGGATGCGGGATGACGGCGTGTGGATCTTTAGAGGGGTCGCGATGGCGAGGCCTTCATGCGGGCGATTGTGTGTTGTATTCCCCGACGAAGTCATCGAACCGCACCTGCTGTTGCAGGTGATTTTCGCAGGCCGGTCGGGTGGTTTCCTGCTTCAGGGTAAGGTGCATGCGCTCATGCCAGCCATTCTGCTGCGGATGGCCTGGCTTGATGCGTTCGATGGCGATGCCGAGTCTGAGCCACCAGACAGAGAGTTTCGAGAGATTGTAGAGCCCGTTGGGACTGGCAAGCGGGACGCCATTGGGAACAGGTGATCCCGTTCCTTGCCTTCAGTGAAGGCGATCCGCCGGATCATTTACACCACGAATGCGATCGAGGCCCTGAACTCAAAGCTCCGGCGGGCGGTGCGCACGTGCGGTCACTTCACGAGTGACGAGGCGGCTATGAAGCTGCTATACTTGGTCCTCAATCACGCTGCCCAGGAATGGAAACGGCCCCCGCGTGAATGGTTCGAGGCGAAGACCCAGTTCGCTGTCATCTTCGGTGACAGGTTCGTGGTCTGATAATGAAAAACGGCCACGAGCACAAAATTTAGGACAGTCCCAGGCCGCGAGCACAAGCTTTAGGACAGCCCCAGACATCCTCAACTTCGCTGTCGATGCCCGCTCGCCTATTCCATGGCAGGTGTTGGCGAAACTGCGTGCCCAGAGAAGCGGGTCAAATTATGACAGCTCCGAACTGATGCGCCACATGGATTACGAAACCCGACGCGGAGAGAAACGAACGAGCTTCGCACCCGTAATGTGGATGCTGACTCATGCGGGCCTGAAGCCCGTGGCGGCAGAGTGATCAAACGGCAGGTCGCCGCACGTCGCCCTGTCCAACGACAAAGGATGTACCGAACAGGCTGTATTTAAAGCCTAGTCTGCGCGACGCTTCATCGCTTCAGCAATCTCAGGGCGCGCTTCTGCGTTACTCAGGTACTGTGGATCAACACGCTTCTTTGACTGCTGCTCATAAGCATACCCCATCGCCAGTACACTTGCGTCCTGGTCTTTGCCCGCCATCATGGACAATCCCACAGGCAGGCCTTTGACCTCGCCCATTGGCACTGTGAGATTTGGATAACCTGACACAGCGGCGAGATAGCCTGCGCCTGCCCAGTCCGGCCAGACGTCCCCGTTGATCGCATCGACGCGTGGCGCCAGCGGTCCGGAAGGCGACACCAGTACGTCGACGCTGTTATCCGCCATCATCTTGTCGATACCATTGACGCCAGTTGCGGCCTGCACATCCGCCTTTGCTGCCAGATAGACTGGCGTTGAAAGATCACCCAGCATCTCCGACGCCTCAAGGATCCCCTGATCAAACAGAGCAAGCTCCACGTCCGCATGGGCAGTATTGAACGCGATCAGCTCCTTCAATGAGCGGACTGTCACGGCTGGGGCAGCCTCGGCAAGATACGCGTTCAGAGTCGCTTTAAATTCATATTTCAACAGGTCATATGATTTCGACTGATAGTCATTTGTCGACGGAACAAAGGCGTCAATCTCCACAAGTTCTGCACCCGCATCTTGAAGATCTGTCAGCGCTCCATCGAAAAGCGCCTTGACGTTAGTATTGGAGCCCTGCGCAAACCGCATCACGCCAATCCGCTTTCCGCTGAGCGCGCCCACATCGAGACCCGCTACATAGTCAGTCCTGGCATCTCCCGTCGACATCGCGTTCAGCATCAGGGCAGCGCCAGTCACCGTCTTAGTCATCGGCCCAGCCGTATCCTGGCTTGAGGAAATCGGCACGATGTATTGCTGCGACACGAGACCCACGGTTGGCTTGAACCCGACGATTCCGTTAACTGCTGAAGGACAAATGATCGAGCCGTTGGTCTCGGTGCCAACACTCGCCGCAGCGAGTGATGCAGCAGTCGCTGCAGCCGATCCGGAACTCGATCCACACGGGTTACGGTCCAGCATGTGCGGATTGCGTACCTGACCGCCCAGCGCTGACCATCCGCTCATGGAGTTTTCGGAGCGGAAATTTGCCCACTGGCTGAGATTGGTCTTGCCCAAAATAATGGCGCCAGATCCGCGCAGGCCCGCTACCAGGGGCGAATCACGTCCCGTCACATTACCCTTTAGCGCCAGGGCGCCAGCCGTAGTGGCGATCTGGTCTTTCGATTCGATGTTGTCTTTCAGCAAGACAGGCACACCGGCCAGCGGTCCCATCGGCTGGCCGGCCTTGCGCGCTGCATCACTAGCTCGGGCTTCCTCCAAAGCGTTTGGATTCAGCGCCAGCACGGCTTGCAGGGTCGGTCCCGCCTGATCAATTATCGCTATGCGGTCGAGATAACCATGTACAAGCGCTTCGGATGTTACTTCTTCCGCCTCAAGCGCGGCAAGTATCTCAGGCAAGGTCTTCGCTATCCAACCAGTCGCTGAATAATCGACGACCTCAGTCTGCGCTCCGTCTGTCGGCGCATCCGATAAATTGACCGCCTTTGGAGAACAAGCAGCCATGGAAATGGTAAAAACAGCGGCGAGCACGACGTGCTTCATTACGAACTTCCCAAACCTAGTCTGTTCCCACTCTATCGCGGTAAAGCACTTTGCATAGACCTCATACGAGAACGCCTAAGCGTCCCCATCGAGCGCAACCAGCCGAACATATTTATGAGCTTGGCTCGGGTCTGTTGTGAATCAGGATTCACTTATCGGCTAGATTGTGATTCAAACGGCCAAACAGGGAGTTCTGAATATGGACCGTCTGAATCTCACGGATGCCCAATGGGCGAAATTATCGCCGTTCTCCTTGGTAAGAAGACCGACCCCGGACGAGCGGCAAGCTGCTTGGGTGATCTGACGAGCTCTGACATAGGCCAGCTTCCTGACAATTCACAACCGATATGCGCTACAGCGCATAACTAGGCTTTATCTTCTGCGGCGCATAGGAGCCGTTTGGTCGGATGGATTAATAGTGCGTCATGGCAGACCTACAAAGGATCATAGTGCAGGCTGGCAATCGACCGTGGAGACGCATTCGAGCCTGTCGCAGCCCTGGCCGGGCAATGTCCCGGATAGATGCTCCTGCCAGCCATCATTAGGCGGCGTTTTTCGACTTGGGAGAGCCTCTTACAGGCCAGTTCTGTCTATGACCCTTGCCTATGAGCAATTGCGATTTCAGCGAGTTCGCCCGGGTAGCTGGTACACTCAGCAACCCAGTCCCTGAAACTTGACCACAGCCCGTGCGGCACCGCGCGCCTCCCAGTCTGTTGATCCAGGAAGCCTTTTCGACTGGCTGCGATCTCCTCCTGGGGAACCTCCCGCCAAAGCGGAAAGTGTGACCCATGTGTCCGGTACAATCTGTCACCTATGCCTCTAGCCGCTCATATCTAGCCAAATCAGATTCGCGTCGCGTGGCGGCATGTGTCATTGATTACGACAAAGCCTGCTTTGCCCTGCCAATCACTTTCGATAGCAAGCCGCCTGCAAACTTCGGGTCCATGATCATGTATTTTGCCCATAGCCTCATGCTTGGCCAGCGGCCGGATGCAACGCGGTCGCTCTGCGCCCAGATAAACTGCTCGCGATAGATCCCGATACGCTCGCGAGCGAGCGCCCTCGCAGCTTCATCGACGGCCCGCTCCCGGCAAATACGGCTAAGGACCAGCATCGAATAGTATTTCTCCTGCGAATACCGCAATTCGGACGTCTTGATTCCATGCCAGATATTGGCACCTGCCCCCCGTTCAGCACCGTTGCGCGTATCCACGATCCAACGGCTCGACACCCGTGCGCATTGATAGAAGAACTCAAAATCATCCGCGATCGTGAAGTGGGGATTGAAGCGCACGCGGCGCGCCAGATTGCCAGTCAGGACTGTCGCCGAGAGATGCAAATGGCGATACCATTCGCCGCACAATACATTCAGCGGCCGCGTGATCTCTAGCAGGTGTGGCGCTTCGTTGGGGCAGAGAAAGTGCGCCTTGTCGAGGAATTCCTCTGGGGGGCGATATTTGGCCGCTAGGGCATCGTCGATCCGTATCGTGTCATAGAAGAAGTCGGTGCCAGGTCTCTCCAGTGCAGCCGCGGCGCGATCCAGGTGTCCGGGAAGCCAGGCGTCATCGGAATCCAGGAACGCGACATACCGGGCGTCGGGGGACACTTCGGCCAGCCCGCGATTCCGCGCCCCGTTCGCGCCTGTATTCTCCTGGACGACAAGATTGACGCGGCTGACGTCTGCAGCGGGCATCATTTCCAGGTCCAGCGCCGCCGCACGAGGCGAACCGTCATCGACGACGTGAACCAGCACATCCTCCAAATCCTGGGCGAATATCGAAGATAGAGCATTCACAAGATGCCCGGGATCACGCTGGAAGTATGGGATCACAACTTCAAATCTGGCCATCGGAACGCTACTCTAAATCTATCACAAAGAGCGTTGAATCTATCACATAGAGCGTTTCGATCATCGCGGAGGTGCGTGATTCTGCGCTTGAATGAGGAAGACGCCCCTCCAGCTGCAAAAAGATCGCTGTTTTGCACATTCTACGTGCCTCGATCCGTCGGCACTTCAATGGGGCCAGTGACGCAAGACCGCACGGTTTAGTAAATCCTTCCATATGTTCACTTGTCTCCATCCTCGAGCAGAAATAGCAGCATTTGATCCCCCGCCATGTTTCAGCGCCACGTACAAGCGCGTACATCTTGCCGCATTCAGCCAGCGCCTATCCGCCGCCTAATCCTCAAAGCCAAGATTTGTTCCCATGAACGCGCCTTTTGATCTCGTTGAAGTCGAACCCGGTCGCCGCCTGCATGTGCTGGTCGAGGGGCCAGAGGAGGCCCCCTGGGTCGTGTTCGATCACGGCGCGTTCGGCACTTATGCCGACGGCTGGTGGATCAAGGAGGCACTCAAGACCGATCACCGTGTCGTTCTGTACGGGCGGGCAGGCATGGACTGGAGCGATCCGGCGCCGGAAGGCGCGCCGACGCCTGCTTTCCACATTGCCGACCTGAAGCGGCTTCTGGCCCGGCTGGGCGGGCGGGCGCCTTATATACTGGTTGGCCATTCCATGGCGGGCCTGCGCCTCCACGCCTTTGCCAACCTGCATCCGGATGAACTCGCGGGCCGCGTTTTCATTGACGCGATGAACCCGAAATTCCTGCGCCAGAAGGACGGCATGCGCGCGCTCAAGTCCTTCGCAGCCTTGTTGCAGCTTGGACGGCTGGCCTCAAAGACCGGCGTGCTGAATGCCGCCGCGCCCTTCGCGGGCGACGATATCGACCTGCCCCGCGAACGGCGAACGGAAAAACGCTTCCTGTTTCGCCAGACCCAGCGTTGGGTCGCCGCTCTGGCAGAGGTGGCCGCGATTGATCCCATGGCCGATTATTTCGATCCGGCCGTCACGGTGAACTCACCCGTATCAGTCTTCTCATGCATGGCTGATGGCGGCGAGAATGCCAATATCGTGAAATCGGTCTCGAACCAGGGCGGCTATGGCCGCCTGTTCGGCCTCGAAGGCGAGACCCGCACGTCCCTGCTCAACCCTGCCCATGCTGCGCGCATCGCACGGGAAGTACGCTACATGACGCGAACCATGATTCCCCTGCGCGCACCGCTTTCATCCGACACAAGCATCCGTGACCAGACGGAAATCGGAAATCAAGGCTTCAGCACTCGATGACATTCACCGCCAGCCCGCCCTGGCTGGTTTCCTTGTACTTCGACGACATGTCGAGGCCGGTCTGGCGCATCGTCTCAATCACCTGATCCAGTGAAACCTTGGTCTGCTCCACCGAGTGAAGCGCCAGCCGCGCGGCATTGACCGCTTTGACCGCGCCAATAGCGTTGCGTTCAATGCACGGTATCTGAACCAGCCCGCCGACGGGATCACAGGTCAGGCCCAGATTATGCTCCATGCCGATCTCGGCCGCATTGGCGCATTGCTGCGCCGTGCCGCCCCACACCGCTGCGAGGCCCGCAGCCGCCATCGAGCAGGCCACGCCCACTTCTCCCTGACATCCCATTTCGGCGCCGGAAATCGACGCGCGCTGCTTGTACAAAAGGCCCACTCCCCCTGCTGCCAGCAGGAACTTTCGCAGCCGTTCGGTGCTGTCTTCCGCGTCCGCACAGTAATGTTTGATGACAGAGGGAATGATGCCCGCTGCGCCATTCGTCGGCGCTGTTACCACTTGCCCGCCGCTCGCGTTCTCCTCGTTCACGGCCATGGCATAGACATTCAGCCAGTCGAACAATTGCTCGCGCTCATTCGATTGCGGAGAGGCCTGCAGCTTCTGCCACAGGGCCGGGGCCCGGCGGCGCACTTTCAGTCCGCCCGGTAAAACTCCTTCCCGCCCCAGGCCGCGCTGGATACAGCCCAGCATGACCTCAACGATCCGGTCGAGCGCCGCTTCGGTCTCGGCGGGCGGGCGCACGGCATCCTCATTGGCCAGGATCACCTCGTGAATTGCCATGCCCTTGTCGGCGCAAATCGACAGTAGTTCTGCGGCCGATGCGAAGGGATAGGGCACGGCCCGCCCCGCCTGCACGATGTCGTCGGCAAGCGGCGTCCGCAATTGTTTCGCCGTGGCAATGAACCCGCCGCCAGTCGAATAATACGTCTCCTCGCGCAGCAGGTTTCCCTCCGCGTCGAAGGCGCTCAGCTTCATGCCGTTCGGGTGCAGATCCGGCAACACATGGTAGGCGAATACGATATCCGCCTCCGGATCAAAATCCACAGATCGTCCACCGGCCAATGGCAGGCGCTTGCCCACATATACGTCCGCGACCTGCGAATCCGCCATGTCGGGGTCCAGCGTTTCCGGCTCAAGCCCCAGCAGGCCAAGAACGACCGCCTTGGGCGTCGCATGGCCGACACCTGTCAGCGCCAGCGAGCCCTGCAGTTCGACCTCGATGCGCGCGAGCTTTGCCAGCGCATCACCATCTCCAAGTATCGAAATGAACCGATTGGCAATCCGGATCGGCCCCACCGTGTGCGAGCTCGACGGCCCGATACCGACGCGGAAGAGATCGAGGACTGAAAGCATGAATGTACCTGTATTCGGCTGGACGGAAGGACAATGCCTGCCCGTTGCGCTGGATTAAGGCAAGGGCTTGCCGCTCTGCGTGGCAGTCACGTCATGCCCGTAAATCCAGTCATTGCGCGAATGCACGAAGCCCGGCGCCGTTCGGCCCGCCAGCCACATCGGACCATATGTTGCCAGCTGCGTGAGGGGGTTGTGCCGGTGGAACAGTTTCGCGTTGGCGCGCGCCCCCGCCTGCACGGCGCTTGTCCGGTCGCGGCGGTCCGCCTCGTAGGCCGCAAGGCTCGCTGGCACGCTTTGCCCTTCCGACAGGCGCGCAGCCAGCACCCAGGCATCTTCCACCGCCATCACGGCGCCTTGTGCCAGGAAGGGCAGCATGGGATGGCAGGCATCCCCCAGAAGGGCGACCCGGCCATCGGTCCAGCGCGCCAGCGGCGCACGGTCAAACAAGGCCCAGCGGTTCAGCGTGCCCGCATTGCGGATCAGGTTCACGATCACCGGGTGCCAGCCTGAAAAATCTGCGAGTGCGTCCGCCCGCTCGCCCTCGCCCGACCAGGACTCCACCTGCCAGCCGTCATGCTCCACCACGCCAACAAAGTTCGCCAGCAGGCCGTGGCGCAGGCGATAGGTCACGGCGTGACGCCCCTTGCCGACCCACGCGCAGGCAGTCGGCGGCGGAAGGTGTTTGCCCAGCAAGTCGATCGGCACGACGGCGCGCCACGCGACATTGCCCGTGAATCGCGGGCTGTCCGGCCCCATCATCTGCGCCCGCACGACCGAATGGATGCCATCGGCCCCCACCAGAACGTCGCCTGACACACGGGTTTCGTCCTCAAGCACTGCAGTAACGCCCGTCTCGTCCTGTTCGTATCGCGCCAGTTTCGCACCCAGCCGGACGGCACCCGGCGCACGCTCAGCGAGTTCCGCACTCAGGGCGGTGACAAGGTCTGCCCGATGCACATGCAGGTAGGGCGCGCCCCAGCGGTCGGCCGCCGCGAGGCCCAGTGGAATGTCGAACACGATCCGGCCGCTGCGCCCGAGGCGCATTTCAATGCCTTCAGGCTGGAAGGCCGTGTCCGCAATCCGGTCGGACATGCCCAGCGCTTCGAACACTTTCATGCCATTGGGACTGATCTGCAGACCCGCACCAACCTCGCCCAGCGCCTCGGCCTGTTCCAGGATAGTGACATCATGCCCGAACTGCGTGAGCGCCAGAGCCGCTGTCAGCCCGCCTATACCGCCCCCTGCAATCAGGATTTTCATGGTTCAGGTGCGCCTAACGCTTTTGCGAACTGTCTTCCTTGCCGCCGATCAGGACGAATCGCCGGTCGCAATACTTGCACTCGACAAAGTCTTCATCGCCCATTTCATACCAGACTTTCGGGTGGCCCAGGGCCCCGCCGCCGCCATTGCAGGAAACCTTGTGGCTATTGGACAATACGATTTCCGGCGGACTGAAGACATCACGGGATTTGTTCATCGCTCGCGGCTTTCCATGGAGTTTACGGCGCAAGTCCTTGTTAGCGCCGCTTCAGGGTCCTAACTAGTCCGCAGGGCCGCCCCGCGCAAGACAGGCCTGCAAGTGCAATGAGGCCTGTATGACCAATGCGACGACTGCTCCCGAATTCGCCATCGAAGTCGATCACCTCGAGAAAATCTACCACGCCTCCGGCAAGATGCCTGAAAAGCACGCCCTGAAGGATATCAGCTTGCGCATTCCGCGCGGCTCGGTTTTTGGCCTGCTTGGCCCGAATGGCGCGGGAAAATCCACCTTCATCAATATTCTCGCCGGCCTTGTGAACAAGACGTCAGGCACCGCCCGGATCTGGGGGCTCGACATTGACCAGCACCCGCGCCAGAGCCGCGCCGCCATTGGCGTTGTGAACCAGGAAATCGTTGCCGATCCCTTCTTCACGCCCATGGAGATGCTGGAACTCATGGCCGGCTTCTATGGCGTCCCGAAATCGGAACGGCGCAGCCTCGAAATCCTCACGGCGCTGGGCCTTGAAGACAAGAAGGACGCCTATGTCCGCCAGCTCTCAGGGGGCATGAAGCGGCGTCTGATGGTGGCCAAGGCGCTTGTGCACAATCCGCCCGTGCTGATTCTCGACGAACCGACGGCTGGCGTTGATGTGGAACTGCGCCGGTCACTCTGGACCTATGTGCGCGAATTGCATGACCGCGGCACCACGATCATCCTGACCACGCACTATCTCGAGGAAGCTGAAGAACTCTGTGATTCCATTGCCATTGTGAACCATGGCGAGATCGTCGCGAGCGAGCCAACGCCGAAACTGCTTGCGCGCCTCGACTACAAGACGCTGGTCATTACGCCGAAGGAGCCGCTTAGCGCTGTTCCGGCCAGCCTGGCTGGCCTCGACGCCCGAATCCGCGATACGGGCGAACTCGCCATCACCTTCCGCACCAGTGAAACCGGCATCGGCCGCCTTCTGGAACAGGTACGCGGTGCCGGAGTCAGCATCGGGGACCTCGTCACCGAAGCCCCCGATCTGGAAGATGTCTTCCTGTCGCTGACCAGCGAGCCGGAAGCCGCCTAGTCGTTTCTTGCGGAACACCCTCCGTCCCTTGCCGTTGGTTCACAAGCAACCAAGGAGAAGAGGATGGAGGACCACACCTCACACTACTGGAAGTTCGCGGCGATGATCGCGACCTCCACGATTGTCATGTTCGGACTGATGTACTTGAACACCTATGCGCTGGACCATGTCTGGTTCAGTGAGACACGGCTCTACATGGCCTTCGTCATGGGCGCGTCTATGGCCGTGGTCATGCTCGGTTTCATGCTGAACATGTACCGCAACATAAAGATCAATGTCGCGATATTTGCTGGCAGTTTTGCAGTCTTCGCCGCATCGCTATGGCTGGTACGCAGTCAGGCAACCGTGGACGATACGGCATGGATGAAGGCAATGATCCCTCACCATTCGATCGCCATCCTGACCAGCGAACGCGCCAACATCCGTGACCCGCGCGTCCGCGATCTGGCCGATCGCATCGTCGAGGCCCAGCGGGCGGAAATTTCCGAAATGGAAGCCCTGATCGCCGACATCAAGGCTGACGGCATCCAGGACCAGCGCAACCCGGACTAGGTGATGCGGGCGCGCCTGCGCCGCCTAGATACTCTGCTTGATCCAGTCGGTGATGGCCTGCTTGCTCATCGCGCCGAGATGCGTGGCGGCAACTTTGCCATCCTTGAACACCATCAGGGTCGGCATGCCGCGAACGCCATACTTGGAAGCGACCATCGGGTTCTCGTCGACATTGATCTTGGCGACCTTCACCTTGCCGGCCATGTCTTCCGAAACGGCTTCAAGATGGGGCGACATCTGCTTGCACGGACCGCACCATTCGGCCCAGAAATCCACGACAACGGGCACATCAGACGTGGCGATCACATTGTCGAATTCATCGTCGGTTACGTTCACTGCAGCCATGACGGGCTCCTCTATCTTGCTTCGCTGGATGATACATAGGTGTTCAGCGGGGAAGTCAAACCTCGCTCTGCGCACGCTTTAGAGAGGCTAACAGGTTCGCTTCGGGCAGGACCATCAGTTTCGGGCCGTCCGTCCAGCAGAGCGCCGCCACCACGTCCCGCCCCCGATATGCCTGCCGAAGCACGGCCCAATAGGCAGCCATCTGCGCCAAATAGGTGTCTGCAACCCCTGAAACCGTCTCCGGCGCGGGCTGGTCCGTCTTGAAGTCGATCACGAGCACCCGCTCAGGCGTCACTACCAGCCGGTCAACACGGCCATTGATCACCACGTCCGGCGGCAATTCCTCTGAGGTGCCAATTACGGCCGCTTCCGCCCGCCCGCCCGGGACGAACACATCCGCCATGGCGGGGTCTGCCAGCACACCCATGGCCGCCGCCAGCATCTCGGCCCGCCGGGCATCGTCCAGTTCGGCATCCCGCTCCAGGAAGGTCCGGCCCGCTGTCTCCCGCATCGCCTCTGGCAGTTCCGGCAGGTATTGCAGCAGCGAGTGGATCAGCCGCCCGCGCTTCATCTGTGCCTCGCGACGCACACCAAACGGCGCCAGCACGGGCGTCTGGCGCGACAAGAGGCTGGTTGGCGCGCTCAGGCGGCGGGCGGGTGTATCGACCGGCGGCGGGCGCAGCGCCCAGTCCGGCACCTGGCCTTCCTTGCCGCTTCCGGCCCCCTTGACCCCCATCGCAGGTCCCGGCACCCCATGCCGCCGCACCTCGTCCGCTCCGCCGGGCACAAACGCATCCATCGCGTCCGCGCACAGCGCGTACCAGGATTTCTTATTGAAGCCTTCCTTGCCGCCACCATGCCAGTTGCCCGCAATGATCAGCCGGTCCTGCGCCCGGGTCAGCGCCACATAGAGCAGCCGCCGGTGTTCCTCTTCCACCTTGGCATCCGCAATCGCGCGCTGCGCCGACAATTCCGGGGTGTCAGTGTCCTTGCGCGGCGACCAGACGGGCACTCCGGCCAGATCAAACATGCGGGCAGAACCGCCCCGCGGCCCCGCCGTCGTGTCCGGCAGGACCACGACCGGCGCCTGCAGCCCCTTCGCCCCATGCACCGTCATTACCCGTACCTCGCGCTCCGGCGCGGCGAGATCGCGCTTGATCTCCGTGTTATGCGCTTCCATGGCGGCGAGAAAGCCCTGCAGCGACGCGGGCTCGGCTGAGTCATGCTGCAAGGCGCGTGACATCAGCGCCTCGACCGGGTCGCGCGCCGGCGTGCCCAGCCGCGCATTGATCTTCTCCCACCCTGTCTGGCCGTCCTGTCCGGCCTGATCCATCACCGAGGACAGGAATTCGTATGGCGCCAGATCCGTCCGCTCCAGCAGGCTGCGCAGGAAGCCCGCCGCCGCCTGCACATCCGGGTCCGCGCTCTCCTGCACACGGGCCCAGAGCGAGACACCCTTTTCGCGCTCACCGGCCAGGGGATAGAGATACCGGTCATCATCCACCAGCCCCAGGAACGGCCCGCGCAGGATTTCCGCCAGCGTCAAGTCCGCTTCCGGCAGGACGACGAACCGCAACAGGTTCAGGCAGTCCTGCACGCCGATATGATCGAGCAGTTTCAACCGGTCCGCGCCCGCAACCGGCAAGCCGGCTGATTTCAATGCCCCGATCATCGCATCGAACAGGCCGCCCGTCCGGCCGCGCACGAGCACCAGCACGTCCTGCGGCTGCATCGGCCTGCGCACCCATGACCGGTCTGGCTGTTCGGCCCAGATCGTTTCTCCGCTGTCGATCATCACCCTGATCCGGGCCGCAAGCCGCTTGGCCAGCTTCGCCTTTGGCGACGAGGACCGCATCGCATTGACCGGCCGGTCCCAGGCGTCGGCCGGTTCGTCTTCAGCCATAGGTTCGATCGGCCACAATTCAACACAGCCCGACTGGCTGGCCCGCCGCGCCGTGTGGTTCACCACATCAGCCGTCAGCGGCGCCGTCGATGCATGCGGCACATCTATCGGCGGCGCGCCATTCCAGACCCGATCGACAAACTCGAGCACCTGCGGCGCCGAGCGGAACGACATGTCCATGGACCCGTGCACCATGTCCGCCGCGCGCTGGCCGAACTCGGCCTGCTTGTCGCGGAATTTGGACGGGTCGGCGCCCTGGAAGGAATAGATCGACTGCTTCTCGTCTCCCACCACGAACAGGGTTCGCGGGTCCTGCTGGCGTTCGGCGCCCAGCCCGGAAAAGAATTCGTCCGTGAGGGCCGTGATCAGCTCCCATTGCGGCGGGCTCGTATCCTGCGCCTCGTCAAGCAGCACGTGGCTGAGGCCGCCATCCAGCTTGAACAGCACCCAGTCAGACATGCCGTCCTGCGTCAGCAGGATCCGCGTCTTGTGGATCAGGTCGTCAAAGTCCAGCGCCGCGCGCGCCGCCTTCTCCCGTTGGTAGGCCTGCAAGGCCGGCACGCCCACCCGCAACAGCGCCGACGTCCGCTCGAACGCGCGGGCACGGGTCAATTGCTCATCGATTGCAAAAACCCGTTCGACTTCTGAACCCACAATGCTCCCTGTCGAGTACAGATCAACCACGTTTTGATCTTTACCCGCTTCGGCGTTGTAGAGCTTAGCATATGGCGCCTTCGCACCGAAAAATGCACCGCGATATGCGTTCCATTTTTCTTGCGGATCGGATGAGGCCAACATTCGCTCGATTGCGCTAGCCGTTCTGACATCGTCTCGCTTATTTCCTGCCCGCAGCGAGATGAACGCTTCTCGAACTTGGGTCACCGGCAGCCCTTCGCCCATGGCCAGGTCCAGCAACTCGCGCGCGCTGGCCTCCGGCGCATTCAGGCCATAGCGCAGAGCAAAGTCCATCGCATCGAAATCAAACGCATGAACTTCGGCAAAATCCAGCACCGCATTCGCTGACCAGCGCAGCATGTCCAGTCCCGCCATCGCGCCGTCATGACCGCCTTCCAGCGCCAGCAGGTCCAACAGGTCCGGTGACGCCGCCTGCGCGCGCAGCACAGCATCTGCCCGCGCCGCCTGCCACAGCACCGACGCCTCATCCTCCTCGATCTCGCTAAAACCCGGCAGCACGCCAGCTTCCTGCGGGAACCGCCTCAGGATGCGCGAGCAGAAGGCGTGGATCGTTTCGATACGCAGGCCGCCGGGCGATTCCAGCGCGCGGGCAAACAGGGCACGCGCGGCCTTCAGGTCGTCCGGCGTGTAGGCTGCCTCATCCCGCCCTTCCAGCCTGGCGAGTTCCGAGCGCAGCTTCGGGTCTTCCATCACCGACCAGCGGCCCAGCGTCTTGAACAGGCGCGTCAGCATCTCGCTGGCCGCAGCCTTTGTATAAGTAATGCAAAGGATGGAGTCCGGCTCGGCACCCTTGCGGCCATCATCCCGGCGCAGCAGCAAGCGCGCCACCCGGTCGATCAGGACCTTGGTCTTGCCGCTACCCGCATTGGCGGACACGAAGGCGGGCACGGCCGGATTGGCCACCGCCGCCTGCACACCAATCGCGGCGAGAAAGGCCTCGGCCACATCGCTTTCAAAGACGGGGGCGTTCGGATCAGCCATTGTCGCCGTCTCCGTCCTCGGTATCGCCCGCCCATTCAGCCCGCCGCGCCAGGCGATTGAAGCCATTGTCATATTTCACGAACTTCACCCGCGGCGCCGACAGGAACCTTGTATCCGGCTGGCGGTAATTCGCGATCAGGCGCTTGAGGCCCTCTTCCGCCTTGTCTGCGAGTTCGTCCGGCGTCGCCGTCAGCGCGTTCGACATGCCCACAAGCCGCGCATCGGGCTTTGCCTTGAACGCCACATATTCCAGCGCCGCAACCCTTGCCGCCGGGGTGCCGTCATAGGCGCCCGACCGCGCAATCAGCGCCTGCAGCGGCATTTGCTGGCTCAGTTCCGTCGCAATCTCCTTGTCCGAGGGCGGATTACCCGTCTTGAAGTCGATGATCACCAGATCGCCATTGGCCCTACGCTCGATCCTGTCGGCATTGGCCGAAAGCGTGAAGGGATAGCCTGCAATGTCGAATTTCAGGCGGCCATTCACTTCCAGCTTCGGCTTGCTTCCGTCCGTGTCGCGTCCGGCGCGCCATGCCAGGTACCAGTCGGCCGTGCGCTGCCACACAGCCCGCCGCGCCGCCCAGTCTTCTTCCGGTTCGCCCACCTGCGAGAGTTCGTCCGCCAGCAATGCCATCAGGTGTTCAGCCGTCTTCGGCGCGCCGTCTTCCTCCAGCAATTCCAGCGCATGGTGAATGGCCGTGCCGCGCGGCGCGGGCCCAAGGGGCGCATTCATCGGATCCAGCGGCGACAGGCCCAGCACATTCTCGGCCCACATCGCATAGGGGTCACGCTGTAACAGGTCGATCCGCGTGACAGACAGTTTCTTCGGCCAGCCCTCCGGGTGCCGGGTCGGCCGGGGTTCTGCAGAATAATCTCCGGGCAGCGTGTTCGTGCCGCGCGCCTGCATCGCAGCCACCCAATCCAGCGGATGGCCATTGTCAGGCGCCAGCGCACCGGCTGCCTTCTCGTCCAGCGCACCTTCCGCCAGCGTCTTCAGGCGCCACACCCAGCGCGACGCCACAGCAGGCGCATCATCGCGCCGTGCCGCGTGCAGCATCACCACGCGGGACGCGCAGGCGAGCTGAGCAAAATCATGCGCCGACAGGCCGAGCCGGTCTTCCGGGTCGTTCAGGCCAAGCTCTGCCCGGAACCGGCGCGGCAGGAACGCATCCGGCGACGGGCGGTGCGGCCAGACATCCTCGTTCAGCCCGGCAAGGATCACCCGCCCGGCCGATTGCAGGCGCGCCTCCAGCGGCCCCCATATGGCAAGGCGCGGATGCTCCACCAGTCCGGCACTTACCGTCATCTGCGCGCTTTGCGTATGGATCAGGTCGACCAGCGCATGCGGCGTGATCGGGCCAAGCTGATCCGATATTTCGCGGATACTGACAAACAGCTCAGCGGCCTTCCGGCCATCCTCACCCGCCCATGGCAGCGGCGCTTCGCCGATCCGTCCGGCCAGCGCCGCAATCTGCTCGGCTGACTTCGCGCCGTCCACGTCTGCGCGGCCCGACAGGTCGGCTTCGGTCTCGGCAAACACGGCAATAAGCCTGTCGACCAGTGCGATGGCCTCGTCCTGGTCAGGACGCCTGAAGCGCGCATAGGGCTCGATCATGTGGCGCGTATCGATACTGTCCCGCAACCCGGCAAGATCGCGCCACCGCCGCGGCCCTCTCAGGAAATGCCGCTCCAGCGTCGCCAGTCCCTCGCGGTCCGTCACGAAACCATGCTTCATCGCCGCCGTCAGCGCGACAGGCTCGGACGGGTCCAGCGCCCATGTGGCGCATAGGCCAATCAGGCTGCCGGCCGGTGTTCGCCCCAATGGCACGCCCGCCGAAGGCGGCACATCCACGCCCCAGCGTTTCAGCAAGGCCGACACGCGCCGCGCCAGCCCGGCATCCGGCGTCACAAGCGCCGCCGTCTCCTTGGGTGTCTCAAGCGTCTCGCGCATCAGCAAGGCCGCAGCTTCTGCCTCGGCCGCCTCGTCTGGTGCCTCGATCACGGTCAGCCCGTCCAGCGCGTCCTGCGCAAAGCTTTCCACGGTTGACCCGACAGCCCGGGCGAGCGTCTTCAGCGTGGCGCGCCAGTCTGCCGTCGCATCAGCCGGGGCAAGCGCCTCATGGATCATCCGGCGGCGCGCCGCGTCAGACGCGCGCTGGGGAATGCCGGGCCAGATGCCGACATCGCCGGGCAGGACATGCAAATGGTCCAGCGCATCAATCAGCGCGTTCTGCGGATGGCTGACAGATAGCCGGATGGCGTCCCACGCTTCGCCATCGGCATCAGTATCGAGGCCGGGCAGCACGATCAGGCCGTTCGGCAAGTCCAGGGCCGCCTTCATCAGCACACGGCCCGCAGGCGTCGCGCCCGTCGACCCGGCAATCACCACCGGTGCGGCCGGTGGCCTCGATGCCCAGTCGGCTGCGAGGGCCTTGGCCGCCGCCAGCCGCCGGGCAAACGGGTCCATCGCATTGTTCGCCGCCAGCCATTCAGGCCAGGCCTCGGTGATGATCTCCAGGAACTTCACCGAGCCGTGCCAGTGCGCCGCCAGGTCAGTCTGTTTGACCAGCCCATCCAGCTTCGACCAGTCGACCGCCTCGCTCAGCGCGGCCTGATCCAGTAGACGCGCCAGTTCCCGCGCCGCCGCAATCGTCGAGGCGGGCGGCAGGTCTATCTCGTACTGTGCCGCATAATATCCCCGCACAAGGCTCGCCAGCGCCCCCAGACGCCGCGCCGCCGACATGGCGGCCGGCAGCCCGGCCAGCGCCGTTTCGGCATTTGGTGGCGCTTCCTCGCTTTCAAGGTCGCCCAGCGTGCGAATGTCCGGCGGGAGGATCGTCTTGCCGCCGGCCGCGTCGTACAGGGCCAGCGTCAGCGCCCGCGCCGACCGGCTGTTCGGAACATAGATGATCGCCTCGCTCAGCGCGTCGGGCTGGTCACTGAGGCCCGTCTCCAGCGCCAGCGTGTTGGCCAGCATCCGCAGGAAATCCGCCCCCGGAGGGATTGACCAGACTTTCGGGCGCCCGGCACCGAAGACCTGCGCCTTATGCGCCATGGCAGCGCAGCCACATTTCAGCATCCTTGAGCGCGCCCGGATCGCCCACATGCAGCCAGAACCGATCCAGCGGCCACCCCATCAGCCGCCGTTCGGCAATCAGCCGGTCCCACACCCGCAGCGCAGAGAAACGCTCCATGGGCTCGGCATCATACAATTGCGGCCGGATGATCCGCGCGCCCGCATAGGCCCAAGGGGCAGACTTCGCGTCGCCCCGTCGCACCATGCGGTGGTCATCGCCTAGGAAGAAATCCCCCGCTCCGTCAAAACCGAGGCATCGCCCCGTATCGGCCACCATCAACAGCGCGTCGGCGTGGTCAGGATCAAACGCCTCGGCCAGCGCCACCAGCGGTTCACCGGATTCCGGCGCCCAGAACGCATCGGTATTGATTACAAAGATAGGGTCGTCACCCAGCAGCGGCCGCGCCTTGGCGAGCGCGCCGCCCGTCTCCAGCACTTCACCGCGCTCGTTCGAAATCACGATCTCAAGATCGCTCCGCGCCGCAAGATGCGCTTCCACCTGCTCGGCCAGGTAGTGAACGTTGACGATAACCCGCTTCACGCCCGCCGCCGCCAGCGGGTCCAGCATGCGGTCCATCAGGCGCTTTCCCGCCACATCGATCAGCGGCTTTGGCGTGTCATTGGTCAGCGGCCGCATCCGCGTGCCAAGGCCAGCCGCCAGCACCATCGCTGTATGGGGAACAGGAACGCTCATAGCTTGCCCTCAAATACAAACGGCGTCGTTTCGCGCACGAATGCCGCCATGCCTTCCAGCGCCGGATGCGACAGGTTGCGCGCAAGGATCGAGAGCTGGCGCGGCTGGAACTCACCATAGCGCGGCTTGCCGTCCCGGATCATCAGGCGCGCAAACACGCCCGCAATGCGCAGCGCATTCAGCGCGCCGATCACCGCCAGACGCTCGTCGAACGCCGTGCGCGACTTGCCGGTCCGGTCCAGATAATGCCGGATCGCCGCTTCTGCCGCTTCAGGCGAAACCGCCCGGCGCGCATCCTGGGTCAGCATCGCCATGTCCCACGCGTCCCAGCCCTTCACCGCATCCTGGAAGTCGAGCAGGCCGATACGCCCGCCCTCCAGCCAGAGCAGGTTCTCGGCATGGAAGTCGCGCAGCGTGAATGTGCGGGGAAAACCCACGGCCTGTTCGATCAGCGCGTCGCGTTCGCGCTCCCAGCGCGCGCGGGCCTCACCCGCCAGCGCACCGCCACCTGCCTGCCGGGGCAGCCAGTCGGCATAGAGGTCAGCATTTGTCGCCAGCGCCAGCCGGTCGAATTCAAGGATCGGCCAGACCTCGCCATGCGCTTCCAGCCGTTCCGGCACCGGCAGGGCGTGCAGCTTGGTCAGGACATCCGCCGCCGCGACATAGGCCTCGGTTTCATCGACCAGCCCGCGTTCGATCTGCCGGGCGAGTTCCCTGTTGTCCCCGAAGTCCTCGATCAGGGCCAACCCCGCGTCAGTATCATGCGCCATCACAAGTGGCGGGTGAAAGCCCTGCGAGGCCAGATGCCCGGCCAGCAGCACAAAGGCGTCCACGCGTGAGGCCGCGAGGCGCGTCTGCGCATTCCAGCCCATCGCGTTGCGAACTGATTCATCGGCGTCCGGCGGACAGGGATCAGCCTCGATCCGGGGTGCATCCATCAACAGGGCCCGCGCGGCATCTGGCCGCACCAGCCGGATATACCGGCGCGTCGAGGCATCCTGCCCGAGCGGAATGCGGGTCGCCTCGCCCCACCCGGCGCGTGCCAGGAAGCCGTCGATCAGCGCGTTACGGTGGCGAGAATCGAAATCCATCCAGCCGCTTCTGCCAGTCTTCGCCGACCGGTTCCAGCCTCGCGCGACGCTGCTCCCCAAGCATTTCGAGCGTCAGGTCCAGCCGGACCGCCGGCAGATAGCGGCCCGCACGGGCCGGCCACTCGATCACGGCGACCCCATCCTGCGTATCGTCCCAGCCCAGCTCGTTGACATCTTCCGGCCTGTCCAGACGATACAAATCGAAGTGCCACAGGGGGAAATCAGGCGCGTCATAGGCCTGAACCAGCGTATAGGTCGGACTCGGCACGTCTTCATCTGCCCCGCACAGGGCCTGCACCAGCCCCCGCGTCAGCGTGGTCTTGCCCGCACCGAGCTCGCCATGCAGTGCAATCACGTCGCCGGTCTGCAGCAAGCCGGCAAGGGCCGCGCCCAGCGCGCGGGTGGCTGCATCATCGTCAAGGTCGAAAAGGATTTCCATGGGGGCAATATAAGGGTTCGGGATCGCACCGCCATCGCCGATTCATCCCGGCACCCCTGCGCGCTTCTTGACACACGCCCTCCCGGCTGGAACTCCAGTGCGAGAAAGCATTGCAAAAATGACGCTAGCGTCATAATTTGCGGGAACTGAATTGGGAGCAGGACTTTGGACCTGACGGGAGCATCACGGATCGTGGTCATCGGCGGCGGTCAGGCCGGCGCGCAGGCTCTGCAGTCGCTGCGCCAGGGCGGATACAAGGGCGCGCTGACAATGATCGGCGACGAACCGGCCCTGCCTTACCAGCGCCCGCCCCTGTCCAAGGCCTACATGAAGGGCGAGATGACCGAGGAGCGGCTCTATTTCCGCCCTGCGCCTTGGTATCAGGACCAGAATATCGAGGTCATCCTGTCAACGCGCGCCACCGGTATCGACCGAACCAGCCGCAAGGTCGAACTCGCGCATGGCGGACACGTGGATTATGATGCCCTCATCATTGCCACCGGCTCGCGTCCACGCCCGCTGCCCCTGAAGGGCGCAACGCTTCAGGGCGTGCATGACCTGCGTGACCTTTCAGATGTCGAACGCATCCGGCCCAACATGATTGCCGGCCGCAAGATGGTCATTATCGGCGCCGGCTATATCGGCCTTGAGGCTGCCGCCGTTGCCCGCCAGATGGGTCTGGACGTCACCGTCCTGGAAATGGCGCCGCGTGTCCTTGCCCGCGTCACCAGCCCCGTGATGAGCGCCTTCTTCGAAGCAGAGCACCGCGCGAAGGGCGTCACCATCCTGACGGACGCCCATCTGGACCATCTCGACGGAACCGACGGCAAGGTCAGCGCCGCCATTCTGGCTGACGGCACGCGCCTCGACGCCGATATCGTGCTGGTCGGCATCGGCATCCTTCCGAACGAGGAACTCGCCAGGGAGGCCGGCATCGCCTGCAATAACGGCATCCTGGTCGATCGCGATGCCCGCACATCCGACCCGCGCGTCTTCGCGGCGGGTGACTGTGCAAGCCGCCCGCTCGTCCATTATGGCCGCTCGGGCCGTCTCGAAAGCGTCCACAACGCCATTGAACAGGGCAAGCTCGCGGCGGCCGCCATTCTCGGCAAGCCCCGCCCGGCTGAAGACTGCCCCTGGTTCTGGTCCGATCAATACGACCTGAAGCTGCAGATTGCCGGTCTCAGCCAGGACTATGATGAAATCGTCGTGCGCGGCGCCCCGAAGGACCGCAAGTTTGCGGCCTTCTACCTGCGCAACGGCACCCTGATTGCGGTTGATGCTGTGAACAGTGCACCGGAATTCCTCGCCTCGAAAAAGCTGATCATGACGGGGGCAAAACTCGCGCCCGCCACGCTCGGCGATACATCAATATCGATGAAAGACATTGCCGCGGCAGCCACTGCCGCCTGAAGGAGACAATACAGAATATGGCAAAGATCACTTACGTAGACAATGACGGCACAGAACGCGTTGTCGAGGCCACCAACGGCGAATCCGTGATGGAAGCAGCCGTCAAGAATTCCATTCCCGGTATCGATGCCGATTGCGGCGGCGCATGCGCGTGTGCCACCTGCCACGTCTATGTCGACCCTGCTTTCATGGACAAGGTCGGCGAGCAGCAGGAAATGGAAAAGTCGATGCTCGACTTTGCCGAGAACGTGACGCCCAATTCCCGCCTGTCCTGCCAGATCACCGTCTCTGATGCGCTTGACGGCCTGCGTGTGACGACGCCGGAAAGCCAGCACTAGGCTCTTGGCTGCCTATACGGACCTTCTCGCCAGCATCACGCGTGATGCCGGGAATGTCGCATCCGTGGTCATTCCCGATGCCTGGATGCAGGGGCGCACCACCTATGGCGGCCTGACGGCAGCCCTGTGCCTGGAGGCCGCAATGCCGCTGGCGCCAGGCATGCCGATCCGTTCGGCACAGGTGGCCTTCGTGGGGCCTGTGGGTGGGCCGGTGACCTGCACACCCACCCTGCTGAGACAGGGCAAGAACACGGTCTTCTTGTCCGTGCGCATGATCGGAACAGAGGGCGTCGCAGCCGAAGCGATTTTCGCGTTCGGCGTCGCACGCGCGTCGGCGCTGAGCTTTGCCAACCTTCCCGCGCCGGACGTCACCGCGCCGGGCGATACGCCGAGCTATTTCGGGGACAATCCGAACCGCCCCAATTTCACGCGCAATTTCAACATGCGCATGGCGGCCGGCACGCGGCCGATCTCGGGATCAGACACGGGCGACGTGTCAATCTGGATGCGCCATGTCGATCCGGCCGCGCCCACCGACGCTGTCGCGCTGCTGGCCATCGCCGACGCGCCGCCCCCTGCGGCCATGTCGATGTTCACCGCACCGGCCCGCATCAGTTCGATGACCTGGATGGCTGAATTCCTCACCGATGACATCACAACGCAAGACGGCTGGTTCCTCGCGCGGCACGTGGCCGAGACGGCACGCGACGGCTATTCCAGCCAGGCCATGACCCTGTGGAACAGCGCCGGCGAGCCGATGATGATCGGCCGCCAGACGATTGCAATTTTCGGTTAGCTAGGCCGGACCGTCCTAGTGGACGAGCGCCGCTTTCAGGCTTTCGAGCGCATCATAATGTGTCTGCAGGGCATCCCGCGCCGTGTCATCCTTGTCGAGCGCCTGGATCTTCAGGTGCGTCGCGTCGAGTTCGGCCTGGACCTCTTCCACTTTGACACCTTCAAGATTGCGGGCGTCCTCGGCGAGGATCGTCAGGCCGTCAGGCGTCACATCGGCAAAGCCGCCGCGCACGAAAATGCGCATCTTCACGACGTCACCTTCCAGAACGCGCACGACGCCATTCTTCAGCGTCGTCATGAACGGCGCATGGTTCGCCAGCACACCGAACTCACCGTCGGTGCCCGGCGCGATCACATGATCGACCTCGCCAGAGAAAAGCTCTCTGGCGGGTGAAACGAGTGAGAAGTGCAGTTTGTCGGCCATAAGGCTGATCCTGTATCTTAAGCGGCGTCTGCCATCATCTTGGCGGCTTTGGCTTTCGCCTCGTCGATATTGCCGACCATGTAGAAGGCCTGCTCCGGCAGGTGATCGAACTCGCCGGCGATCAGGCCGGTGAAGCCCTTGATCGTGTCTTCCAGCTTCACCTGGACGCCTGGCGAACCGGTGAAGATTTCAGCCACGTCGAACGGCTGCGACAGGAAGCGTTCCACCTTGCGAGCACGGGCCACGGCCAGTTTGTCTTCTTCCGACAGTTCGTCCATGCCGAGAATGGCGATGATATCCTGCAGTTCCTTGTACTTCTGAAGGATTTCCTGCACGCCGCGTGCGATGTTGTAATGGTCTTCACCTACGATGCGCGGATCAAGGATACGGCTCGTGGAATCGAGCGGGTCAACAGCGGGATAGATGCCCTTCTCGGCGATAGCACGGTTGAGAACCGTGGTCGCGTCAAGGTGGGCGAACGAGGTGGCTGGCGCAGGGTCGGTCAGGTCATCTGCGGGCACGTACACGGCCTGAACCGAGGTGATCGAGCCCTTGTTGGTCGACGTGATGCGCTCCTGCAGCTGGCCCATGTCGGTGGCCAGTGTCGGCTGGTAGCCCACAGCCGAAGGAATACGGCCGAGCAGGGCCGACACTTCGGCGCCGGCTTGCGTGAAGCGGAAGATGTTGTCGACGAAGAACAGAACGTCCTTGCCTTCTTCATCGCGGAAATATTCGGCCTGTGCGAGGCCGGTCAGGGCGACGCGGGCACGCGCGCCCGGAGGCTCGTTCATCTGGCCGTAGACCAGCGCGATGCGGCTTTCGCCTTCCAGGTTGATAACCTTGGATTCGATCATCTCGTGGTAAAGGTCGTTGCCCTCACGCGTCCGCTCGCCGACACCGGCAAACACCGAATAGCCGCCGAACAGTTTCGCGATATTGTTGATCAGTTCCATGATCAGAACCGTCTTGCCCACACCGGCACCGCCGAACAGGCCGATCTTGCCGCCCTTCACATAGGGGCAGAGCAGGTCGATCACCTTGATACCCGTCACAAGCACTTCGGACTCGGTCGACTGGTCGGTGAACGGAGGCGCATCCGCGTGGATCGAGCGGCGCATGTCGGTGTCGATCGGGCCGCGCTCGTCGATCGGCTCGCCGATGACGTTCATGATGCGGCCAAGCGTGGCCGGGCCAACCGGCACGGTGATCGAGCGGCCGAGGTCAGCCACCGGATTGCCGCGAACGAGGCCTTCCGTGGAGTCCATGGCGATCGTGCGGACCGTATTCTCGCCGAGGTGCTGGGCGACCTCGAGGACGAGGCGGTTGCCGTTATTGTCGGTCTCTAGTGCGTTGAGAATGCTCGGAAGTTCGCCGTCGAATTCGACGTCGACCACGGCGCCGATGACCTGTGATACGCGGCCTTTTGCGTTTGCGGGAGTGCTCATGCGGGTCGTCTCCTTTGGAGCGGATGTCGTCTTGGGTGTTGAAACGGGGGCAGCTGCAGCCGGAACCGGCGCGGCAGCAGGTGAAGATGAGGTCTTGGCACTTGCAGGCTTGCAAACGCCGCAGGCGCGGGTGTCCTTCTGGCCGAGCGCCTGGGCGGCTGCGTCGGCTTCAGGGAACGTGGCGAAGGGGCCGTGCCACTTGTCGTCGTCATTGGTGGCGTCGCCGCCCACGCCAGCGCCATTATTGCAATAGCGGCAGTCGGACGTGTGGATACGTGCCCGCTTGCTGCCAAAGTTTTCGTAGATCCAGAAGCTCATCGGTTTTCCTACAATGCCTCTGCACCGGAGATGATCTCGATCAGCTCCTTGGTGATCTGCGCCTGGCGGGCACGGTTATATTGCAGCGACAGGGAGTCGATCATGTCGCCGGCATTGCGCGTTGCGTTGTCCATCGCCGTCATGCGGCTTGCCTGCTCACCGGCGGCGCTTTCCAGCATGGCCGACAGGATCTGCGTGTTGATATAGCGCGGCAGCAGCGTTTCGAGGATCTCCGTCTCGGATGGCTCGTAACGATAGATCGCCCCTTTCAGGTCGACCGTTTCGGCATCCGCTGGCGCAGCCGCCGGGATGATCTGCTGCGCGGTCGGCACCTGCGACAGCACGTTCTTGAACTGCGAATAGATCAGGGTCGCGACGTCGAACTCGCCGTCTTCGAACCGCTTGGTCAGTGACTGGCCGAGGCCGATGGCGGAATCGGTAAAGTTGCCGCCTTTGACGTCACCCAGATCGACATGCCCGATGAACATGTCGCCATACTCACGCGACAATTGCTCACGGCCCTTCTTGCCGACCGTCATTATCTTGACCGTCTTGCCCTCGGCCCGCAGTTCGCCAATCTTCACCTTGGCCAGCTTCGCGATATACGAGTTGAAACCGCCCGCCAGCCCGCGCTCGGCGGTCATGACGATAATCAGGTGCGTCTTGTCGCTGCCGGTGCCTGCGAGCAGCCGTGGCCCGCCTGCACCTGCCGATGCCGACAGGTTCGCCAGAACGGAGGCCATGCGCGAGGCATAGGGCCGCGAGGCCTGGGCGGCTTCCTGCGCGCGCTTCAGCTTCGCTGCGGCCACCATTTGCATGGCCTTCGTGATCTTCCGCGTGGATTTCACGCTGGCGATCCGGTTCTTGAGGTCCTTCAAGCTGGGCATGTCAGGCCTTCTGGTTATTCAAACTATGCGTCAGGACGGGCGGAATCAGGCGAATTTCGACGTGAAGTCTTCGAGGGCCGCCTTCAGCGCCTCCTCGGTCTTGTCAGACAGGGCCTTCTCCTCGCGGATCGTCTTGAGCAGGTCTTTCTTGGCACCACGCATATGGGCCAGCAGTTCCTTTTCGTAACGGGTCACTTCGCTGACGGCGACTTTGTCGATATAGCCACGTGTACCCGCGTAGATGACAACAACCTGCTCTTCCATCAGCAGCGGCGAGTATTGCGGCTGTTTCAGCAGTTCGGTCAGACGGGCGCCGCGGTTAAGCAGGCGCTGCGTGGCAGCGTCGAGGTCGGAACCGAATTTCGCAAAGGCGGCCATCTCGCGGTACTGGGCGAGTTCACCCTTCATCGAGCCGGCAACCTTCTTCATCGCTTTCGTCTGGGCGGCAGAGCCCACACGCGACACCGAGAGGCCGACGTTCACGGCCGGGCGGATGCCCTGGTAGAACAGGTCGGTTTCAAGGAAGATCTGGCCGTCCGTGATCGAGATCACGTTGGTCGGGATATAGGCCGACACGTCGTTGGCCTGCGTTTCGATGATCGGCAGCGCGGTCAGCGAACCATTGCCGGCCGCATCACCCATCTTCGCCGCGCGCTCAAGCAGGCGCGAGTGGAGATAGAACACGTCGCCGGGATAGGCTTCACGGCCCGGAGGACGGCGCAGCAGCAGCGACATCTGGCGATACGCAACAGCCTGCTTGGAAAGGTCATCATAGATGATCAGGGCGTGCATGCCGTTGTCACGGAACCACTCACCCATGGTGCAGCCGGTGAACGGTGCGAGATACTGGAGCGGCGCCGGCTCGGACGCCGTAGCGGACACAACGATCGTGTAGTCCAGCGCGCCGCGCTCTTCGAGCGTCTTGACCACCTGGGCAACCGTCGAACGCTTCTGGCCGATGGCCACATAGACGCAGAACAGCTTGTCCTTGTCGGACTTGGCCGCGTCATTGGTAGGCTTCTGGTTCAGGATCGTGTCGATGCAGACAGCGGTCTTGCCGGTCTGGCGGTCACCGATGACGAGTTCGCGCTGGCCGCGGCCAACCGGGATCATGGCGTCGATGGCCTTGATGCCTGTCATCATGGGCTCGTGCACGCCCTTGCGCGGGATGATGCCCGGCGCCTTCACGTCAACGCGTTCGCGCGAAGCAACATCCTTCAGCGGGCCCTTGCCGTCGATCGGCTCGCCCAGCGGATCGACAACGCGGCCCAGCAGGCCCTTGCCGACCGGTGCAGACACGATCTCGCCCGAACGCTTGACGGTGTCGCCTTCCTTGATCGAGCTGTCGCTGCCGAAGATCACGACGCCGACATTGTCGCTTTCCAGGTTCAGGGCCATGCCCTTGATGCCGCCATCGAACTCGACGAGTTCGCCAGCCTGCACGCTGTCGAGGCCATAGATGCGGGCAATACCGTCACCCACCGAAAGCACCTGGCCGACATCGGAGACTTCAGCGTCGACGCCAAAGTTTTCGATCTGGGACTTCAGGATGCCCGAAATTTCTGCTGCGCTGATATCCATCGAGCTGACTATGCTCCCTTCATGGCGGTGTTCATGCGATCAAGTTTGGCGGCAATGCTGGCATCAACGAGTTTGGACCCGATGCGCAGCTGGATACCGCCGATGAGCGAGGCATCCACCTCGCTTGTAAGTTCAACCTCGCCGCCAACGGCCTTGGCGAGGATCGATTCGATGCGGGCGCGCTCGGCGCCTGTCATGTCTTTTGCGGTGCGAACGACAGCGCGCTGCACGCCGCGCTGTTTCGCGTAAAGCTCGTCAAAGGCGCCCTGGGCCGAAACAATCTCGTTCGAACGGCCATTCGTGGCCATTACGCCGACGAAATTCGCCAGCATCGTGCCGAGGCCCGATGCCTTCATCACGTCCGCCAGGGCACGCACTTTCTCGTCACGCGAGAAGGCGGGCGAATCGAGCAGGATGGTAAGATCCTTGGAGCCTTTCGCCATTTCGACGAATGCCTTGTAATCATTGTGCACTTCGGCCAGCTGGCCCTTGTCCTGGGCCAGCTCGAACAAGGCCAGCGCATAGCGCCGGGCAGCTTCAGTCGCATGTGTACGTGTCGATGCAGCCAAGGGTCCAGGATCCGTTGCTTGTCGGGGCGGGTAAGGCCCGGAATTATATTAAAGAGACAGCGTGCCCGACACGCGCGCCCTATTGATCAGTGCGCCGCTTAGCACCAGAAAATCAGCCTGACAACATGGCCGCAGCGCCAATTTCTGCGGCGGAATGGCACGTAAGTCGAAGATGGGACCCTACATGAACGAGTATGGGTCGATATCCACTGACACGCGAACCGGCCGCGGGAGCTTCAGCCGACCCATCCAGGCCGCCATATAGGCAGAAAGATCAACGTTTCTCGGGCTTTTGACGAGGAATCGCCGCCGGTGGCGTCCGCGCAGCACGGTGATCGGCGCCGGGGCCGGCCCGAACAGCTCGATTCCCGCACCATTCGGCGCTGCCAGCGATATATCGCGCGCCGCCTCGTCCACCATCTCGGCGCTGGGCGCCGACAGGATCAGTGCTGCCAGCCGCCCGAATGGCGGCAGGCCGAGTTCGGCGCGCACATCCCGCTCGATCTGCAGGAACCCGTCCCGGTCCCCGTCCGCCAGCGCCAGCATGGCCGGATTGTCCGGCGCATAGGTCTGCACCAGCGCCCGCCCCGGCCGCTCGGCCCGCCCGGCCCGGCCCGCCACCTGGCTCAGCAGCTGATAGGTCCGCTCCCCGGCCCTCAGGTCGCCGCCCTTCATCCCCGAATCGGCGTCCACCACGCCGACCAGCGTCAGGTTGGGGAAATTGTGCCCCTTGGCGACGATCTGCGTGCCGATCAGCACGTCGATATCGCCCGTCTCCATGCGCTCGATAATGCCCCGCGTCGCATCCCCGCCCATCGCCGTGTCGGACGAGAATATCTCGATCCGCGCCTGCGGCATCAGCACGCGCACCTCCTCGGCCACCCGTTCCACCCCCGGGCCAACCCCCATTAGCGAATCCTTCGCCCCGCAGGCCGGGCACACGCCGGGCTTGGGAATCGAATAGCCTGTCACATGGCACACCAGCCGCCCGCTATAGCGGTGCTCGGTCAGCCAGTTCTCGGTGCCCGGCGTCTTCAGCCGCTCGCCGCACGCCTTGCAGATCACCAGTGGCGCATAGCCCCGCCGGTTGAGAAACAGCAGGCTCTGCTCGCCCGCCGCCAGCGTCTCCTGCAGGGCATGGGTCAGGTGCGGCGACAGCCAGTGATTCTTCTCCGGCGGCGCCCTGCGCAGGTCCACCAGTTCCACGTCAGGCAGCCGCGCCATGCCGGGCCGCGCCGCCAGCATCAGCCGCGTATAGCGCCCGGCCTCAGCATTCACCACGGTCTCCAGCGCCGGGGTCGCCGAGGCCAGCACCACCCCTGCCCCCTCCAGCTTTGCCCGCATCACCGCCATGTCGCGCGCATGATAGGTGACGCCGTCCTCCTGCTTGTAGCTGCCGTCGTGCTCTTCATCGACGATGACAAGCTTCAGGTTCGCATAGGGCAGGAACAGCGCCGAACGCGCGCCGATCACGATCCGCGCCCGGCCATGCGCCGCCTCCCGCCATGTCCGGCGGCGTTCCTTGTCCGACAGACCCGAATGCCAGGGCGCAGGCGCCGCCCCGAAGCGCGCCTCGAACCGCGACAGGATCGCCTGCGTCAGCGCGATCTCCGGCAGCATGACCAGCACCTGCGCCTGCGGGTCCACACGCAGCGCCTCCGCAATCGCCTCGAAATAAACTTCCGTCTTGCCCGACCCCGTCACGCCGTCCAGCAGGAAGGCGGCAAAGCCTCCT